>JALYVA010000090.1 GCA_030853485.1 Acidobacteriota bacterium
CAATCAGCGTCCGGATCCGCGCCATCACCCCCACCCGCTCCGTCACCGAGATCGCTCCGCGAGCGTCCAGCAGATTGAACAGGTGAGAGCACTTCAGCGCCAGCTCATACGCCCCCAGCACCGGAAACCGCGTCACCGCCAACGCGTCCAGCTCTGACGACCTCTCCCCGCCCAGCACCGCCTTCCCCCGCTCCAGCAGCTCCAGGCACTCCGCCTCATACAGCCGCAGATGCTCCCACAGCCTCGGGACATCCGCATAGTCGAACCCATACGCCGAGAACTGCTCCTCCTCCGCCAGCCGCATCTCGCCATACGTCACGTCGCGCCCGGGCCTTCTGTCCTCGGCCGGCTCCCGCGCCCACACAATCTCATAGATCGAATCCACATTCTGCAGAAACCCCGCGATCCGCTCCAGCCCATACGTGATCTCGCCCGTAATCGGGTCCAGATCCATCCCGCCGCACTGCTGAAAGTACGTGAACTGCGTAATCTCGAGTCCATCCAGCATCACCTGCCAGCCCACCCCCCATGCGCCTCCGACCGGCCACTCCCAGTTGTCCTCTTCGAACTTGATGTCGTGCTCGCGCAAATCGATGCCAATCGCCGTCAGCGACTCCAGGTACATCTCCTGAATCCTCACAGGCGGTGGCTTTAAGATCACCTGGAGCTGCGTATGCCGGAACAAACGGTTCGGATTCTCCCCGTATCTCCCGTCCGCGGGCCTGCGCGAGGGCTGAGCATACGCAATGCGCACCGGTTTCGGCCCCAGCACACGCAAGAATGTGTCCGGAGACATCGTCCCGGCACCTACCTCTACGTCGTACGGCTGCTGCAACACGCACCCGCGGTCCGCCCAGAACCGCTGCAACGTAAACAAAAGCTCCTGGAAGGTCAGCGCCTTCTTCCCTGGGGAAACACCCGAAACCAACCCGGTCATAGCACTCTCGATCTGAGATTATCTGCAGTCTTCCGATTCTAACCGCCATCTCCCTCGCAGCCGCTATGGTTCCGGCGCCGGTGTCTTCTGTCTTCCCATCTCCGGCGTCTTCGCAGGATCAATCGGAACAGTCATTGGATCAGATCGCTTCGCTGCGTCCGGAAGGGGAACCGAGATTCCCGCCGGGCGAACGAAAAAATTTCCTCCCTCATCGATCTTCACCATCAAGCTGTGCGCCCCGCGAGACATGTTGTATGGCCTGGGGAACTCTACGATGTATCTTCCCCTAAGTACTGTGACAAAACGCCTCAACGTGCTCTTCACCTGCCACTCGCCGCTCTCGAAAACCATGCCCCCGGTCATCTCACAAAACACCCGGAACCTTTCCTGTGCTTGCCACCGTTGCAGGTCATAGGAACCGAGAGCACCATTCTGCACTAGACCGAACACCGACACACCATTGCCCTGCGCAAACGCCTTTACCTGCCCTAAGGTCTTCGCGCTGTTCTTCCCGTTTTCAGCATTCCCATCTGTCACTACGAGAATGACCCTCTGCCCATGCTGTGTTCGTGAGGCATTGGCCACAAAGGCGAGCGCATCCCACAATCCCGCCGTCCGAACACATCTGCCGGCCTGCTCCGCTTTCTTCTCGTCATTGCCTAAGGACAAAATGTCCTCCACTCCCCTTCGAACCGTCTCCTGGTCTGCGGGTACGTCCTCGACCGACCGCATAAGCGAACATCGTAGCCCATAGATCGAAATCCGATCTCCGGCGCGGAGCTGGTCGAGTGCCAACTCCCCCAACACCTTCTCCATCTTTGGCATCAGGTACGCTGCTCCTCCATTTAAATCAAGGAGAATGCTTAAGGAGATCGGGTCATTGCCTTCCGGGCGTGTATGGCTGACGCGAAACCACGGCCCACCATCGAAGCTCAAGGAGAACCTGCTGGCTGCGATGGGCTTGATGCTTCGCTGGTCGGGCCCAAGCACCAATATCGGCAACTGAACCGTATCGGCATAAACATGGAGCGTGGGGGTGTCGGCATACTGTGCATATGCCATAGAAGCGTGACCCATCAGCACGGAGCAAAGAATGAGCGAAAACACACCCCGACAACAACGAGTTCGCATCACAAATGCCTTCCAGATACACATCATCCTTTCATCACCTTGTCCCGCCGCGGTCTGCCATCCCTCTCCCGCACATCTGCACTCCGCTGAACTGCACGTAGCTTCCTCCCGCGCCGAGAGCCGAATCGCGCAGCGACACCGCCTGCACATAAACGGGTCTACCTCATCGCAGCCCCCACAGCGCAAGGATAGTCCCCGGGCGAGCATCCAGCTTCACCGCGAAGGCTTCCGTAACGCCGTCCCGGTCGAAACCGGCCTGCCGAAGTCCGGCGATCCATCGGCATTCCACGAAAACCGCTGTGCGCGCGGAGACCGCCTCGCCCCGCATCCCTGCCCAGACCCCGGATTCGCGTGGTAGATGATCCAGTCTTCCTTTCCATCCGGCGACTTGAAAAACCCATTGTGCCCCGGACCAAACACTCCCGCCGCCCTGTCCTGCTTGAAGAAGGGATGGTCGTACTTCACCCACGACGCCGTATCCAGCAGATCCGCGCCCGCCCCCGCCCGCACCACTCCAAGTTCGTAGTAGTCCGTCCAGCACGCCGAGCCAGAGTACACCAGGAAAATATCCTTCCCGTGCTGCAGAATCTCCGGCCCCTCGTTCACCTCCACATGCGGAACTGCCGGCCGATCCGGCAGATCGCCCACATGCTCCCACGTGTACTTCGGATACGACAGCAGCACACGCTTCGAGTCCACCGTCCATGGATTCTTCAGGTGGGCCAGATAGATCCTCTGCTCGCCGTCACTGTCTCCCTTCCAGCCCGACCACACAAGGTATTTCTGCCCGCCGTCTTCAAACTCCGACGCATCGATCGCCCACTTGTCGGTCGCATCGCCGACCTTGCCTTTGAACGTCCAGCTTCCCTCGAGAGGATCGGCCGCCGCATTCTCCACCACGTAAATACGGTGCGACTCATTGTCCCCAGCATCCGCTGCGAAGTAGATGTACCACCTGCCATCGATCCGGTGCAGCTCCGGCGCCCATATATCGTGCGAGTAGGCTCCCGCGGCAGGCGGCGTCCACACTACCTTCTTCTGCGCGTGGGCCAAGTCGGTGATGTCCCGCGTCTTCCAGATGGTCAGGTTGCCGCCCGTCGTATTCATGTAGAAATAAAATCCGCCATACGACGTTACCCAGGGATCAGGCCCGCTCGGCAGCAGCGGATTGTGAAACGTATCCGACGCCGCCTCGCCCGTGCTCTGTGCAGCAACCGAACCACTGAGAAAGGCGGCCAACAACATCGCTGCTAGCACTCCTGATGAAATCCTTTTCAATTTTTCTCTCCGTCTAGATCAATAAAGAAGTGTAGTGAATGACATACAGAAAAGACTGGGCGCTCCCAATGTCAAAATGCACACTTTCGCCGAAGGAAAGCGTGACGTAGGTCTGGAACCGGATGCCCCACATCTCGCTTCTGAGATGTGGGCATTAAGCGGGAGCGAGACCGCTTTCCTTTCCGTTGCCCCAGCGCGCAATCAGTCTAAATCAGCCCAACGTCACACCCGCCCCAGCGCCCTCGCACTCATCAGCCTCCGCTCCATATGCCGCTCCAGCACCTCTATCGCAAATCGCCTCAGGTCCGCTGTCCGCTCCTTCGGCCATTCCTCCTCGGCGAGCCCCTTCACCGTCCCGCGAAACATTCTCTGCGCCTCCCGCACCGAAGTCGCCGGCAGCTCCACACTGCCCCCACGCCGGTCATCCCTGCACGTCACCCCATCGCTCGTACCCGAATACCACGCGCTCGAGCCACCCCCGCTCCTAGGATCCAGTACCAGCCCGCAAACCACGCACCGCCCAAGCTCCGGCATCCACCCCATCAGCCGGCTCATCCAAAGCGCGAAGTACGTCACCGGCATCCATACCCTTCCCACCTGCATCTCTTCGAGCACAGCCACCACCAGCCGAAACACGGCATCTTCCGGAGCCCCCTCCGGCAGAACTTCCTCCACCACCTCGGCCACCAGTTGCAGCGCCGCGGTCCTCGCATAGTCCACCGGCTGCGACAACGGCGAACTCAAAATCTCGAATCCATCGAGGCGCACTAACTCCTGCCGCGGCCTCTCCGCATAGCTCGCCCGCACATAGGTCATCGGCTCCAGCGCCCCGCCAAAGCGCCGCCGCGAACGCAACGCATGACGCGCCACTCCCTTCACCCGCCCCTGCTCCCGGGTAAACAGGCTCACCAGCAGGTCCGCCTCCTGAAACGGCCACACCCGCAACACGATCGCCTCGCCCTGCCGCTGTATCATCCTTCCCAGACTATTCCTTCGCAGGAGTGGGGCTGTTTACTTGCGTAAAGTATTCGCTTGTCACTGATGTCCAACCTTGTCAGTGTGGCATATTGGTAGGGATTAAGACTTTCAAGCGAAAAGAACAGTCAGCTGCGGGCTCCATAATAAACACGGATTTGCTGCTTCGAGGAACAGTGGCGTTCAATTTGGTACTTGTGGCTTTCTCATGGTCGACTTGGTATGAAGGTAGTGGTTTGGTGGCTTTAGAGGAGATCTAGTTTGGCTGTTCTTCTCTATAATCGTTCTAGCGTTCGGCTTCATTCATTTCTCAATAGGCGCAAAGAGAATGCCCCACGCACGAGCCAATGCCATGCTTTCCTAGGCAGTATCGAGATATAAGCTTTGCACGTCGTCCTTGCTTTGTTGTTCTGTTTGTATGGGCGTGGGTCGATATGAGTTGAGCGATGCGCAGTGGTGTCGGATCGAAAGAGTGTTACCGGGGCGATTGGAGACCGTAGGCCGCACCGCTGCGGACAACCGTGTTTCATCAACGGAGTGCTTTAGGTGTTGCGCTCCGGGGCGATTGGCATGATCTCCCCGAGCGCACGGGAAGTACAAGAGCGTGCACAAGCGGTTTAGCCGATGGTCCGCCAGCAGAGTATGGCATAAGGGAGCAAATCTTACGCTGCCACTACGCTGCCAGTTCGGTAAAAAATGGTGTAAAACCCAGCTATTTTGGCGCACCCGTTCCGACGGAAGTGCCTTGTTTTTACAACTACTTAGCAGGTGCGCGAAAAACTGCAAAACCTTTATGCGTCGGTTCGATCCCGACCCGCGCCTCCAAATTCTTGAAACACTTACAACGAAGGCTGAAGCAGCAACGCTGCCTCGGCGCTGCCAACTGGAGGCAAATCGCTGCGAAATGATTGAGGCTCCAGCCTCTGCGGTCACAGGTGCTCCGCTCAGCTGTCCGCTCACCAACGATGCCGCCGAGTCCGCCGATTTGTCGAGGACGCGCGCATAGTAGATGAGAACAGTATTGGGCCCGCGAGTGACCGAGGCGCTGTTGCACCGCCTTGATCGGAGTATTCGCTTCCACCATCTCCGGCGCCCCCCAGTGCCTCAGTAAGCGCAAGGTGATGTGCGGCAGGCCAAGCTCTCTGGCCAATGGCTGAATGCGCCGTGCCAGAAGAGTCTCGTGCCAGATGGGGCCGGACTTCATGATCGAACCATTTTTAATACGGTTTGGAAACATCCAGTCTTCCTCTTGCCCGTTGACGCTCTCCTTCAACCGAAGCAGACGCTGAACGTCGTTCTCGGTCAGCCGGATCGGACGATTCATGCGGTGGCACTTGGGTGTATGCAACTCACACTGATTGACCGCGCGAACGATCTTCAGCTCGCGTTTCTCCGCATTGAGATCCTCCACTTGGAAGCGATCTCCTCCGGACGAATCGAGGTCACAGCAATGAGCCAGGTCGCAGTGGCGATCGGCTCGTCCAGACGGCTGATCAGCAGCGAGAGCTGATTGCCTGCCGGGAGCGCATGCTCTTCCTTGATTCCCTCCGGCGGAAGATCTGCGTGGCGGGCGGGATTGGATGGGATGTATCCATACTTCACAGCGGCAACGAAGATCGAGCTCAGACCCCATCTCAAATTCTTGCGGGTCTGAAGGGCCTTGCCTTCGTTTGCCTTCTGGTTGATGAACCGCTGTACCGTCTCCGGGGTGATTCAGACAGCTGAATCGGGCCGAACTCAGGAAGGTAGTGGGCAAGGATATTGGTTTCGTATCCATGCACCGCCAATGCGCCCCGGAGCGCAACACCTAAAGCACTCCGTTGATAAAACACGGTTGTCCGCAGCGGTGAGGCCTACGGTCTCCAATCGCCCCGGTAACAGTCCTTCGATCCGACACCACTGCGCATCGCTCAACTCATATCGACCCACGCCCATACAAACAGAACAACAAAGCAAGGACGACGTGCAAAGCTTATACCGCGATACTGCCAGGGAAAGCACGCGCCATGGAAACTGCCGTTCAGCATCTCACAACCATGCGCCGCACACTCCTCTCACTTTCCAGCTTGCTTCTCGCCATCGGCTGCTCACCGGCGAGCCGCAGCCCCGATGCCGTTCGCAATGCCAGCGCTACCGTCACTGCTGCCGCAGCTCGCAACGCGAAGGCTGTAGCCCAAGGCGTCCTCGACGGTTTAAGCCAGAAGGGGCCGGTAAACCTGAACCGCGCTTCCGCAGAAGATCTGCAAACGTTGCCCGGCATAGAAGCTCCCGCGGCGCGGCGGATCATCGCAGGTCGTCCCTACGAGAACTCCGCGGAACTCGTAAAGAGACGCATCTTGACAAAGCAGCAGTACGACCGTATTGCCATCAGGGTCAAAACGCGATAACCAGTAGCCCGAAAACTAAAACGCGCAGCCCGAAGGCCACGCGTTTTTTAGAGTAAGAATCGAAATCCTACCGCCCGAAGTGAGCAGCATTCTTTACCTGGAACTCCGCCCACTTCTCCGGCAGGTCGTCGCCGGCATAGATTGCCGAAACCGGGCATACGGGCACGCACGCGCCGCAGTCGATGCACTCCACCGGATCGATATACAGCTGCTCCGATTCACCGTGCCCCGTCTCATCCTTCTTCGGGTGAATACAATCCACCGGGCAGGCATCCACACAAGCCGAATCCTTCGTCCCGATGCACGGTTCCGCAATCACATAAGCCATCTCTAAAAATCTCCCTTATCCCTTCAGAAGTTGCCGCGCCAAGCTTGGGCTCAAGTCTTCATTTTAGCAGCACAACGGCACCCAGCCGCAAATCCCAAGACGGCACGCACGCAACGGGTCAACTGCGGAGCGAACCTCTCACATCGGCCAGATGCCTACCTTCGCCACAAAACCGGGTGTCCCATATCTCGGTTCTGAGATGTGGGCATCGTCCGAAGGACGACCGCTCCCTCGTCCACTCGTCACCCGCTATCCGATTTAACGTGAGCCAGCGTCTCCTCTACTTCGCTAAGTCCCTCGCCGCGCCGCAAACTCTGCTGCCGTCGGAATGGCCCCCATCTCCCGTCCCGCGAACATCTCAGTAAAGATGTGCTGCATCTCGCCCGCAATCAGGCCATTGGTCGCCAGCACCTCGCGGCTGTCGAGCGTAAACCTGCCGCCATCGAAGTGCGTTACCGCCCCGCCCGCCTCCTCGACCAAAAGATATCCCGCCGAAGTGTCCCACGGATTCAGGTTGAACTCCCAGAATCCATCCAGCCGCCCGCACGCTACATACGCCATATCGAGCGCCGCCGAACCCGCCCGCCTTACCCCATGCGAGCGCAGCGTGATCTCGTTATAGAAATGCACATTCGGGCTGTCATGCCGCTTCTTGCTCGGGAACCCCGTTGCCGTCAACGACTCCTGCAGCACCCCCGTCTTCGACACCGCGAGCCGCCTCTGGTTGAGCCATGCCCCCTTGCCCCGTTCGGCCGAAAACATCTCATCGCGCAACGGATCGTAGATCACCCCCGCCACCATCTCCCCGTCTGCATTCGCAGCCAGCCCCTTCGCCCTCCGCTCCAGCCCAAGCACCACGCAGAATACTGGAAACCCATGCGCGAAGTTCGTCGTCCCATCCAGCGGATCGACGTACCAGCGAAACTCGCTCTCAAGTCCGCTTCGGGTTCCCTCTTCGCCATACACTCCGTGCGACGGAAATGCCTCCTTCAACTTCTCGACAATCATCGCTTCGCTCGCCCGGTCAGCCTCAGTCACCAAGTCCACATCGCCCTTGTACTCCGTCGTCACGCCCTTGGCGTAGAACCCGCGCAGCAGCGCCCCGGCCTGGCGCGCAATTCCCTCAGCCACATGCGCGTACTCGAATTTCTTCACCATCCCCATCGTTTGCTTCTCCTCATGGCACTTTGCGAAACACTCAAAATTATTCCTCTTCAGTACAGCACACGACGCTTTGTGCCTTGCCGGCCCAGTCGCCTTTTCTGTTGTCGCTCCGACGCGGGAGACCTGCTGCCATTCCGTCAAACAGAGAGTCGCCGAACATCGCGCCGATTCCCCCCCGACAGCCCTACTTCCCATCCGCGTAGTACCCCGCACGATACCGCAGTTCATACTTCCCCCGCACCGCCGCATCCGCCATCCGCACCGTGATGGTTCGGTACGAGGCATCCACCCCACGCTTGGGCGCATAGTAGCCCAGCAGATATTGCGTCCGAAGGTCCTCCGACACGTGCCGGAATGCCGGTTCCAGGTCCTGCGGGTCCACGACGTAGTAGTACTTGCCTCCCGTATCCTCCGCCATCTGGATCAGGGCATGCTCCCCCGCCGTATCTCGTCCCGCGTCCGCGTAGACCGGCACGATGATGATCGAGTACACCATCGCCCCCGCCCGCTGCGCCTGCTCGAGCGCCTGCGTATACCGGGTGCCCCTGACCGTGTCCTCGCCATCGGTAATCAACACCACCACCCTGCGCCGCCCATTGGCAGCCGAAGTGCCGGTCAGCCTCTGGGAAGCAAGATAGATTGCGTCATACAGGGCCGTCGCCTGTCCGCGCTGCAACTGGCCTAACCCGTGCTCAATCTGCTTCATCTCATTGGTAAACGGCACAATCTCACGCACCACGTCGGCGAACTGCATCAGGTCCAGCTCGTCCTGATCGCGTAACAGCACATTCACAAAGTGTTTCGCCGCCTCCTTTTCGAGGTGCTCGTTCCTCAGCACACTTTCGCTCGCATCGATCGCCAGCACGATCGACAGTGGCGTCGTGGCTTCCTTCTCGAACACCGCGATGGTCTGGGGTTTCCCATCCTCAAGGATCTGGAAATCATCCCGTCCCAGGCCACCCACGGGCGAACCCTTTGCATCGAGCACATTCACCGCCACATTCACGAGTCGCGTCTGCACATGGATCGTTTGCGTCGGCCCCACGTCCACCGGCGTCTGCACATCTTCCACACTTCGCGGAGCCTGCACGCCTCTCACCGGAGGAGGCTGCCGTACCACCGGAGCTTGCACCCCTACGCGCGGTAAACCCAACAGCAATGCAGCCGAAAGAACCCACCTCACTTCCGAACCCCCAGTTCCCCACCCGCTAACCCAATCTGCTCAGGAAACGGCTCCCCATCCGCCCACACTGCACCATCCACAAACTGTTCCTTCTTCCAGATCGGCACCGTTTTCTTCAACGTATCAATTAACCACCGGCACGCCTCAAACGTCGCCCCGCGATGTGCCGAGGCCACCACCACCAGGACACTCGTCTCGCCCACATACAATCTTCCCAGCCGGTGGATCAACGCTACATCGCGTACGCCGAACCGGTCTATCGCCTCGCTCGCGAGCCCGCGCATCTGTTTCAACGCCATCTCGCGATAGGCCTCATAGTCAAGGTGCAGCGTCTTTCGGCCACGCGTGTTGTCCCGCACGATTCCGTCGAACACGCACACGGCGCCGTCGCTCGCGGCCTTGATCTCTGCGACGACCTCTGCCGACCGGATCACTTCGTCAACAATTTCAACCCGCATATGCGCGCCAGTCGCCGTGCTCCCACCACTGACCGGGGGCAGCAGTGCCACCTCGTCGTTCTCGTGCAACACGTCCTCCGGCCGCGCATATGCCTGGTTCACCGCCACAGCTACCGAAGCCCACACCGCCGCGCTCGCATGCACACGGTGCAAGGCCACCAGTTCGCCTACCGAGAGCCCCTCCGCCACATCCAACACGGCGCTGCTCTCGGCGACCAAGTCCTTCAACATCCCGAAATAGAGCACGCGCACACGCATCGTGCCAGAATACGCGACCATTCCGGTTGGACTCCAGACTCCTCAAAACCGGTAGCGCGGCGGTGTCGAACATATCCAGCCAGCCCACGTAGAATCCTCCTTGCAGGCGCTTCGCACGCTCACCGGAAAAGGACTCGACTAACGATGTTATTTGTGAAAACGATCACCGCGCTTCTGGCTGTGGGTTGTGCAGCCTCACACGCACAGACTCCGCCAACTCCGACCCTCAACGCCGGCGATGCCATTCACCGCATCCAGAGCCGGTATGCGGCCGCACCACCACCCGACACACTGGATACGATCAAAGCCGGCGATCCGAGCACACCCGTTACTGGCATTGCGACCACGTTTCTGGACACGATGGATGTCTTGCGCGAGGCTGTGCGCCGGGGAGACAACCTGATCATCACGCACGAGCCGACGTTCTACAACCATCGCGACGATACGAAGCTGTTCACCGATGACGCGGTGTACAAAGAGAAGCGCGCATTTATTGACCAGCATCACCTGGTAGTCTTCCGGTTGCATGATGAGATCCATGCCGATGCGACGGACCATATTCTGACGGGCTTGTATGAAGCGCTGGGGTGGCAGAGCTATCCGCATCCGTCCGGGCGACTGGGACAGTACTTTGTGACCATCCCGCAGACGACGCTTGGGGAGCTTGCGAGGACACTGCAGGCGCGCCTAGGTGCACAGACGATGCGTGTGGTCGGTGATCCAGGGCTCGAGATTACACATGTGGCGATGCGTCCCGGGTCATCGGGATTGGAGAAGCAGGTGCTTGCGCTGCGGCAACCAGGCGTACAGCTGCTGATTGCTGGCGAGGCGAGTGAGTGGGAGACGGTGGAGTATGTGCGGGATGCGGCGGCCGAGGGAAGGCACGTCGGGCTGATCCTGCTAGGGCATGAGGTGTCGGAAGAACCTGGAATGGAGCAATGCGCGAAAGAACTGAGGGAGCTGTTTCCAGGAGTGCGCGTAGACCATATAGTTGCTGGCCAGCCTATGTGGAATCCGGAGCACGGACCGGTGGCAAGGAAGTAGATCTGCGATTCGATCGCAGTGCGAAACTGGCGTGTTGCTGCTTACTTCGGTGCGTCCTGGGCGAGGCGCAGGCCGGAGAACTGCCAGCGTGTGCTGGGAGAAAAGAAGTTGCGATACGTGGGGCGAATGTGGGTAGCCGGGGTGACGCAGGAACCTCCGCGGAGAATAACCTGGGAGGACATGAACTTGCCGTTGTACTCACCGAGCGCGCCGGGGAGCGGCTTGTAACCGGGATAGCCGGTGTAGCCGGAGCTGGTCCACTCCCAGACATCGCCGAAGATCTGCTGCAGACCGGAGAGGCCAGGTGCAGGTGTGGGATGGAGATTACCGGTTTCGAGCATGTTTGCCGTGCTGCGAGCAGATGATTCGGTGAGCGGTTGAACGGCGGCGTACTCCCATTCAAATTCAGTGGGGAGACGGTGTCCGGCCCAGCGCGCATAGGCGTCGGCCTCGAAGAAGCTCAGGTGGCACACAGGCGTCTCGCTGAGATCGTCCAAAGGGCGGAAGCCGTGCAGGGTGTAGATGCGCCAACCGGAGTTGGTGTTCTCGTCGCGCTCCCAGTAAAGAGGCGCTTGCCAGCCCTCAGCGCGGCTGGTCGACCAACCTTCCGATAGCCACAGTTCGGGACGGTTGTAGCCGTTCTGGTCCATGAAGGCTAGATATTCAGCACATGTAACCAGGCGGTTTGCCAACCGGTAGGGCGCGATATAGACGGGGTGGCGCGGGGTCTCGTTGTCGAAGGCGAAGCTGTCGATGCCACGGCGCGGATCTTCAGGGTCGAACGTCAGGCCTATGTTGGTCAGCCCGGGAGCAAAGTCTGTCCACTCCAACGGCGGCGCGATCGTCTCGTCGTGGGTGAGCATAGCTTCGATGTAGGCGGGGTGAAGAGGGTTGGTGAAAAAGGCGTGCTTGATGTCTGTGGCAATCAGCTCCTGGTGCTGCTGCTCGTGCTCCAAGCCGAGAGCGATGCGGCGTGCAGTTTCATCTTCAAGCGGAAGGGCCATCAAACGGGCAATAGCCGCATCCACGTGCGTGCGGAAGCCGAGAATCGCCTCAAGCGGGGGACGGGAAAAGGAAGAACGAAGTTTCTTCTCCGGCATCTCGCCTAGAGAGTTGTAGTAGCTGTTGAAGAGCCAATGGAAGTCAGGATGGAAAGGCTGATATTCGGCGACGAACTCGCTGAGAACGAAGGTCTCAAAGAACCAGCTCGTATGTGCGAGATGCCACTTCACCGGACTTGCGTCCGGACAGGACTGCACCATCAGATCTTCCGGCGTGAGCGGTTTGCACAGATCGCGCGTAGTCTGTCGAACGGCTTTATAGCGGGAGAGCAGGGATTCCGCGGGGGCGGGGATGACGCTTACCAATGTGGAGAGAGGCATGTTTTTTCTCGCTTGCCGGATAACTCCGGATTGGATGCATGGTGTGAGATGTCGGTTGCAGCATCATTCCCTCTCACAGGGCGAGCGCCAATACCGTCAGAAATTGGCCGCGATCGATCGCTGCATCGCGGAAATAGATAACAGAATACGCGGTGCTAGACCGAGTGGGCATTCAGCAGTCGAGCCAACACATAGGCGACAGCCGCAGCGGCTCCCCCGATGGTGACGGTTTGCAGTGCGCTGCGGAGCCAGCCCGTTCCGACGAGGCTGCCTTTCAGGGCTCCGAAGATGCCGAGAGCCAGAAGCGTGATCAGGACCGAGAACTTGAGTGCGGCAAGGTTGTTCGGCACAAGCATATAAGGGAGAAGTGGAATAAGGCCGCCGGCAATGTAGGAAAAAGCTATGGTGAGCGCGGATCGGTGAGCGCGGTTGGGAGCCGGCTCTTCGAGGCCGAGTTCGAAGCGCATCATGAAATTGACCCAAGCGGTGGGATTCTGCTTCAGCGCGTGAAGGACAGGTGCGGCACTGGCCCGGTCGACTGCATATTGCTCGAAAATCTCGTAGATCTCTTCCTCTTCGTCGTGAGTGCGTTCGACTATCTCGCGTTCTTCGCGTTCGCGTTCAGAGACATAATGTTCGGCATCGCCGCGTGCCGCAAGATACCCGCCAAGGCCCATGGCTATCGAGCCTGCGGCGATTTCAGCAAGGCCGGCAAGTACTACGATATGCGAGGAGGCAACGGCTCCGGAAAGTCCGGCGGCGAGAGCAAAGGGAACGGTGAGGCCGTCGGAAAGTCCAATGACGATGTCGCGGACGGTCTCGCTGGATTGGAAGTGCCCTTCAATATGCGGAGCTTGGGGTTGAGCGGAGTGGGCAACGTTATGCATGGCGGTAGTGTAGTTCAGACCTCTGGTAGAGGACGGCGAAGAGTCGGGTAAAAATCAGGGAGTCTTTCGGCATCTGGGCACGTCTGTATGAGCAGAGCTTGTAGAGAGGATGCCGCCGGTGGCGAACAGAGTGATAACGCTAAGGTCGCGCATACTGTGTAAGACATCTGGTCTGCTTCTGCTTGCGGCAGCCGCGGCTATGACGGTTCAAACACTCGCGCAGGAAGATGGTCCCGACCAGACAGCTGCCTTTGCTGGAGGGTATATGGTACGCGGGACCGTGACCGGATTGGCGGGCGACCACATGATCGTGAAGACGGAAGCTGGCGAGGTGTATCAGATTTCTATCTCTGGCAACACCCGGCTGAGTAAGGATAGGCAGCCGGTGAAGCTGGCAGAGATCAAGATAGGGGATGGCGCCGGGGCGATGGGGGTGCTTGACCCTTCGACAAAGACGGTGCACGCCGTGTTTGTAGGGGTAATGGATGCGGCACAGGTGAAGAAAGCACGAGAGGACCTAGGAAAGGTTTACATCCTGGGCAAGGTGACTGCGATCGACAACGATGCGCTGAAGCTCACGATCGCGCGGCCGGATGGTGTGAGCCAGACGATCGTTGTCGATGAGGGTACATCGTTTCGGCGCGGCGGACGGCAGATAGCAGCCATGGTGAACGGGCCGATGAGCAGTGGGGCCAGCGACGCTGTCGGGAGTGGAGGCGAGAGCATCACGCTGGCCGATGTGAAGGTGGGTGATTCGATCGCGGGACGAGGTGCGCTAAAAAGCGGATATTTTGTGCCGACGGAGTTGCGCGTGATGGATGCAGCGGCATTGGCGCAACGCCGGCGACGGCAGCATGCGGACGGTGGCCCGAATTTGGTTGCGCCCTCAGCCTCGCAGCTTCAGTGAAAGGCGAGTAAGGTGGGTACTTTCTTGCGTAGATCGTTTGCATTTGCGCTGCGGCGAGGTTCGGTGCGGCCGTCAATGGTGGCAGCGATGGTTGTGTTTTCCGCGAGACAGGTGCTGGAAACACCTCTGCTCTTCGCACAGGCGTCTACTCCGTCCATTACGGCAGTACAGCCGGAGACTACAACGAACGGCGGCACGATCTCAGGGACAGTGACGTCCGGTACGACGCCGCTACCTGGAGTAGCGGTGACCGCAACGAATACGCTGACGGGAAAGCGCTATGCGGCAGCCACCGACGTCAACGGTGTTTACTCCATGACCATCCCACGAAACGGAAGATATGTGTTGAAGGCAGAGCTGGCGGCGTTTGCTTCGGAGACGCAGGAAGTGCTGATCAATGCCGCGGGACAGAATGGCGGGAAACCGGCCCAGGTGGCAGCGTTCGCGATGCAGTTGGCCTCTCGCGTAGAGCAGGAGCAAGCAAGGCAAGCAGCTGTTAGCACATCCGGATTGGCGAGAGGACTGCAGGCGCTGAGCGTCACTGGCTATGAAGCAAGCATCCCGGATGGAAGCGCGGGCGCCGGCAACCCGGGGGTGCAGATGCCTTCGCTCCAGGGAGGAGTCGGAAATGAGGCTGCCAGCACTGACTCAGTGACGGTGAATGGATCTATAGGACAGACGAACGGGTTGGCTGGCTACAGTGAAGAGGATCTTCGCCAGCGAATTCAGGATGCTGTGGCACAGGCACAGCGGCAGGGCGGCGCGGTCGGCGATATGGCGAGCGGCGTCGCAGGAGTGCTGGGCGGCCTAATGGCGGGCGGTGGACTTGGTGGCGCACGAGGCCTTGGAGGGGGTAGGTCCGGTGGCCTCCGCGGTTTCGACCCGACGCAAGCGCATGGAGCAATCTTCTACCAGGCTGGGAACGGCGCGCTGAATGCCGCACCGTTTTCGATTGCAGCGGCATTGGGAGAAGCGGGTGCCAAGGTGGTCAAACCGAATTCCATGCAGAACCGATTTGGGATCAGCTTCGCGGGCTCACCCTTTATTCCAGGCCTGTGGAAGGCGCACCCGAAACAGTTCCTCTTTTTCAACGTAACGGGTATGAGAAACATTAATCCCGACATCTTCAACGGAACAGTGCCTACTCTGGCTGAGCGCAACGGCGATTTCTCGTCCCTTCCTGAGACTCTGTACGATCCAAAGACAGGCCAGCCGATCGCCGGCAACCTTCTAAAGAATGCCTCGGTTCCGTTTTCGCCACAGGCGCTGGCCCTGCTGAACTACTACCCCGCACCGAATGTTCCGGACGCGGGTCTGTTGAATAATTATCAAACCGTCACCAACGGCGGAGTGAACTCCACTATGGCGGCGCTGCGTTTTGTCCGGAGCTTTGGCCAAGGCAGTCCGTTGGGCATCGGGCATAGACAACTGACTAACGGCCCGAAGACGCTGCGGCAGAACATCAACTTCAATGGCAGCTACTCGCATAGCGCAAGCGATCTGCGCAGCATTTTTTCTTCCCTAGGTGGCACCTCCCAGACCAACGGCTACGGCGCTACGGCGGGATACACAGTAGGATATGGCCGCCTGACCAACAATGCATCGGTCAACTGGAACCGCTCACACTCGATGGTGAACAACTACTTCACCAATGGCACGGTAAATCCGGCAGCGCAGGCTGGGGTCCTGGTGGGAAATGCCGTGGTACAAAGCAATCCGTTCTACTACGGTCTTCCGTCGCTTACCTTCGGCGGCTCGAACACGTTCACCTCGTTGAGCAACACCACGCCCAGCGACACTATCAATCAGACGATTTCGTTCAGCGACTTCGTAAGCTGGAGTCATAAGCGCCACAACATGCGAGACGGGGTCGACCTCCGCCGCGTGCACGCCGATACGGTTGGCGTCACATCCTCACTGCTCTCTCCATCCAGTTCTCCGCTGGGCGCGTTCAGCTTTACGGGCTACGCGACCGAGAATCCAGCTGCTCGAAGCTGCGTATCGTCTGCCGCTGCTCGCTGTTCTGCTGTGCCTGCGAGCGGATCGGGGTTTGCGGATTTTCTGCTTGGGCTGCCGCAGCAGGCTCAGGTGCAGGCGGGTTTAAGCAAGACGTATCTGCGCGCGAATGTCTTGGACTGGTACGCGCAGGACGACTGGAGAATACTTTCGAATCTGACGTTGAACTATGGACTGCGGTACGAGTATTTCTCGCCATATGTGGAGAAGAATGATCACCTCGTAAACCTTGATCATGATGAGAACTTCAGCGCCGTTGTCCCGGTTGGCCCTGGACAGCAAGGGCAGTTCCAAGGGAATTACCCGCGCTCGCTGATCAAGCCGGACCGCACGATGTATGCGCCGCGACTGGCGTTTGCGTGGAAACCAAAGCTGAAGTTTGTGAAGGATACTGTTGTAAGAGGCAGCTACGGAATCAACTACAACACTGGCCAGTACGCCACCATTGGGCGTTACATGGCGAATCAACCGCCGTTTGCCATCACTCAATCGAACATCGCAGGACAGCAGGGATGCGGGATCGGGGAGGGGTTTACGCTCGCTGGTGCGTTCAACTGCTCGACTGCACCTGTGCAGAATAACTATGCAGCGAATATCGATTATCGTTTGGGCCATGTGCAGATCTGGGATTTGGATATTCAGCGCACCGTACCGTGGCAGATTGTGCTGAACATCGGCTACAACGGCTCGAGGGGCGGCGCGCTCGACCTGGTGAGGGCGCCCAACCGAACGGCCTCGGGGCTACTGAATCCTGACGCACAGGCGTTCGCCTATGAGGATTCGGTCGGCTATTCGCGATTCAACGCTCTGCGCTTGAACGCCCGGAAGAGGATGACAAAAGGCGTCTCGCTTCAGGCGACGTATCAATATGGCCATTCCATCGACGACGCATCCTCGGTAGGAGGAAGCTCACAGACGGTAGCGCAGGACGACCTCAACTTGAACGCCGAGGAAGCCAACAGCTCGTTCGACCTGCGGCAGAAGCTCACGGGCAACTGGGTAATTGAGCTTCCATTCGGTCCGAACCGCGCCTATCTTTCGCATGGAGGCTTCTGGTCGAAGGCGCTCGACGGCTTCTCTGTTTCGGGCGACTTTACCTTCCAGACTGGCAACTACTTCACTCCGCGTTTTCTGTTGACCGCGCAAGAGGCGGCAACCGGCACCACCGATACGCTGAGGCCGAACCGGGCCTTCAACGTGCCAATCCGTGGCCCGAAGACACTCTCAGAATGGTTCAATCCGTCGGCATTCGCGCCACCTCCAGCAGGGCAATTCGGAACTTCTTCGCGGAATTCCATTGAAGGCCCAGGCACCAAAGCGGTTGATGCGTCGCTTTCACGCACGGTGCCACTGGGCGAAACGCGTTCCTTTGAAGCGAGGGTGACGGCCGCAAACGTGTTCAATATCGTTTCTTTCTCGGGCATCGATACCACGTTGAACTCGCCGACATTCGGACAGGTAACCGGAGCAGCGACTATGAGGACAGTGACGGTGTTAGCGAGGTACCGCTTTTGAAGAGCGCGGCAGATTGGAGCGGCCCGATGCGCAAGACAATAGCTTTGATTGTTCTGGGCCTGGTCGCTGTTTGCCCATCTTTCGTGCAAGGGCAGCAGCAGGACTCGTCGGGAACATTCACCTTGAAGGTGCAGACCGACATCGTTCTGACCAATGTGGTGGTTCGAGACAAAAAGACGGGCAATGTTGTGAAAGGGCTGAAGGCGACTGACTTTACTATCCTGGAGAATGGGCATCCGCAAACGATAGCGAGCTTCGATTACCAGAATGTAGACCAAGCCGCTGTGCTGCAGGAACAAGCGAGTGCAACCGGTAAAGCTACAGTTGCAGATCTGCTCAACCGCGATTTCTCCGCCTCCCCTGCGATGCTGAAAGACCATCGGCTTATCGTCATGTTTTTCGACGTCAGCAGCATGCAGCCTGAGGACATAGACCGCGCGGTCCAGGCTGCCCAGGACTTCGTCAATAAGAAGATGCAGCCGGCAGACCTGGTTGCGCTTGTGAGCCTCGATACGGGACTGAGCATGGACCAGGACTTTACCGCAAACAAAAGCGCGCTCCTGAAAGGGCTAAGTAAGTACAACGGCACCGAAGGTACGGGACTTGCAAATGGAAACGAAGGCGGCAACTCGGCCGGGACCGCCGATGATGCATCGAGCTTTACGGCGGATGATAGTGAGTACAACGCGCTCAATACCGATCGCGAGTTATATGCAATTCGCTCCATTGCAAAAAGTTTGGAGCGGGTAGAACAGAGAAAAAGCCTGCTGTATTTTTCCGGTGGGCTGACGCGGCAGGGCGTAGAAAATCAGGCAAGTATGCGTGCCACAACCAACGAAGCCGTGAAGGCGAACATGGCTATCTACACTGTAGATTCGCGTGGACTGGAAGCACTTTCGGCAGCGGGAAATGCGTCGTCCGGAAGCTTGCGCGGGACCTCGGCATACAGTGGTGGCTCGATGCAAAGCCAACTCGATGCAAACTTTGGGTCGCAGGAGACGCTGGCTACGCTTTCGTCCGACACCGGGGGAAAGGCGTTCTTTGACTCCAATAATTTTGCACCCGCCTTTCAACAGGTGCAGCATGACACAGAGGCTTATTACATCCTCGGCTTTCACTCGACCAACAGGGCGCGAGATGGAAGCTTTCGCCACTTGACCGTCAAAGTGAAGGCAAATGACCTGAAGGTCGAATATCGGCCAGGGTATTTCGCACCCGCAGATTTTCAACATCAGAAGACCGAGGATCGAGAGCAGGCGTTGACGGAGCAGATGCGCAGCGCTTTCCCGGCGACTGATATTGCGGTCTACCTGCAGGCGTTTTACTTTCGGGTGGCCGATAACAAGTTCTTCGTTCCGGTTTCGCTCATCGTACCTGGCTCGCAGATCCACGTCGTAAAGAACGGCGACCGCGACAAGGCGAACATCGATGTGATGGGAGAGGTAAAGAACGCAGAAGGAATTATCGTTGGCAATGTTCGGGACACCGTAAAGCTCGCGCTGGATGCGGCACAACAGGTTGAGCGCAAGAATATTCAGTACTCAACGGGGTTTACGCTTGCGCCCGGCAAATATCATCTCAAGTTTGTCGTGCGCGAGAATCAGACCGGCGCCATGGGAAACTTTGAGACAGATCTGCAGGTGGTCGATCTGAAAAAGAATCCGTTGAAATTGAGCTCCATTGTCCTTGCAAGTCAGCGAGTAGCCAGCGCGGAGAAAAAGCCCACGAATCCTTTGGTGCGCGATGGCGTGGAGTGGATTCCCAATGTCACCCACGTGTTTCGGCAAGATCAGCATCTGTACCTGCTCTATGAGGTATACGATCCGGCGAGGCAGAAGGCAGTGCCACAGCCCGCAACTTCTCCGGGATTGACCCGTCGAGACGTTGGCCCTGTACGCGTGCTGACCAGCATCGAGTTTCTCAGCGGCGGAGTGAAAGTTTTCGAAACGCCCCTCGTAGAGGCAGATACGATAAACGAGCCAGAGCGTAGGGCAATCGCGTTTCAATTCGATGTACCACTGTCGCGGTTCGAGCCCGGAGCGTATGTCTGTCAACTGAACGTGATCGACGATGCAGGAGGCAGCTTCGGCTTTCCGCGAACAGCAATGATTGTAAAGGCAGTAGGAACTCCTGTAGCCGCACCTAGATCCGGTGGGTTTAAGCCAATCACTTTCGCCGGACGCTAACCCGCGACGATAGATGAATCGCTGTACGGACAGTGACGGCACCCGGAGTTGCAGCAGAAGCCACGCTTGAGATGAAAAGCAGCGGTAAAGACCAGATAAGGACCGTCGTAGTAGAAGTCTTCGGGAAGAAGCTCTTCCAGTTCGTTTGTCGGCCGTATCGGATCTGAGTGATTTTCATCCGCCATATTAATACAATGGTAGCCCCTGCTCGGCGTGTTCCTGCAGGACGGCGCCGGAAGCGATCATGCTTGGAGCAAGGTGAGAGGTATCGACGGTAAAGTCCGCGGGTGTGCTGTAAAGTCTTCCGTTGCAATACTGGACATGCTTGCCGGGCACAGCAGCGATGCGGTCGCCGGGAATCACTATTCCAATAAGATTGAGTGGATCAGCCGCGGGTACGGTCACCATCTCGCTGCACTCGCGGGTTCGGGAGGCCCGAAGAGATTCGGCAGCCTCCGGGAGCGCATATTGCTCACCGCCGAAGCCGGAAACAAAATGTCCGCCACGTACCTTGCCACGCGCTTCCAATCGGCGCAGGATGCCCACCAGATCTCGCCACCGGGGCGCGTTCGATTCCCGGACGAGCAGGTCACGAAAGATAACGCCGTACCGGGCAAGAAGCTGGCCGGCGAACGACTCCATGGCAGCATCCGCACGTCGCGCCTGCTCAATTGCCGTGGCAGCGATATGCGCCTCTTCACACAGGAGAGACCAGCGGCCCGCAGAACTGCGGACAGAGCGCTTCCCCGGAGTCGGCTGCGTTATAGACTGCCGTCTGGAATCCATACATGCACGCAGCTGATCGAATCCGTCCGCAGCCGCGAGCCCTGCGGTTGCCAATTCCCAAAGCGCCTGCTGGGTTTGCTGGCGATTAAACCCGGCGATACGTTGAATGTCGTTGGCGAAGCATGCTCCCCGCTGCCGCAGCAGCCCACGGACTTTGAGAGCTTCGGGGCTGAGAGCAAAGGCGAGTTTCGCTTCCTCGATACATTGCTGAGTGAGGGCGTAGGGAAGCCATTCGGCCGTTTCGCGAATATAGAACGTGATCGGCGCGGCGTTGGTTGGAATGACGCGGCGGGGAGCTCCGCCGTCCCCTAATGACCACGCCGGGTGCGGAGAGATGCGGCCCCAGCCTACCGCTCCGGAGATGCACAACGCATCGAGCCAGCATGGGTTATACCTTGCTATCCGGGCAGGAAGAATCGTACGCTCCCACTCGATCGCTGGCGCCTCGAAGCCTTCGAGTTGACGCAGCGCTTCGAACACACCTTCCTCGCCGGAGAGCTGGGTCTGCGGAGCAACATGTTGCCAGGTAAGCACCCAGCGCATGTAAACAGCCGGGCTGACGGACTCCACCTGTTTACGGAGTGTGGCCGTCGCGCGGCGATGGATACGCTGAAGAATGCGGCGCTCGCACCACTCAATGTCGTGATCCATGCCTTCCTGTGGCGCGGGGTGCTCGAACACTCCTCGCATGAGGAGCCCTTGCATTTCCATTTGCAGAAAAGCCTGAAAAACAGAGGCTGGATTCAAGTTTAGGGAACGGCCGAAAGACTGTGCAGTAACAGGCCCCAAAATTTGTAACCATCCTTGAACACATCCCGACAGGGCATCTTCATGAGAGACAGGAGAAGTCTCGGTGTGAGTGGAGCTTCGAGCGTCCCTAAGCTCAGCAAAAAGAGCGTCTACATACGCCAGGCGTTCGGTGGCGACCCAGTAAGGAACACCGGCTATATCGAGTGTGTGTGCGCGTCCTGAATGAAGCAGGCGCTCATAGTATGTCGGCCAGTGATTGCATTCGCTCCTATCGAGAACGTGTAGAGGGAAGAGAACGAGCGAGTGAAGCAGGTCGTGAAGCTCATGTTCATTACGGAGTTCAGGCCAGCACTCGCGCCGGATCGCGTCAATCGCCGCGGGATCGAGTTTGCCGGCCGATTCTGGCAGGTTGCGGCCAACGGAAGTGGCACGAGCTCGGCGTTCTTCAAGACCAGCCTCATCCAGGAAGGCATACGGGTTGGCGTTGAGCAGTTCGTGAGCAAATTGAGACGGAGTCGGAGTGTCTACAGCAAGGCAGCGGATTGCGCCTGACTTGATTCCTGCAAGGAGCTCGATCAGGCCTTCCAGGTCCATCGCTTCCTGAAGAACATCCTGCATCACCTCATTGACCAAGGGATGGTCGGGAATCTGAATATCGCCCACGATCGTTTCAAAGCACGCAGCAGCCTGCGGGAAAACGTTCGCCATCAGGTCTTCCGAGCGAGTGCGCTGGATCTGTGGCGCAATGCGCTTTCCTTTGGAAAACCGAAGAAGCTGCAAGCTGCGACCTGCGGCCCAGCGCCAGCGGTTTTTGAAGATGGGCGAGGCAATCGCGGCCTGTTCGAGAAGCTCCTTTGCGGTGTGTTCGGTAAGGAATTGAAAGACGTCGGCAAGGGGGAAGCTGTGTTGTTCTGCAAGAGAGATGTTGATGCCGTTGTCGGTTGCGGCTGCCTGCAGCTCGAAGTTGAAACCGCGACAGAAGCGTTTGCGCAAGGCCAGTCCCCAGGCTTTGTTGATCCTGCCGCCGAAGGGAGCGTGCAGGATGAGCTGCATGCCGCCACCGTCATCAAAGAAGCGCTCGGCGATGATGGTGGTCTTGGATGGAACTGCTCCGAGCGCGCCGCGTCCCGAGACGATGTAGGTGATCAGTTGATGGGCCCCACCGGCGCAGACGCCGCAGGTCTCCATGAGCCACGCTGTGGCCGCAGCCACTTCCGGATCCGCGGGAGAGATGTAGGCGGGCGTGACGCCGGGTGTGTGAGCAGAGATCTGCTCGCGGAGTTCTCCAACGCCGTCGCTGAGAACGGAGGTGCGCTGCGGAGCTTCTCCTTCCCAGAACGGCAGGCTTGGTGGTGCGCCATGCGCGTCTTCGACCAGAACACGGCCTGCGGCTTCCACCCGCTGAATACGCCAGCTGCTGTTGCCGAGGAGCACCACATCACCTGCGCTCGAATCCACGGCGAAATGCTCGTCCAAGGTGGCAATCTGTATGCCTTCGGGCTGCAGGATGACGCTGAACAGAGCAGTGTCCGGAATGGCGCCTCCATTGGATATGGCGGTCATGCGCGCGCCCCGCCGAGGATGCAGCCTGTGCTGCACTCCGTCGCGCAGAAGATAAGCACCGTAACGTCCGCGAGAGGAAACGATGCCTTCGCTGAGCAAGGTGAGGATCCGGTCAAACTCCTCTTGCGTCAGATTGCGATAAGGATAAGCGCGGCGAAGTGTATGGAACAGGGCTTGTTCTTCCCACGGCTCGGCGCCACAGCAGGCAACGATCTGCTGCATCAGAATGTCAGCCGGTTGAGGAGGAATTTGTAACTGATCAAGTTCGCCGGCGCGCATCTTGCGGACTAGTGCGGCCTGTTCCATGAGATCGTCGCGTGTGGTCGCGAACAGCCGTCCTTTGGGAATGGCGCCGCGCCAGTGGCCGGCTCGTCCGACGCGCTGCATGGCGACGGCGACGGCGCGCGTGCTGCTGATCTGGCAGACGAGGTCGATGTCGCCGATATCGATTCCCAGCTCGAGGGAGGCGGTGGCGACGAGGATTTTGATCTCGCCATTTTTCAGGCGTTGTTCGGCATCGAGCCGGAGCAAGCGGGAGAGGGAGCCATGGTGTGCGGCGACATGCTCGGCACCGAGGCGGGAGGCGACTTCGAAGGAGATCTTTTCCACCAGGCGGCGGGTATTGACGAAGACCAGCGTGGAGCGGTGGTTTTGCGCGTGGGCGGCAAGCTTGTCGAATATCTCCGACCACATTCCATTAGTTGTGACAGCGCTTAGCTCGTCGCTGGGTACTTCGATCGCGATATCGAGTTCGCGGCGCTGGCCGACCTGGATGATCGTGGCGGGCTTTCGGCCTTTATCTACGCCGGTGAGGAATTGGGCGACAAGCTCGATGGGATTCTGGGTTGCAGAGAGGCCGATGCGCTGGGGCGCTGCGTCAAGGCCGGTGAGGAATGCGCCTGGGCTGAGGCGATTTTCTCCTGTGACGAGAGCTTCGAGGCGCTCGAGCGAAAGGGCAAGATGCGCGCCTCGCTTGTTGCCGGCCACGGCGTGGATTTCATCGACGATGACGGTGCGTACACGGCGGAGATGTTCTCTGCTTTTGCCCGCGGTGAGAAGGATGTAGAGTGACTCCGGCGTGGTGACCAGGATGTGCGGCGGGTGGCGCAGCATGGCGGCACGCTCTTTGGGCAACGTGTCGCCGGTGCGAACGCCGGTGCGGATTTGGGGAGAGAGAAAGCCGCGCTCCAAGGCGAGTTGCTGGATTTCGCGGAGAGGGCCTTCGAGATTCTTCTGGATGTCGTTGGAAAGGGCTTTGAGCGGGCTGACGTAGACGACCTGGGTGCAGGGGGCCAGCTGGCCGGAGAGGGATGCTCGAAGAAGCTGGTCGATACAGACCAGGAAGGCTGCGAGGGTTTTGCCGGAGCCGGTGGGTGCGGAGATCAGGGTGGCGTTTCCGGCGACGATGCTGGGCCAGCCGTGCGTCTGCGGCTCGGTGGGGCTGCCGAACTTTGTGAGGAACCACTCGGCGGTGACGGGGTGGGCCCAGTCGAGAGCTGGGGGGATTTCGAGCGGCATGGGCTGATTGTAGCCCAGTTGTTCGCGGTTTCTTCGCCACCCGCCAGGTGCGCGTTGGGCCTGGATCGTGCGAGGGTGTGCTGCCGACGGATCAGGAGGAGGGCGGGGTTTGAGGCTGGGGAGCCTACCCCCCCTCCCCCCCCCTATAGCCTGCGCGTAACTCTTTTGCAATGAACAGGATACGGCTCGGATAGGGCGCTAAATTCGTCCAAACAAAGGAGTTACGCGCAAATTCCTGCAAACACATGGTTTATCGGTGGAACACCATCCCCGGCTGTGAAATGGGGGCTGTCTGGAGGCAATACTTGTCAAGTAAGTGAGCAACATTTGCAGACAAAGGCTTGCAGGGGAGAGGACCTGGGCACGATACCCTCTGAGACGGGAGACGGTGGTTGAATTTCTGGGAGCGTCCGTGATGAGAGTTGTGTTGCTTTTGCTGGCGATGGTGTTGGGTGCGCGGATGGTGGCCGCGCAGGAGCAGCCTGCGGGAGCGGAAGAGGCATTGCTGCGGCTGGCGAACCAGGAGCGGACAGGCCGGGGGCTGCCGGAGTTGCGTTGGGATGGAGCGCTGGCGCGCGCGGCTCGGATGCACCTGGAGCGGATGATGCGGGAGCAGATTGAAGCAGGAGGTCCGCTGCTGCACCAGTATCCCGGCGAGCGGGACCTGATGGCGAGGGCGGCGGCGGCGGGAGCGCGGTTCAGTACGGTTTCGGAAAACCTGGCGGCGCGTGGGGAGAATCCTTTGCGGCTGGAACAGAAGTGGATGAGTACGGCGGTGCATCGGGCGACGCTGCTCGATCCGGAGCTGAACGTGGTGGGAGTTGCGGTGGAGCAGCGGGACGGACTGCTGTATGCGGTGGAGGACTTTGGGCGGTATGTGCCGGTGGAGCGGCATCGGGATATCCAGGACACGGTGGTGCGGGAGCTGCAGGCGCGGGGTGTTGGAGCGGCCGCCGAGGGGTTGCAGGAAGATGCCCGAAGGACGTGCGGGATGACCAAGGGTGCGGTCGGACAGCCGAAGCTTGTGGTGCAGTGGGATGGGGCGAATCCTACGGTGTTGCCGGATGCGTTGTTGCAGGAAGTGGCGACGGGAAGATACGGGACGGCGGCGGTGGGAGTTTGTGCGGGGCAGCAGGGTGGGGCGTTTACGACGTATCACGTGGCGGTGTTGCTGTATTAACGCTGGGAGGATGTATGCGGCGTTTCTGAGTACGGCGGTGGTGGGATGGGGCTGTTTGCGAATGTGGAAGGCAAGGCGGTCTCGCTTCTCCACCCCAACGAGCAAAAGCGGTCTCGCTTCGCGAGATGCCCACATCTCAAAATCGAGATATGGGGCACCCGGTGCACGGGCAGGGCGAGGTTCTTGGTGCGGTGGTTTGGGACGAATCCTACGGTGTTGCCGGATTCGTTGTTGCAGGAAGTGGCGACGGGGAGATACCGGACGGCGGCGGTGGGGGAGAAACTGATTAGAACAAATGCGGGTCCTTCGACTGCGGGGCTCACGGTGGTGCTGTGAGCCCCTTCGCTCAGGATGACACGCTTCTTGGTTGAGTCGAGAAGAAGAACTTGCAACGGCGAAAAAGAAGCAGATGCTCTGCGGGGATGCGTTGTTGCAGGACGTGGGGCGGGGAGGTACCGGACGGCGGCGGTGGCGTGGGTCTGTTGCGAATGTGGAAGGCGGTCTCGCTTCTCTAAACCAACGAGCAAAAGCGGTCTCGCTTCGCGAGATGCCCACATCTCAACATCGAGATATGGGGCAC
>JALYVA010000118.1 GCA_030853485.1 Acidobacteriota bacterium
GAGATGGATGACGACTACGAGCAGGAGGAGACTCTTGAAGGCGCGGCCGATCTGGCAACCATGATCCGCGAGATGACTATCGACCAGATCACCCGCTCCGGCCTCGCCACGGACGAGGAGGAAGACGATGACCTCGAAGAGGAAGACTCGGTCTACGATCCTACCCACCGGGACGGCACGGAAGAGGACGAGGACCTGGACGAGTCGGACAGCGAAGAGGACGTCATCCACGAAGACTTTGCAGAGACCGGTTCGGAATACAGCCCGGCGCAGGCCGGCGCGGCGGAGGGTTCCCCAAACCGCAGCGCCGATGGTAGCCCGGACCAGGACCGCAATCCGGATCGCAGCCGGGGTCGGCGTGATGGCCGCCGCGGCGAACGCTTCGGGCGTAGCGGCTCAGACCGCGGCTCAGACCGTGGAGGCCCAGACCGCAGAGGCTCAGACCGCAGCGGTTCCGACCGCCCCCGTCACACCGGCGGCGCAGGCGACCGCGAGCGCTCCGGCGGCGGAGGACGCGACCGCCGCGGAGGACGAAGCTCCATGCAGGCCACCAACCTGCCGGCGATCAGCGAACTTCTGAAGCCAGGCCAGGAGATTCTCGTCCAGATCGCCAAAGAACCCATCGCCAAGAAGGGCGCGCGCATCACCTCGCACATTGCCCTGCCCGGCCGCTTCCTGGTCTTCATGCCGACGGTCAACCACACCGGCGTTTCGCGGAAGATCGAGTCCGACGGAGAGCGCCGCCGCCTGAAAGAAATTCTGCTCAGCGAAAAAGGTGAAGCTTCGGGAGGATTCATCGTCCGCACCGCCGCCTCCGGTGCCAGCGAAGAAGAGCTCCGCAGCGATCTCCGCTTCCTGCTCAATCTCTGGGCCGACATCAAGCAGCGTTCCGAATCTTCGAAGTCGCCTGCCCTGATCTACCACGACCTCAATCTGGTCGAACGCATCCTCCGCGATCAGGTCACCGACAACTTCTCCGCCATCTGGGTCGACACCGAGACCGACTACGAGCGCATCCTGCGTTTCCTGCAGCGCTTCCAGCCTTCGCTCATCCGCCGCGTCAAGCTCTACACCAAGGAGACGCCGCTGTTCGAACAGTTCGGCATCACCGAGGAGATCAACAAGGCGCTGCGCTCCAAGGTGTGGCTCAAGTCCGGCGGCTCCATCGTCATCAACCAGACCGAAGCCCTGGTCGCCATCGATATCAACACGGGCAAATTCGTCGGCAAGACGGCTCGCCTCGAAGATACGATCGTCAAGACCAACCTCGATGCCATCCCCGAGATCGTTCGCCAGATCCGTCTGCGCGACCTGGGCGGCATCATCATCATCGACTTCATCGACATGGACGAACGCAAAAACCGAAACCGCGTCATGGCCGCCCTCGAAGAAGAGTTGAAGAACGATCGGGCGCCTTCGAAGGTTCTCCAGTTCAACGATTTCGGCCTCGTCGCCATCACCCGCAAGCGCGTGAAGCAGTCGCTCGAACGCACCTTGTCCACCACATGCAACGTCTGCGTCGGCACCGGCATGGTCAAATCACCCGTCACCGTGTGCAACGACATCTACATCGAAATGCGCAAGATGCAGAAGCACCTCGACCGCGGCGATGTCATGCTGCGGGTCAATCCCGAGGTGGTCAAGCAGCTCAAGTCGCCGGGCACGCGCTGGCTGCAGGAGATGGAAGAGATGATCGGCAAAACCATCCTCGTCAAGTCCGATCCGAGCCTGCACCCGGAGCAGTTCGACATTCACTAGGCCTTCACAAGCGTGCGCTGCCGCGCGGGCTCCCTGCGCGGGAGGCGCCCACTTTGAGCGGGGTATACCGCTTCGCCTGGGCCTCCCGATGGTCGGCAACCGAGATCTTCGTTCGCGACCAACGGGAGCGCCCACCGAGGCGTATACCCGTCACGAAGTGACCGCGCGCCGCGCAGGCGGCCCGGCTGGCAGGCCAGGTCCTTCATCCGACACAACTTTCGCCCGTTTACCGGACACAAATTCGTCACGCTCTTATCCTTATCTCCTATTTCGCGCGTCATACACAACAAGCGCGTCGCAGTCGGGTTTAGAACCCGTAACGAACTTTGAGAGCACGCCAAGGGAGCCACACAAGATGCACACCAAGATCACCCGAAACCGCCTGTACGCCTTCATGGGCCGCACCGCGGCATTCACCTTTCTCGCTGCCGCTGGAACGCTTGGGATGTATGCCCAGCAGTCGGCTGGGACTGCCCAGACTCTCCCGGCCAGCCACGCGCTGCCGGCCATTAATTTGAAGACCAGCCTTACCGCGCCGCTTACTCTCTCCACCCCGGCGCTCAACACGCCCGACAATCTGAACTACAGCAGCAGCGTCGGCGAGGTCACCACGGCAAAGGCCGAAAACTTTCTCGCGTTCGGCGGTGGGCAGCCCCCGCCGCGCCGCCGCTATGGCCGCCCCAACTATAACGACAGCCGTACCAACTCCGACGGTTCGAGCAAATACGCCTTTGTGGTCGGTGGAGGCTTCAACCTGCCCACGGGAGGCACGCATAACTACCTGACCCCCGGCTGGAACATACAGGCCGGGGTAGGCCGCAACTTCAACAAGACCCTCGGTCTCATGTTCCAGTTCGACTACGACCACTTCGGCTTCCAGACCGCCACTCTCAACAATCTCCTTGCTCAATACAACAGCCAGGGCGCGACCGATCAGAGTGGGGCTCCCCTCAGCCAGCTGGGCGGCAGCAGCCATGTCTGGTCCTTTACGCTCGACCCGATCGTCAACTTTTACACCTCAGATAGCTGGGGAGCGTACGTTACCGGAGGCGTCGGCTTCTACCATAAGACTGCCAACTTCACGATTCCCGGTGTAGGTACATACTGCGATTACTACTATGGCTGCTATCAATATCAATCCAACCAGACCATCGACAAGTACACCAGCAATGCCTTCGGCGCGAATGGTGGGTTTGGCCTGACCTACAAGTTCTCCCGCTTTGCCAACGAACGGCTGTTCGCGGAAGCGCGCTACGTGTGGGTAGACAACCAGCCCAAGCCTTTCGATGTCAGCGGGCAGACGGCCTACTACAACGCTTTCCCCCAGAACAGTGCACGAACCACGTTCATTCCTGTCACCTTCGGCGTGCGCTTCTAGCCCCCTTTCGGGCAAACCCTCATCCTCGTGGGACGGAATTTTCCGTCCCACCTTCAATTAACCCAGCAAAACGCTTGTCAAGCCCCCTTTTGACCCATCTTTCGCATAACAAAGGACTTACGCGTGGCGTACTAGTTTCGCTGCGTGGCGTATAATAGAACTACGGGGGAAAAATTGCAGCGCAGGGTCTTAGTTTCGAGCTCAGACTCTTCCTAAACTGCGCTAAGTACTTTGTTATGACGTTTTTGCGTGTAACCTCTTTCGTTAGACGAATTTGCAGGCAGGCGAAAACGCAAGTATAAGAAACGAAAGCAGTCATGATGGGTAACCCCGGGGGGGGGTGGGGGCTATTGCGGCTGCGCGCTGCGTATCCGGAGCAGGAAGCCGATCACCACGCCAGCAATCGAAACAGCACTCATCGCCAGTTGGTGCGGAATGCCGCGCTGCCGCATCTCCCAGGCGTTGGTCCACAGGACGCCAAGAAGCACAGTGAGGAACGCGGTTCCAGCCAACCAGGGACTCAGGTTCTGTCCAACCCACGAGGCCACGATACCTCCGGCAACCGCGCACGGCAGCCAAAGCACATCCTGGAGCAATTTGTACCTTCCGCGGATTTCGAAGTCCTTCACCACAAACTCCTTGGAGATGAAGGTGACCGCAAAGGTGGACGCCATCGAAAGCGCGACCGTCGTCGCATATCCAAGCAGAAGAGCGAGCGAAAGAAAGATGCCAGTCATCATGGGCGTCTTGTGTCCTTGTGTTTTATCTGCTGCCGGGGAAGGCTTGAGGTCCAGTTTATCAGGCGCATCGGTCGGGATCAGATGCCCACAGGATAAGGCTTCTCATGCATCGGTTCGCCCTCGTCCCCGCTGCGTTCGAACAGCCCCTGCAGCAGGCTCAACAGCCCCGTGTACCAGTAGCCGAACACGAACAGAAGAAGAAACGGTATGGTGAAGAAGTTCTCAGTCGTCACGGCATAGTAGACGGTCCAGGCAAAGTAGCATCCGATTGCAAGCTCAATCCAGGGCACAATCCCCAGCCGCTTGCGGTACACCTTCGCCTGGCTCTTCTCACCCTTCTTTTTCACGCTGTATTTGGGCGTCCGCGCAAATGCGCTCTTCACGCCGAACAGCGCCTCGAGCACAGCCTTTGTATTGGTGATGGTCAGGCCAACACCGCCCAGCGCCATCACAAACGGCACATAGATGATGGACTTGTACCAGGTCTTCGGATACAGCTCCTTCTGGCTCATCAGGTAGAAGGTCGAGACCGACATCGTGCTCGCGATGAACAGCGGGAAGTCGATCAAAAGCATCTGGATGTAGCCTTGCCAGCTGCGGATGATCATCGCCGGCATCAGAAGCACGCTCAGAACGATCATCAGCGGATAACTGATGTTTGCCGTGAGGTGATACCAGGCCTCGAGTTTGGTATGCCACGGCGCATCGCTCTTGAGCACACGCGGCAGGATCTTCTTGCCGGTCTGGATCAAACCCTTGGCCCAGCGCGCCTGCTGCGTCTTGAATGCCGTCATCTCGATCGGCAACTCCGCCGGGCACTCGACATCCTGCAGGTACTTGAAGTGCCAGCCCGCCAGCTGCGCGCGATAGCTTAGATCGGTGTCCTCGGTCAAGGTGTCGTGCTGCCATCCGCCCGCGTCCGTGATGGTCTGCCGACGCCACATGCCGGCCGTGCCGTTGAAGTTGAAGAACACACCTGCGCGGCTGCGTCCTCCGTGCTCGAGCACAAAATGCCCGTCGAGCAGGATCGCCTCGACCTGTGTCAAGAAGCTGTAGTTGCGGTTCAGATGCGTCCACCGCGTCTGCACCATGCCAATCCCGGGCTCCGCGAAGTGGTCGATCACCTGCATCGCCCATTGCGGCGGAGGCACAAAGTCCGCGTCGAAGATCGCCACGAACTCGCCTTTTGCGACATCGAGGCCCTTGTCGAGTGCGCCCGCCTTGTACCCGTGCCGGTTGCTGCGGTGCAGATACACGATGGGCTGCGGCTCCATGCCCGGAAATCCACGTGCGTAACGTTCGACAATCTCGCGGGCTACGCCGGTGGTCTCGTCGGTCGAATCGTCGAGCACCTGGATTTCAAACCGGTCGCGCGGATAGCGGAGGCGACACACCGCTTCGATCAGCCGATCGATGACGAACTGTTCGTTGAAGATTGGCAGCTGAATGGTGACGAACGGAAGCTTTCCCTCGGCGAAACGCATCGGCGGCTCGTCCCACTTTGCCGCTTTCTTTTTATTTTTGAAGTAGAGCCAGACAAGCTGGTAGCGATGAATTCCGTAGAACGCCAGGATGATCATCACAACGAAGTACGGCACAAGCATTGCAGTGTCGAACGCATTCCAGCGATAAAGATGCTCAAAGGTCTTGTCGGCGTAATGCGACTTCCAGTAGTGGCCGAAGCCCTTAGGAGCGACCAGCAACCCGAGTTGAAACGTCAGAGTCTGAGAAGAAAATTGCAGGGTGGTTGCTCCGCCAAATGGTTCGTGTACTCCCCGATTCTACGCGAGAGGACAGTCCTCGATTCGGCGCATCCGGAGCAACACCTCGGCATCCAATCGGGTTAAGAGGAGCCTCCAATGCCCCTGGTACGAATCTCCATGAAGACCGGCAGAACCGCAGAGCAACGCAAAGCAGTGGGCGATGCCGTCTACTCGGCCATGCGCGAGACGCTGAATGTTCCGGAAAACGATCGCTTTCAGATCATCACCGAACATGCGGGCGAAGACCTGGTCTACGATCCTCACTATCCCAACATCGACCGAAGCGATGGCGTTGTCTTCGTCCATGTCTTTCTGCGTAAAGGGCGGTCGAACGAAATGAAGCAGGCCTTCTATCAGCGAACGGCCGAGATGCTTAACAAACTCGCCGGCGTTCGGCTCGAAGACGTTTTCATTGCGATGTCCGAGAACGATCTTGCCGATTGGTCGTTCGGCAATGGAATAGCGCAGTACCTCGTGTGAACGGTGGAAGTCTCCAGTCATCAGACCAGAAACATGGTGCGGAAGACGGTATCTCGTTGTGCGGGCTTGAACCCTGCGTCGCGGATGATCTGGCGCAGCTGCTCTTCGGTCGTGCTGTTTGCGCCTTCCGGAGAGAGCGCGCTACCGGCGTCGTTGGCTCCAAAGCGCAGGCCCACCTGAAGCACCTTGAGACCTTGCGTTTCCAGATTGGATTGAACATTCAGGATGCTGTCCAGGTACATGCGCGAGATCGCCAGTGTTTTCAGGTATTCCACCGCGGTGGCCTCCTCCAAGCCGGCTGGACCGGGCACTTCGGGAATGAACGGCCAAGGGACGAACGAGCAGAAGCCGCCGGTCCCCTGCTGAAGTTGGCGCAGAGTTTCGAGATGCTGCACGCGTTGCACTGCGGTCTCTCCTGCGCCAAAGATCATCGATGCGGTAGTCTCTATCCCGAGTTTGTGCGCGGCGCGGTGGACAGCGATCCAGTCTGTGGCTCTACGCGAAGCGCTCCCTTGTACCGCATCATCGAGAATACCCGCGTCGTCGCC
>JALYVA010000125.1 GCA_030853485.1 Acidobacteriota bacterium
GCCCCATTCGCGCAGAAGCGAACGCACATCCTCCACCACCAATTCAAAGCAGCCTGCTTGAATCCAGCGCTGCATCTGCTGGTACACCACCCACCACGGCGGCAGGTCGCGCGGCAGAAAACGCCACTGGCCACCCGTTCGAGCAACGTAGCGCACTGCGTTGAACACCGTGCGCAGATCATGCTTCCGCTGCGGGCTGTCCTCACGGCACAGCAGCAAATACGGCAACACAAACGCCCACTCCTCGTCCGTCACATCACTCGGATAACCGTCACCAGCCATCCCTCCATGCTCGGCAAACAACACCGCCCAGCAAAGACTCTAACCAGATACCAAGTCCCTAACAGGCTCTAGCATGTTGATTGCGACCAAGGCAGCGGCAAGGCGGGTGAATAGGCCAAGGAGGAGCAGGACTCCGCCGATGAGTTCGGTGAATGCGGAGACGTAGCCGAGCCAGTACGGTAACCCGAGGGAGGCGACGTAGTGGGCGAAGTGGTGAAGAGCCCCGTTGGGAACTACTTTCTGGTAGCCGTGCACGGTCATTGAGAGGGCCAGGACGAGACGCATAAGAAGCGCGCCGAAGGGCTGCAGGCTGTTGAGCCACTTGGTCATTGGGAAAGATCTCTTTTAAAAGTATCGCGCAAGGTGGGACGGCTGGAGCGCCCTAGGGAGTGGGTGCCGGGGAAGTTACCGGTGGTCGCGGGGAAGGCGGGGGAAGGTATTGGTTGAGGAATTGGGTGACGCTTCGGGAAAAGAGGCTAACGTTATCCGTTGCCAATTGAACTGTCTCTTTGGGATCGGCCGCCGTTGCGAAGATCCTATTCGCCGACATACAGCGGGAGAGCAGAAGTTTGGGCGTATGCAGATGGGAGAGTGGTTCGGCGAGAGGAAAGCGTTCGCGAAAAAGCAGGCGCACGGGGAGGATGCTCGCCCGTGGATCGTGCTCGGCGACGGGGAGCAGATCGGAGTACGGGTCGTCGAGGATTACCGCTGGAACGTCGGGATGGGTGGAAGCTAACTGCACAGCCAGTGGCGCACCGATGTTCGCGCCGTAGAGAACGATATGGGACGGGGACATGCTGCGCGAGGTAGCGAGGTAGAGAAAGGCTGATTCGGCGTCGCGAATCATCTTCTGCTGGTTGGGGTGAGCGGGGGCGCTTTGACCGTAGCCGCGATAGTCGAAGGCGAAGATGTTGATGCCGAGTTTGTGCAGGGTAGCCAGGGTGGGGATGGAGTTGGCGAGCGAGCCGTCAGCGCCGGGGAGGAAGAGGATAGAGGACTGGACGTAGGGTGCTGCAGGGGCAGCGGGGATCCACCATCCTGTGAGCTGCGGGACTGCAGACTCATCCGGTGCGAAATGGATCAATTCGTAAGGAATACCTGAGATCGAAGGAGGGCCAGAGGAGGTGCGGGTTGGATGGAGGACCACCTGCCACTGCCCCTGGTAGAAGAGCAGGCAGAGGGTGAGGTACGCGCAGATGAGAGCTGCAACAAGGGCAAGGCCAACTGCCTTGAGGAGCCATATGGGGTCGACAACCTCTGGCGGAGAGGAGGCGGGGCGGAGGTGCTGGCTTTGGCTTTTGTTTGACGCAGTGCGGGAGGTTGAGCGTGGCATCTGGCGGGTTCTGTATCGACTGTAGCACTCGAGGCGGGTGCAAGACCGATGCGACCCGAGAAGGTTTTACCATAGGAGAGGTGGAGGATTCCGAGTGGCGAAGTGGGTGAAGCTGTGTGGCCTAGCGGACGCTCCCGGGAAGGGCCATGTGGCAGAGGCTGAAGTTGACGGAGTGCAGGTATGCCTGGCAAATGTGGGAGGGGAGTTGTCGGCGCTCAACAATGTGTGTCCGCACCGACAAGGACCGTTGGGCCAAGGATGGATTGAGGGCGAGGCTGTGGTTTGTCCCTGGCACTCATGGGCTTTTCATGCGAAGACAGGAATTGCGGAGTATCCGGTGGGAGAGAAGGTGGATGTGTTTCCGCTTCGCGTGCAGGGTGAAGATGTGTTGGTCGATATCGAATAGATGTGGCCTGCCGGCCCGGCCTCCTGCGCGAATGGCGGCCGCTTCGTGACGTTTATCCCGTTGCTTTGAGAGCTCGCGGTCGATTGCGAACGAAGCTCTTTTGCGCTGGCATCCAGCCTGTGAAGTGCATTCAGCATTCTGTAACGGCAATGCTGATAGAATCTATTAAATCCACTCCAGGCAGGAGAGGCAATGCAGGCAATACTGGCGCTGGAAGACGGGCGCATTTTTCGCGGAAAGAGTTTTGGCGCACGAGCGGAATGCTCTGGCGAAGTGGTTTTCAATACATCGCTGACCGGCTACCAGGAGATCTTCACCGATCCCTCCTACGCGGGCCAGATCGTGGTTCTGACGAACCCCCACATTGGAAATTACGGGACGACACCAAGCGATGCGGAGGCTTCACGGCCCTACATCGAAGGTCTAGTGACGCGTGAATTTTCGCCGATGAGTTCAAACTGGCGCTCGACCCAGGTCGCCGATGAGTATCTGGAGCGGTATGGCGTGCCGGTTATCGGCGAGGTGGATACGCGCGCGGTCGTGCGGCATCTGCGGGCGCATGGCGTGATGCGCGGGGTGATTGCATCGGGAGAAGCACTCGATTCCGATGCGCTGGTCGCGAAGGCGCGTTCGATTCGCAAGATGGATGGGACCGATCTGGCGAGCGTGGTGAGCACTAAGGTTGTGTATGAGTGGGACGCCGGTGAGCCGAAGAACCAGACGGGCGATGCGCTTTTGACGCCTTCGCTTGAGGGTGGCGGAAAGCAGATGCATGTGGTCGCGTATGACTTCGGTATCAAGGAAAACATTCTGCGGATGCTGACGCGAGAGAACTGCCGCGTGACGGTGGTCCCCGCAACCACTCCTGCGAAAGACGTGCTGGCGCTGAAGCCCGACGGTGTGTTTTTCTCAAACGGCCCTGGTGATCCGGAACCGCTCGAGTATGCGGTGGAGAATGTGAAGCAGTTGCAGGGAAAGGCTCCGATCTTTGGGATCTGCCTGGGACATCAGATCTTTGGGCTGGCGCTTGGAGGAAAGACGTACAAGCTAAAGTTTGGGCATCATGGCGGCAATCATCCGATCATGAACCATAGGACTGGCAAGGTTGAGATCACGGCCCAGAATCATAACTTCAATGTCGACCCGGATTCACTGCCAGCGGATGTGGAGCGAACCCATACAAATTTGAATGACCAGACGCTTGCGGGGTTGCGACATAAGACTGATCCGATGTTCAGTGTGCAGTATCACCCGGAGGCGAGCCCCGGGCCCCATGACTCGCATTACCTCTTCAGGGATTTCCGGAAGATGATGGAAGATTTCAGAAAATAGATAAAAGAGCGCGGCTTTGGTCGCGCTTTTTCTCGGGCGCAAAGATCGGTTAAGGAAGAAAAAGAAGATGCCGCGTAGGAATGACATTGCGAAGATTCTGGTGATCGGCTCGGGGCCGATTGTGATTGGGCAATCGGCGGAGTTCGATTACTCGGGGACACAGGCGTGCAAAGCGCTGAAGGCTGAAGGCTATGAAGTGGTGCTGGTGAACTCAAACCCGGCATCGATCATGACCGACCCTGAAGTGGCGGACAGGACCTATATCGAGCCGCTGACTGCCGCGTACCTGGAAGAGATTCTGCGCGTCGAGAAGCACATGCTCGATCCGAATGATCTTGGCGGCACGGGAACGTTTGCCATACTGCCTACCGTCGGTGGGCAGACGGCGCTGAACCTTGCAGTGGAACTCGCCGATTCCGGTGTGCTCGACAAACTGGGCGTCGAGTTGATTGGGGCGAAGCTGGAGGCGATCAAGAAGGCCGAAGACCGGCTGCTGTTCAAGGATGCTATGACAAAGATCGGGCTGGATATGCCGCGGTCAGCGCTGATTAACAACTTGCGTGATGGGTTGGATTTTGCGGCGAAGATTGGTTTCCCGGTGGTGATCCGGCCTTCCTTTACACTCGGGGGCTCGGGAGGAGGAATTGCTTACAACCGTGAGGAGTTGATGGAGATTCTTTCCCGCGGGCTCGACCTTTCGCCTGTGCATGAGTGCCTTCTGGAGGAGAGCGTTCTCGGGTGGAAGGAGTATGAGCTCGAGGTGGTGCGCGACCTGAACGATAACGTCATCATCATCTGCTCGATTGAGAATTTTGACCCTATGGGGGTGCACACGGGTGATTCGATTACGGTGGCACCGGCGCAGACGCTGACGGATCGCGAATATCAGTGCATGCGGGACGCGGCGATTCGGGTGATCCGCGAGATCGGGGTCGAGACGGGTGGAAGCAACGTACAGTTTGCCGTGAATCCACTGAACGGGCGCATGACAGTGATCGAGATGAATCCGCGCGTTTCACGCTCGAGCGCGCTGGCGAGTAAGGCCACGGGCTTTCCTATCGCGAAGATCGCGGCGCGGTTGGCGGTGGGTTACACTCTCGATGAAATTCAGAATGACATCACGAAGGCGACGCCAGCCTGTTTCGAGCCAACCATCGATTATGTTGTTGTGAAGATTCCGAAGTGGCAGTTTGAGAAGTTTCCGGGCGCCGATGAGAGTCTGGGGCCACAGATGAAGTCGGTCGGCGAGGTGATGGCGATCGGCAGGACCTTCAAGGAAGCGATGATGAAGGCGGTAAGGTCGCTCGAAACGGGCAAGAAGGCGACCGCCAACGACATTGAGCCACGCAGGCTGACGCAGCGCCTGGTGACGCCGCATCCGGATCGGCTGGCCTACATACGCTATGCGTTCGAACGAGGAATGACAGTGCGTGAAGTGGCACGCATGACCTCGATGGACCCGTGGTTTCTGCACCAGATGAAGCAGATTACCGATGAGATCAAGGCTGCGGGCGCTGTGCCCATGGCAGACATCACAGCGGAGCAGTTGCGGGCGGCCAAACGGATGGGGATTTCCGATGAGCGGCTGGCCGCAAGTTGGGGGATGAGCGGGCAAGAGGGAACCGATGCGGTGCGCCATTTGCGTAAGAAGTTGCACGTGATGCCGGTGTATAAGATGGTCGACACCTGCGCAGGGGAGTTCGAAAGCTACACGCCGTATCTTTATAGCTGCTACGACGAAGAAGATGAGGCGGCGCCAACAGATCGCAAGAAGATTCTGATTCTGGGGAGCGGACCGAACCGAATCGGGCAGGGAATCGAATTTGATTACTGCTGCTGCCATGCTGCGTTTGCGCTGCGCGAGGACGGCTACGAGACCATCATGGTGAACTGCAACCCGGAGACCGTGTCGACAGACTATGACACCAGCGACCGGCTGTATTTCGAGCCATTGACGCTGGAAGATGTGCTTGGCGTCTACGAGCATGAGGCTGCTTCCGGTGCGGAGATCGGGATGATTGTGCAGTTCGGCGGACAGACACCGCTCAATCTTGCTCTGCCTCTTAAAAGGGCGGGGGTGCCCGTTATCGGCACCTCGCCCGAGTCGATCGATCTGGCTGAGGATCGCAAGCGCTTTGGGAAGTTGATCGAAGAGCTACAGATTCCGCAGCCGGACGGCGCGATGGCGACGAGTGTGGAAGAGGCGGTGGCCGGCGCAAACCGGGTGGGCTACCCAGTACTGGTACGGCCTTCGTACGTGCTGGGCGGACGGGCAATGGTGATTGCATACGACGACGAGGCGATCGTTCGGTACATGTCTACGGCGATCGAATATTCCCAGGAGCGCCCGGTGCTGATCGATCACTTCCTTGAGGACGCGGTCGAATGTGACGTGGATGCCCTGTGCGATGGTGATGATGTGGTGATCGCCGGAATCATGCAGCATATTGAGGAAGCAGGAATTCATTCAGGAGATTCTTCCTGCGTTCTGCCCGCAGTGGATCTGACACAGGATGTGTTGCTGACGATTCGCGACTACACACGCAAACTGGCGATGGCGCTGAGTGTACGCGGACTTGTGAATATCCAGTTTGCGATTCAACGCGGAACGGTCTATGTGATCGAGGTAAATCCCAGGGCGTCACGCACCGTGCCCTATGTGTCGAAAGCAACAGGGGTGCCGTTGGCGAAGATCGCCTCGCGCATCATGGTTGGACGGAAGCTGAAGGAGCTGCTGCCGGAGCAGGTGGCCAGTGGCCGTGACCTGGATACGGGTTCTCATCATTTCGTCAAATCACCGGTGTTTCCGTGGGGTAAGTTCCCGGGCGTGGACACCGTGCTTGGGCCGGAGATGAAGTCGACCGGCGAAGTGATGGGTGTAGCGGACAATTTTGGCGAAGCGTTTGCAAAGGCGCAGATCTCCGCCGGACAGGTGCTTCCGCTTGAAGGTACCGTATTCCTCAGCGTGAACGATCACGACAAAGCAGGGGCGGTTTCGCTGGCACGACAGTTTGTGGAGATGGGCTTTCACCTCGTGGCTACTCACGGCACGGCGATGGTACTGGAAGAGGCGGGTCTGCAGCCAGAGCGCGTATACAAGGTGAAAGAAGGCCGGCCGAACGTGGTGGATCTCATCAAGGGCGACCGCATTCAGCTGATCGTGAATACGCCGCGAGGGCAGGATACTTTCTTTGACGAGAAAGCGATTCGACGTGCGGCGGTGATGGCACGGATCCCAACCATCACGACGCTTGCGGCAGCGCGCGCTGCGGCGGAAGGAATCTCGGCCCTGCAACAGGGGACATTGAGTGTGGTCGCAATCCAGACCTTGCACGCAGATCGAGCTTCGGTTGCAATCCAGGGAGTCATCGCATAGAGCGCTGCTCCACTGCGACATCAGACCCATGCGACCGACCTCTCAACGTGGCCTTTCTCCTCGTGCGCCAAGCCGTGCAAGGCTTCATCGGATATCTGCGTGTGGCGCTAAGCTCTCCCGCGACAGGTGTGGGGCTTCGAACGAGACGGGCACAGAGTGACGGTCTGCGCAATTTCTGAAGCTCCGGGGGCCGCAGGCCGCTTAGCGGGTGGGGTATCTTTCGTTACGGCTCGAGAGCGAGTCTCGCGCCTGCAGCATAGCCGATCATCGCTAGCGGGATCCAAGTGCCGATCAGGACGCCATCGCCTCCCATCAGCCCGCTGCCGTGCGTCAAGCTGAAGAACGTGCGCCAGAGCTTGCCGAACGGGCTGCATGTCTCACAAAGCCCCGGGCCGGTCGGCAGATCCAAAACCCAGACACAGACGCTGGCAAAGACGGCCACGCCGGAGATCCAGGTATAGCTCGCGACCTTGCTGCGTTGGATGCGGGCGGCCAAGAATCCGCCGAACATGGGAACGAGGAATGTCAGGGCAGTGCCGACGAACTTGGGGGTGGTGGCGTCAGGATCTGGGTGATTGAGCGAGATCAAACCCAGCGTGATGGTGAGCAGCAGGAAGGCGATAACGGTGTGAACAAGGAACCAGGCGGCTTCCCGCGCGAGATCCCCGACAGTCTTGTCCCGTGAAATGTCGCGTTCGCTGAGCATTCGCTCTCCATGCTGAGATTACTTCAAGCGCGCCGGTGTGCGTCGTGGATCTGTTTACGTCTTTTGTGGAATGAGCCTGGTTATTGACTGCTCGGTTCGGCTGGTTGAGGGCTGCGGCTTTTAGAATGGAGAGATGCTGCTTGAAGGTCTTCAACTACCTCTAACGACACCGTTCTATCCGGACGGCCGGCTTAACCTGCGAAAGCTGGAACACAATGTGAGCCGCTATTCGAAGACGCCGGCCGCTGGACTTGTCTTGCTGAGCTGGTTCGGTGAGGGGTCGTCGCTTTCTGATGAAGAGACTCGACAGGTGCTGCAGAGCGCACTCGCTGCGGCCGCACCGGAGAAGGTGATGATGGCTGGCGTGTCACGGGATAGCGTGGCTGCGACGCTTGCACTGGCCGACTCTGCGGCCTCCGCAGGCTACGATGCTGTTCTGTTAAGGCTGCCTTCGATGTTGCAGACCCATGGTGTGGCGAAGCGGAAGGAGACCCTGACGTATTTCCAGGCGGTGGCAGATCGATCGGCCCTGCCGGTGGTGCTGCTAAGTGACGGCATAGACGGTAAGATTCTTCCGGCAGAGTGGATCTGCGAGATGGCAGGGCACCCGAAGATTATCGGAGTGGTGGAGAATGGTGGCGACCGCGAGCGGACAAAAGCAATGCTGGTGGAGACAGCCAAGGTAAAACATGAGGTGAAGGTGACGTCCATCTTTCGTGCGGTGACGGCGAGGATGCGGATGGAGCGCGATCGCCCTGCGGAAATCATCTCAGCGAGTACGCTGTCCGCCGATGGAACTGGATTCGCTGCTCCGCCGCGTAAGAATGGTGATAGGACGCGCACAAAGGTTGTCGGGTTCCAAGTGCTCGTGGGGAGTACGGCGGGGATACTCGATGGTTTGGCAAGCGGAGCTGTGGGGGCGGTGCCGGGGTTTGCCGCCTCGGCGCCTCAGGCCTGCTACGAGGTGCTGGCAGCGTGGAAGGATGGGGACCGGAGTCTAGCCGAGGAAAAACAGGTGCGCCTGCGGGATGCGGCCGCGCGAGTCGAGTCTGAGCTCGGGGTTGCAGGGGTCAAATTCGGATGTGATCTGAATGGATACTTCGGAGGAAGGCCTCGTCTGCCTCTGCTGACTCTAAGTGGGGAAGAACGAGAGACTGTGGAGCGGTTGATGCAGGGGTTGAACAACTAAGTCTGAAGGCGAGACACTGACTAGTGCCTTGGAGTGACGGCAACGCCCATGCCGCTAAGCTTGCTGCGGGCCTGCATGGCCTCGGGTGAGTTTGGAAAACGCTGGATAAGGGTCCGGAGTTCGCGCACGCCTGCATCGGTTTGTTTAAGGGCAATAAGCGCATCACCTTTGTGGAGGCGCGAGGCAGGCACTTTGTTGCTATCGGGAAACTGGGAGATGACGCTGTCATAAGCCTTGACGGCTGCAGCGTAGTGGCCTCCGCGATATTCGATTTCGCCTTGATAGTAGGAGGAATTTCCTGCCAGCGGATGGTCGGGGTAGGATCTGATGACGTCGCCGAACTCGGAGGAGGAAAGCGCGTATTTCGCTGACATGTAGTCACCGAGCGCAGTCTTGTATAGATCGTCTACTGGGGGCGTGGAGATAGACGAAGTTGACGCTGGCCCTGCTGCGAGGGGTACGTCCGCTGACGGTTTGCCCTGCCTGACGACGGGTGCTGGACCACTGTGCTCGGGTTCAGTCGTAGGTTTAGCGGTGAGCGGGGCGGGAGAAGCAACGGATCCGCCAGATCCAGGTTGGGCCGCCCCTGGGGATTGCTGCTGACTTTGCACTTCCTGCATGATTTTCTGTAACGCAGTCAGGCGCGCTTTGATCTCGTCGATGGAGTCGTTGAGCGACTGAATCTGTCCGGAGAGTTGATCGAGCTTGCCATTCTGCGCGTCCTGTTGAGCTTGCATCTGGTGCTGCACGGTGTTCAGGTTGGCCGCCATCTTGTTGACTGAGTCAGCGCTCTGCTGAACGAGATCTTTCATGACTCCCATGCGCTCGTCGTTCGATTGCTGGAGCCGGGCGACCGCATCCTGGAGTTCTTGTACCTGGGTCTGCAGCTGCACCATATCTTTGTTGACCGCAAAGGCTGGTGACGAGCTCAAAGAAATGAGCAAAGCGATGAGGACAGCAGAACCGGAGAGCTTTTGCCTGCCGGTTTGTTTCCACTGATTGTTGTTGAAGCGGTTCATGTCTTTATCGCGGGCGGGTTTGCCCGGCCTTTCGGCCTGCTGCCGGCTCTCGAGGCAATGATGATGCGAGCGCTGGCAGCAAGCGGTGAGGGTGAGGGTCTAACGATCGAGAGAGAATTGACCACGGCGATTCTGCTGCCAGCAGCTTTCGTTTTCTTCGGTGCAGAACTGCTTCTCTTTGCCGTAGGAGATGACACGCAGGCGGCTTCCGGAGACGCCGGCCGAAACCAGAGCGGTACGGGCTGCATTGGCGCGATTTTCGCCAAGAGCAAGGTTGTATTCAGCCGAACCGCGATCGTCGCAGTACCCGCCAACGACGACCTTGATGGCGGGATGTGCGGCAAGATAAGAGGCTGCCTGGGTGACGGCACTTGTCGCATCTGGACGCAGCTCGTAGCTGTCGTAGTCGAAGAATACATCTTTCACATTCTGGTGGAATGCGGCTTCGCTGCCCATGTCGCCCTCGGTAGGGGCTGGGGTCGAAGCCGCCGGGACGCGCACGGTGACACGGACGTTTGCTTCCGTGCTGCCACCGTCGCCTTTGGCGGTCAGGTGGAAGCTGGTAGAGTTTGCAGGGGTGACGGTCTGGGTACCGCTGGAATTGACCGTGCCTATGCCGTCGATGGTGACAGAGGTTGCGTTCTCGGTGCGCCAATTTAACACGACGGACTGTCCGAGATCGATGGCGGTGGGATCGGCTGTGATGGATGCCGTGGGTGCCGGTGAAGTCTCAGGCGTGGGACCGAGGGCGTTCGGGTTGATGCCGCTGGCTTTCTTATGGCAGCCTGTAATCGCTCCAACTATCACCAGCGCGGCGGCCATTACCAGACTTTTACGAATGTTTCTCTGCATTGCGTTCACCATTTTCATCGGTCGATCTCTCCTGCCAGCGGTAGTCATTCAGCGTTCAGATTTGCCTGCGGAAGCGGGTCCGCAGAGAAGGTTGGGGATTTATTTCCAGCTCCAGTTTGGCATGTCCGCACCGGGGCTGGTCAATGCGTGCTTCTGTGTGCCATCGGCGAGCATGGTCCAGATGCGTGTGTGGCTTGCCCTGCCATCTCCAGAGCTTGCGTACACAATATGGCGGCCGTCCGGCGACCAGGAAGGAAAGTCGCAGCGGCCCGAATCGTGTGTGAGCTGGATCCAGCGTTTCGTCGCAATTTCCATCACGTAGATGTCCTGGCCTCCCGGGGCTCCCGGGCCGTACCTGCGATCCCACGCGAAGGTGACGAACTGGCCGTTCGGAGACCAGGAAGGCGAGGTGGCATAGCCTCCATCGGTGAGCCGCTGGACGGCGGATCCGTCGGCATCCATGATGTAGAGCTGCGGCAGGTGGGTGCGTCCGCTGATCCAGGCGATCTGCGCGCCCGTGCGGGGATTGAAGACGGGCGAGACATCCGGTCCGGCGAAACTGGTGACGCGACGGGCCTGCCGTCCATCGTCGGAAGAGATCCATATCTCAGGGTCCCCTGTGCGCGAGGAAGAAAAAGCAACGTTTTTGCCGTCGGGAGACCATGCGGGCGAGAGGTTCGTTCCTCCGCTTGGTGCGAAGTTGACCATGCGACCGAGGAGAAGCGAATACATGCGGATCTGAAAGCCTTCGCGTCCCAGTGAGGAGAAGGCTACGCGGCTGTTATCGGGCGAGATGCGCGGTGAGATAGAGATTGTGCCGAGTTGGGTCAGCGGATGCTGGTTGGCCCCGTCGTAGTCCATCTCCCAAATCTCTTTGTTGGCGCCCAGGATTTTGACGTAGACGATTTTTGTTTCGGCGATGCCCTGGCTGCCACCGCTGAGCCGGAAGATGATCTCGTCGGCAAAGCGGTGTGCGATCTGACGTGCTGCGTCTTCAGAGGCAATATCGCCATACTGCTTGGCAAGGATCTGTGGAAACTGCAGGTTCTTTGCATCGAAAAGATAGCCACTGCAGACGATCTTCCCAGCCTGCACGCTGAAGCTTCCGAAGGCGACCATGGCGGCGGAAGCGGGAGCGGCGGCCCATTGCGAGAGGTTGATCTCCGAGGCTGCTCCTGGCGTGGACTGTGGCAGCATGCTCTTCGAAACGATGTCGAAGATTCCGGCGTTCGCGAGGTCAGCAAAGAGCGTGGTGTCGAAGGTGTGCTTGAGGGGCTCAGTCTGCGGATCGGCGGAGACTGGCTTGAAGTCGGCGACCGCGATGCGGATGTTGGAAACGCCGCTGGAAGTCTCGGTCTTGAATCCATCCTGCGCTCGCAGGGTGCAGGCGCAGGCGAGCAGGAAGAGAAAAGCTCCAAGGCAGGATATCTGGGCGTGCCGACGGAAGGACGTTCGTCTCGGGCTATGCATTCTTTTCCATGTTAGACGCAAATCGTGTGTGGCGGGAGTTCCAAGACGGAACTCGGAAGCTCAAATTTGTGGTTGCTTGATGTGGTCGTCGGGTTTATTGCGGGTGAAGGTGGAAGGTGTATTCGACCGTAATGCGATTACCCTGCGGCAAGGGCCCGAAGCCGTCAACACGTTGGACGGCCCGTGTGGCGGACTGATCGAGAGAAGGAGAGCCGCTCGGAGTTTCGACGCGGATGTTGAAGGGAACGCCTTCGCGGTCGATATCGAACCTGACGGTTGTGCTTTTACCCACTGACGTGCGTGGGTCCGCCTCGGCGGTGAGCCAGTTTTCGGCTACCTTTCTGTTGACGATGTTCACGTAGTAGGCAAAGCGGTCGCCGAAGGTACGGTCATCGACAGAGATGCTGGCAGTGCCGTTCTTGACCTGCAAGGTGGACTGCGCGATGCGGATGCCGGCGGTCTCTCCTGTGGTCGCCTTGGTTGGTGGAGGCGTGAGTGGCTGAACGTGCTTCGGCGGTGCAGGTGTGGGCTTCTCCGCTGTCTTGATCGGCTTGGTTACCTTTTCTGGGATCGCGACTTCCTTGGGGCTTGGTGGTGGTTCGGTGCGTTCTTTGGTGACGACTGGCGCGGGGCTTGGCGCTTCCGAGGTCAGTACGCCCGCGTCCAGTGTGCGCTGAGTGGGAGGCAACGGAAGCGACGAGACCATGGTGGCCTGAATCGCTCCAGCGTTCGAGGCATGTTCGCCCCAGTTTGGTGTGTGCGCGCGAAAGATAAAGGCCCAGCCGAAGATGGCTGCGGCTAACAGGCCATGGAGCACAAGCGATCCGGCAAAGTTTCCACCGAGATTGTCGCTGTTCTGGGCGTATTCACCGCCGAGTTCAAGATGAGAGGCTATGGCGTTCTCCTCACTTCTGTATCGGCTGGGTGACAATGCTGATATTGGTGATGCCGGCCTGTTTCACCGCGTCCATCACTGAGGCAAATGCGCCGAAGGGCACACGCTCGTCCGCGCGTAGATAGATGATGCGCTTGGCGGGATCGGCTTTGCTGTTGGAACGCAGAAGCGTGGGAAGCTCGTTGACGTTGACAGGCTTGTCCTGGAGGAAGACGTTCTGCTCGCGGTCGATCGTAACCACCATGCGCTCTTCGGTAAGCTGATTCACGGTTCGGGTCTTAGGGATCGCGACCTCGACGCCGGACTGCAGCACGGGCGCGGTCAGCATGAAAATGAGCAGAAGCACAAGAACGACGTCGACCAGCGGCGTGATGTTGATCTCGGCGAGCGCGGTCTGGGTGCGTCCCTTAGCGGAGAAGGCCATTGCTAGAACGACCTCCGTCGGGGCTCTTCGGGCTCCGGCTGTGCGGGGGGAGTCATCATGGCCGCATTCTCAATTGCATTCAGAAGCTCGCGGCCGAAGTCGTCCATACGCGCGCCGAACTCTCGCAACCTCGCCGTGAGCTGGTTATATCCGATGACGGCGGGAATGGCGACGACGAGGCCGGCTGCAGTGGTGATCAGCGCCTCGGAGATGCCGGGAGCTACGGCGCGCAGGGTTGCCGCTCCCGCTGTGCCGAGGCCGTGGAAGGCGTCGATGATGCCCATGACTGTGCCAAAGAGTCCTATGAACGGCGCGATAGCTGCGATGGTGGCCAGCCAGGTCATGCGGCTCTCCATGACGGTGAGAGCTTCGCTGGAAGCGGTCTGTGCGGCGCGTTCGAGGGCTACAGGGTTGCGCGGCAGCCCGCGTCCACCGTTCTGACGTTGGTACTCGTCGTAGATCTCGCCGAAAACGGCAACTAGCGGGCTGGGCTTGAACTGGTCTGTCACGGCGGCTATTTCGGTTAGGCGCGTCGATTTGCGGAAGGCTCGGACAAAACGTTTGCTCTGCGTTTGCGCCTTGCCGAAGCTCGACCACTTGGAGAGCATGATGGTCCAGGAGAAGACGCTCGCGATCAGAAGAACGATGAGCACTGTAAACGCGACGGGGCCGCTGTTGTGAACCATTTCCATCAGGGCGCTCCCGTTCGAGGCGACAGGAGCCGCAGAGGTGGGGTCTTCCTGGAGAAAGCGCAGAGCGAGAGCGAGGGTCGAGACCATAATGTGTGTTATCCGCCAGTGCTTAGTGTAATCGCGACTGTGGAAATGAGAGGGTGGGGCATCTGCCGAGGTGCATACCGTGGGTACATGGCGAGGTTTCGGACCAGGCGGTGCGGGGTTTGCTATTCTCGCGTTACAACGTTGCTTGAGGCCACTATGCTGCTGGAGTTGCGCGCGGAAAATTATGCGGTGATCGATTCTACCGTGGCCACGTTGGGGCCAGGGCTGAACCTGCTGACGGGCGAAACTGGCGCGGGCAAGTCCATTCTGATCGATGCGCTTGTGCTTTTACTTGGAGGTAAGGCTTCGTCCGACTTTGTGCGGCACGGAGAAGAGAAAGCCACTGTGGGATGCGTCTTCGAGCTGACCCCGGGAGCGGGCACGGTTCTGGAAGCAAACGGGATCGATTCTGACTCCGATCACATTCTGCTTCGGCGTGAGATTTTTGCGAATGGCAAAGGCCGGGTTTTTGTAAATAATCAGCCTGCTACGGTGGGTGTTCTGCGGCAGTTGTCGCCGGAGCTGGCGCTGGTGCACTCCCAGGGTGAGAGCTTGAGTTCGTTTGATCAGGGGCAGCAGCGAAGTTTGCTGGATCGATTTGGCGCACTCCATACCGAAGACGTCGCCGGCGCATATTCGACATGGAAGGCAACCACCGACAAGCTGCAGGAGTTGCAATCGGCTGAGCAAGACAGGTTGAGAATGGCCGATCTGTGGCGGTTTCAAATCAAGGAAATCAATGAAGCAGGTCTATCTTCCGAAGAGGAAGACCTGCAACTCGAGGCCGAAAAGCGCGTGCTCGGAAATGCTGAAAAGCTCTACACCGCTGCAATGAGTGCACATGAGCTGCTGTATGAGTCGGAGAACTCGGCGGAGACTGCGCTGGGCGCGGCACTGAAACACGTGGAAGAGCTGGCGCGTTATGACCTTCGATTTCAGGAACCAGCGCAGCAACTGGCAGCTGCGAAAGCGATTGTCGAGGACGTCGATGCCGAGGTGCGCGACTTTGCAGATCGTGTTCACGCCTCGCCTGGGCGGCTGGAAGAGATTGAAGACCGGCTAGCCGCGTTGGATCGGCTTAAGCGCAAGTATGGGCAAACCTTGAAAGATGTTCTCGAATTCGGCGCGGAGGCTGGCCGACAATTGGCCGAGGTGGATAACAGGGATGCACTACTGGCCGAGCTCAAGAGCAAAGAAGCACAGGATGCAGCGACTTACGCCAAAGCCGCGGAACATCTCACGTCTGTGCGGGTTGACGCGGCAAAGCGCCTGGAAAAGCTTGCCGAGGCGCAGATCAACGATCTTGCGATGACGACTCGCTTTCATATCCGCGTAACAGCAGAGAAGTCGGTTGAACATTGGACCACTCATGGCTGGGACCGGATCGAATGCCTGATCGCGACCAATACGGGCGAGCCGCTGAAGCCGCTGCATGAGATCGCCTCTGGTGGGGAGATGTCGCGCGTCATGCTGGCTCTCAAGGTGACGGTTGAGGAGGCTGCATCGAGCGTTACAGGCAGGAAGAAGAAGAACGTGCTGCCACGTACGCTTGTCTTCGATGAGATCGATATTGGTATTGGAGGCCGGGCGGCCGAGGCTGTAGGCCGGAAGTTGAAGGCGTTGGCAAGAGGCCAGCAGGTGCTTTGTATCACGCACCTGCCCCAGATCGCAGCCTTTGGAGACCAGCACTTTCTGATCGAGAAGACCGAGAAGCGCGGACGTACGCAGACGGAGATTCGCCGCATGGAGGACGCCGAACGGACCCGGGAGATAGCGCGCATGCTGAGCGGCGCAAAGTTGACCGAGACCAGCCTAAAACACGCAGCGCACCTGCTGGAGAGCAGCCGATAGCAGGGCGCGCACATCCCTCCCGAACGCATGCGCATCCGAACGGAAGAAGTACATCGGAGGAACCAAATATGTCATCGGAAACGAACAAGTGTGCTGCGGAAGGCTGCAGGTGTATGGCGCCTGCAGGCGAAAAGTATTGCTCTAGCTACTGCGAGGCTTCTAAGGGCGAGATCAAGTTGCAATGCGACTGCGGGCACCCTGCCTGCGCGGGTCAAAAACTGTAACCGGCAGAGCTGCCTACGCATGGCAGAACAGATGCACAGAGGCCGCAAAAGGTGCTTTTATTACTACCTTCTGCGGTCTGTTTTTGTTCGATAAGGCTGCACCTAATGTGGTTCAATCCTGTGCCTGCATGTGGGTTGACGCGGTATACTAGAAGACGTGACTACATCTACGATTGAACGTGGTGGGACCAACGACAGCCGCTCTGACACCGGCACAAAACGGGTTCTTCTCCTTAAACCTCGCGGTTTTTGCGCGGGAGTTGTCCGTGCCATAGACATCGTGCGGATCGCGCTCGAGACCTTTGGCGCTCCCATTTACGTCCGCAAGGAGATTGTTCATAACAGCTATGTTGTTACCGATCTGGCCAAAAAAGGCGCGATTTTTGTCAATGAGCTGGATGAAGTGCCGGAAGGCGCAAGGGTCATTTACTCGGCCCACGGCGTATCTCCAGCAGTTCGCGAGCGGGCCAAAGAGCGGAGATTGAAGGTCATCGACGCAACTTGCCCGCTGGTGACAAAGGTCCACGTGGAAGCGATAAAATTTGCCAGACAGGGATATTCGCTTGTGCTGGTCGGCCATCGTGACCACGAAGAGGTGGAAGGGACGCAGGGCGAAGCGCCGGACGTCACGCAAGTGGTGTCAACCGTCGCCGAGGTCGAAGCACTGGTTGTACCCGATCCGAGCAAAGTAGCGTATCTCACGCAGACCACGCTTTCGCTCGACGAGGCGCGCACCATGATCGATGC
>JALYVA010000128.1 GCA_030853485.1 Acidobacteriota bacterium
GCGCGGGAATGGACGATCGCGAAACGATCCTTCAGTACCAGGAAGCGTTTTTCGTAGAAGTTATACGAAAGGTAGGCGGCGAGGACCGTAAGACCAAGGGCAAAGGGAAGTCCGATCACCTTGCCCACGGTCGAACCTGCCAACTTGTAGATCCCCGCATGGATGCCGAGAAAGCCGACGAACTGGAGGGCCATGACGTGAAACACGTAAAGTCCGTAGGAGATTTTTCCGAGGTACGTGAGCCGCGCGTGGGCCCAGCGCTCCCCGCTTTCGAGGAAGCCAAGAAAGATGAGCACGGTGCCGAGAGCCTGGAGCAGATTGGCAAGGATTTCTCGAGCGACTGGACCGCCGAGGCCGGGAAGGAGGAATTCTACGTAAGAGCCTGCGACCCAGAGGGTGAGGCCTCCGGCGATGCGGCTTAGGCACCAGCCTGTACTGCGCGGGGTGCGGGTGTCCTTCAACGTTTCGGCGAGGATACCGCCCAGAGGGAAATAGATGAGGAAGAAGACGATTTTGGTGGAGTGATTTGCGATGAAGACGCCGCCGGGCCAGAAAGCTACGAGGGGGACGACGACCATTGCGAGAACGCAGGCAAGGAGAAGGCGGGGCCGGGTGAGAGTTTTCTGGAGAAGGGGCCAGAGGAGATAGAACTGCTCCTCGGAGGAGATGGTCCAAAGGACATAGATGGGGTTCCATTTGAACCCGTGCAACGCGATGCCCCAGTTTTTGACGAAGAAAACGAAGCCGAGGAAGTCGGAAACACCCATGCGCAGTTCGGGGGAGAAGAGGGAGTGGGCGGAGCCGATCGAAAGCACGATGCCGATGGCGAGGGCGAGGTAATAGAGGGGCCAGATGCGCAGAAGTCTTCGGATGTAGAACAGCTTGATGTCGACGGTTCCGGTGATTGCCTTTTCGCGCTGCAGGAGCTTTGCGATGAGGTAGGCGCTGAGCAGGAAAAAGAGCGCGACGCCGTTGTCCCAGCTGGCGATGACCATGGTGAAGAAGGAGTGGATGGTTTTGGAAAGACCGGCATGCCGGTTGAGGTCGCTGCTGGGCAGACCGTGATAGAAGAACACAAGAAGAAAGGCGCAGAACCGCATGACATCCAGCTGTGGCAGATAGAGGCGGCCCGGCTTGAGATCCGATCGGCCGGCTTGTGCTTCAGATGCAGGTGTGGCCGTTGGCATGGATCTTCCCAAGTCGATGCTATCAGCCCGTTTTCGGAAGGTCTAGCAGCCGGATGGACGGCCGCAGGTGGCGGGGAACCGCTTCATCTGCGTGATGTGGAACGGCAGCGCAGCGTGTGTGGAGTGCAGCCGATGGGCGGGTGTGATGGAAGGCTTTGGCCTGAGAATCCCCGCAAAGGCGATGTGGTCCGGCTTTGACGTCGCTGGTTGCACTCTCTATCATCAGGCTTAGACGAAACAGGATTTTCGCCACATCTGGCTCATTTCAGAAAGGCGAGAGACGATCTGTACCTCTGCCCGGCAGATGCAGCTGGATCCTCGTACCGGTTGAGAAAGAAGACGAGTGCGCCTCCCTTTTCCCGAGTTCATTCCATTCAGGACGATTTTTCTTTTTGCGGCGCTGCTGGCGGGCGTGCAGCTGGCGGAAAGAACCGACCCGACGTTTGCACTGTGCAGCTTTCTGTTTGTTGTGCTGTCGGGTGTTGCGTTCAACACCGGCGGGGGACTGACCCGGCCTTCGGGCGCTTACGTATTTTTCTTCGCGATGCTTGGGGTCATTATCGGTCTGGTGTGGAAGGCGGTGCTTGGGGAGCCTGCCGAGTCGAACCTGCTAAGCCCCTATTTGACGATGTATATCTACGTCGTGGGCATGGGGATGATGTTGCTGTCGGCGTACCTGAGCCGAAAATTCATGCTGCGGCGCCCCATTCTCGGAAACATCCTGCCCGCCAACAAGGTTCAGACGGCGACGGTTGGCTGTATCGTGACGGCGTTTGCGATTGTTGCTCTGGAGTTGGTTGCTCCCGGCGGCAATGGTTCGGTGCTTTCGGCTCTCAACCAGCTCAACCATTTTTTTCCGCTGGCGATTATGCTTGGCGTCATTCATACCATGAAGCGCACGGGAGGCAAGCAGAGCGTCAATATGCCTGTCCTGCTCGCCTCGACGTTTCTTTTCATTACGGGCGTGATCGGGTTTTCGAAGGAAGGCATGCTTGGGCCGTTTGTGGCGTGGGGGCTTGCCGCGGGCTCTCAGCGGTATCGGATGAGCCGTGCCCAGGTCGTCATCGGCATCCTTGCCCTTGTGTTCGTCTTCCGGTATCTGGTCCCGTATTCGCAGTATGGCCGGAACTTCAAGCAGGGGGATCTCGGTCTGGACACCCATACTGCGGTCGAGATGCTCTCGCACCTAGGCGAGGTGCGCCAACTGTATCTGGTCAGCTCGGAAGGCGACGCTGAAGACCGGCTTTACGGCTATTACAACACTTCACAGGGTTTTTTCGACCGTCTGCAGATGATTACCATCGATGACGCTCTGATCAATCACACGGTAAATTTCGGCTTCTATGGCCTGCTGCCGGTGGTCCACGCGGTTGAGAACGTCGTTCCTCACTTTATCTGGAAGGATAAACCGTCGTTCCTGATCGGCAACACCTATGCGCATGAGATCGACCTTCTCGCTCCGGACGACGAGTCCACCGGCGTGTCGTTCTCTTCGATGTCCACCGCATACCACATGACTGGGTGGCCGGGAGTCATCTTCCTCGCGCCGTTGGCGTGGTTCGTCCTGTTCTGGGTCTTCGATTCTTTGTGTGGAGACGTCCGCCAGGCCCCGTGGGGTCTTATGGTGATGCTGATGTTCAGCCACAGCGCGCCCGAAGGCGATATCACGGCCATCATCTACGTGTTCACGACGGGGGCGTTCGGCGTGGCGTTCGCTTCGCTTATGACGGCGTACGTGATGCCGATCATCGGCTCGTTCTTCATCGGTCCGGAAGCGGTGTTTCTGAAGAGGGCAAGGCCGATCCGCAGCATACCCCGCCGCATCCCGTCTCGGCTGGCTTCCTTGACTCCGTTGGCTCCGTTGACCCCGACGCGCTCCCCTGAAAACTAGCTGAGCGTTCGGTGCTGCGGAAAGAGACGGACCTCCGGGCGGGCGTTCTGCGGGGGACGCGGTCTGTGCTGACGGATACGGCCTTTCGACTGGTGCTGCCTGGTTTTAGGAGCGAAGATCTTCCCGCCGCTCGTCCCATACACTGGTATCTGTATGAACAAACTTGTTGTCGGCAATCTCGTCCACCGTCCGTTGCGTTCGCTGATCAGCTGCCTTGCCATTGCCATTGAGGTGATCATGATTCTGTCGATCACCGCGATCCTGATGGGAAAGCTCAACGGCTTCAAAGACCGGACGAACGGGATCGGCATGGACATGTTTGTTCGCCCCAGCACGACCAACAACTTTATCGGCATGAGCCCGGCGGGAGCTTCCATCAAGGTTGGCGATGTGCTTGCGCAGATCCCGCATATCAAGGTTGTGGCTCCGGTGAACATCCAGATCACCACGTCGCTCGACAATATCTACGGCATCGACTTCAAAACCTATAATGGGCTGCTGCCCTTCGTCTTCCTTTCCGGTGGCCCGTTCCAAGGCCCGGATGATGTGATCGTCGACGACTATATCGGCGCTGGAAAGAAGATCGGCGACACGCTGGATCTGCTCAAGCACACGTTCCGCATCTGCGGGATTGTGGAGCATGGCAAGGGCGGACGAAAATTTATTCCCATCGACACTATGGGTGTGCTGACCGGGACGGAAGGCAAGGCAACGGCGTTTTACCTGAAGACCGAAGCTCCGCCGAAATATGAAGAGCAGGTTCGCAAAGACATTCTGGCGACTCCGGGCATGAGCCAGTACAACGTCGTGACCACGGACGAATATCTTTCGTCGATGACGCCGAATGCGCTTCCGGGCTTCAATATCGGACTGCGCGTGGTGATCGGCATTGCCGTGGTGATTGGCTTCCTGGTGATCTTTCAGTCCATGTACACCGCCATCATGGAACGCACGCGAGAGATCGGAATCCTGAAATCGATGGGAGCCTCGCGCGGCTACATTGTGGGGATCGTGCTGCGGGAGACCAGCGTGCTTGCGGCGGTTGGCATCGCGGTGGGGATTGCGGCAAGCTTTGCACTTTCTGCGGCGCTTGAGGCGAAGTTCCCTACGCTCGACTTCGTGATCAACCTGCCGTACGTCTGGAAGTCGATCCTGATCGCCTTCGTTGGAGCGATTCTCGGGGCGCTGTATCCTGCGTTGAAGGCTGCGAGCAAAGATCCGATCGACGCGCTTTCTTACGAATAGAGTGGGCTGCCGGCCGGACATCTGCCCGGACATCTCCGCGGGGGCATCTGGGCGGCAGCGCACTATTTCTGTGCTGCCGCGTTCGGCGTTCCCGCAATTGGGACCATGTGGTACACGACGTAGCCGGGCACGTGGTTGAATACCTGAAACTCCGCCGTTTTGTCGAAGCGGTAGCGGTCGCCAACCGCATCGGGCATATCGGTGCCGTCGAACCAGTAGCCCTGCCGTACCCACCAGTGCGGCTGGTAGTGGGCGACACGCCAGGCGATCGGCTGTTCTCCATAATCTTCGTTGATGCCCGGCAGACCGGTAAAGAGCGTGATCTCGAACGCGTTGTGCGAGATGATAGGCCCGGGGTCGGTGCCGACCAGACGGCGCACTCCTTCGGTCGCATGGAGCAGCGTGTAGGTGGGTCGTGCGACAAAGTACAGCGTTTCTCCGATGTTCACGATCGTTTCGGCGAGCAGCAGAAGGACGAAAACCTTCGCCGCTACAGGCCATTGGATCTCCAGTTTTTTGAGCAGGATTACGCCGACGAAGAAGAGCGCGGGCAGCACCGATGCGTAGTATCGCGGGACGGCGTTGTTATGCAAGCCCATCATGAAGAGAAAGCCGAAGATCCAAAGTTGCGAGACGACGAATAGAGGACGCCGCCAAAGATCGCGCAGCTTTGGCAGCAGGAGCGCACCGGCGGCACTTGCGATGGCGGCTGCGAAGAACAGCAGGTCGGTGCTTCCGCCTTTGCGCAGAGGGCGGGAGAAGCGCGCGAACTTCTGGGCCAAAGTGGTGGCGGGGAATTCCCCGTAATTGGCGCGGAACAGATACTCGAAGGCGACCCACTCGGACCTGGCATAGAGCAGGTAGTAGGCAGCAAGCACGACGGCCGCGCCGAGGGTCATGCGGGCGAGATTTTTTGCCGTCACGGAAAGGCGGAAGTTCGATCTTTCCACCACGACGTACAGCAGTCCGGGAAGCAGAAAGACTACGAGCGTCTTGGTGAGCAGGGAGAGTGCGACGAGCGCCCCGGCAAGGGCGTACCGTCCGGCGGATTGGCGGTCGCGATGGCAGATGAGGAGCACCGCCGCCATCAGAAACATCATCATGGGAAATTCGAGGAAGCCCAGCCGGCTGAACGCAAAACAATAGGGACTGGACATCAGGAAAAAGACGGCGAACAGACCTGCGCCTTCGCCTTCGTATGCGACCGCGATGCGGTAAGAGAACAGAACGAGAACGAAGAAGACCAGGACCTCGAGCGCGCGCAGGCTCACAATGCCCATGCCGCCGATGTGGAACGCAACCCAGGCCATGGCGGGCCAGACCGGAAGCGCAACACCTGGATTGAAATCGCCTGGGAGCACCCAGCCCCGGCCGAGAAAGGTGTTGATTGCAGCCGAGGAGTACCAGCCTTCGTCAACCATGGGCGCGTCTTCCCAGGCGAACTGGCTGTGCAGCGGGAAATCGGACTTGAGGTGTACAAAGTGCAGCAGGGCAAGCGCTGCTACGAGCCAGAAGAGAGGTTTGCGCCACGCATTCAGCCGTTCGAGAAATGGCGTGGGTACCGAGGCGCCGTCATTGTGCATGGTCAGATTCTTACATGCTGGCCTTAGTGGCTTAGGAACCGTGGCTTAGGAACGGTGGCTTAGGAACCTGTGGCTTAGGAACCTGTGGCGGAACCTGTGGTGCGAAGCCTGGCCCGGGCTTGAAGCGGATCGGGTCGGAGGTGTCGCGATGTCTCCCGGTCGCGGTTTTGTAATAGTCTGAACTTTTACGGCAAAGCTGCATTTCGACCAACGCCTCCATGGACCACAAACATTCAGCTTCGAGTCAGCCGCACCGGGCCGTCGAGATGATTCTTCTGGTGTTGGCGGGCGTTTTTCTCGCGCTGCATTTTCTGCATCTGCACGCGGATTTCCCCAACCATTCGCCGTGGATGGACTGGGCCAAGTACACCGACGAAGGCTGGTATGGAGATGGCGCGATTCGGCATTTTCAGCGCGGCCACTGGTATGTTCCCGGTGACTTCAATCCCGCCGCGGCGCTGCCGGTGTGGCCTCTGGTCGAGGCTGGCGTGTTCCGGTTTACCGGGGTCAGCCTGGCTGCGGCGCGAGGTTTGACGGTGGTGGTCTTCGGCCTGATCCTGGTGTTCTCCTACGTTCTGATGCGTCGCTGCCACGGGCTTTCCACGCGTCGCTCGGGACGCTCCCTGGCTCCTGCGATCGCGGTCGTTCTGCTTGCGCTGAGCCCGTTCTGCTATGCGTTCACGCGGATGGCGATCCTCGAGCCGCTGCTTGTGCTGCTGACCCTGATGGCGTTGCTGGCGGCTTCTTTTGTGGGGCCGGAAGAGGTGCTCGAAGGAGCAGGCGGGGAACTGCTTCGCGGCATTTCTCGCCGCACTGTAGGTGGCACCGTGGCGCGGGCTTTTCCTCTGCTTGCACTCGGCCTTCTGCTTCCGCTGATGGTGCTGACCAAGACCACGGCGGTGTTTCTTATGCCCGGTATCGGCTGGATGCTTTGGGCCCGCGCGGGGTACCGGATACGCGCTTTCCTGGGCGTCAGTCTTCCGGTCGTCGCACTTTTCGCGGGCGTTTGGCTCAGCTACTACGGCCTGATCGTGCGGCCGCATTTTCTGGGCGATTTCCACTATCTTTTCAGCGCGAATGCGTACAGCGGCATCACCTCGGATACGGCGTTCTCTGTTCTTCTGGCGACTATTGTCGATGGTTTGTGGATCGGCAGGATCCTGTTCCCCCTGGCTTTGCTGGCGATCCTTTCCGTGTTTCTTCTGCGTCCTCGCCTGCTGCGTAACCCTTTGCTGCCTTCGCTGCTGCTTTGGGTTGCGGGATACGCGGCGTTTCTCGCGTACCACAACAACCTGCAGCCCCGGTACTATCTTGTGATTGCCGTCCCGCTGACGCTTCTGGTGCCGCTGGTGTTTGAAGCGGTGTGGACACCGTATGCTGAGGGCCGAAGCCTGACGACGATGCAACGGCTGGGGACGGTATGCATGGCGTTTGTACTGAGCTTCCTCGCGGTCACCGACGCGCGCCAGACGCTCGGCTACGTGCGCAGCCCGGAGTACAGCTTTTCCGATGCCGCCGCCCGGATTCACTCGCTGATTGCCGCCGAGCCTGGGCACAGTCCTCTTGTGCTGTCGATCAGCGGCTCGAATCTTTCCCTGATGACGGGCATTCCGTCGATCTGCGACGACTTTGGAACGATGAATCTCACCGCTCGCGTGCGTGCCTACCGTCCGGGATGGTACGTCACGTGGAACCAGATCGAGGACGATAAGATGGATGCGCTGGCGCCGATGTACCATCTCGAACGCGTCGCTGCCTTCCCGGTGATGGACGATCCGGATCGCAACCTGCTGATCCTGTATCGTCTGGATCCCGCTGCTGCCGGTACGCCGCTCCGGCCCCATCGCAAGCGGGTCGTTCCTCGCCTTCTGCAGACCAGCTTCGGCCAGCAGCCAAGCCCGATCCAGCTGGTTCACTAGCCGCGCTCTCAGGACAGCCAGTGCCCTGCCGGTAAGGTGCCGGGAGCCTCCAAATCCCGTGGTGTAGTCTTGGAGCAACCACGACATAGCAGGCTTTCTGCGACCGATCAACGACGTTCACCGTCACAGGAAAAGGATGACGCTGGGAATGACGCTAGCTGCACTTTTGCACTTTGCGGAGGCGCTCCTCTGGTGTGCTCTGCTGTTTGTTTCGATTGCGGGGTATGGAGCGGCACTTCTGTCCCTGTTTCGATTCCGCCGCCCGTCGCTTGCGCTTGCTAGCCTGAGCGGGTTTGCGGTGGTTCTTTTTCTGGGGGGCTGTCTCAACCTTTTGCGTGCCGTGCGGACGCCTGTTCTTCTGGGCATGGTTTTGGTGGGCGTGGTCGCGGCGATTGTGCTTCGGGTGTCGTTCACTGGGACGGACGAGGCTGGGGCTGGCGGGGACGTGGCTGGCGGCGCTCTGGCTGGTGGCGACGCGGAGTTTGTCCCCGCGCGGCCTGCGCATTCCTCGCGGGCTGTGAAGGCTTTGCTGGTTTTGGTTGCGCTGATCTTTGTGGTTCGCGTGGCTGCAAGCGTACGTGCCGGCCAATACCAGGCCTCGGACGACTACAACTATTACCTTGGCGCTCCGGTCAAGATGCTTCAGCTTCACCATCTGGCGGCGGACCCCTTCAGCGAACGACGCGTCACCTCCAGCATCGGGGGGAACGACTTTCTTCAGACCCTGGTGCTGGTTGCGCTCCCGATTGAGAATCTGCAGATGGCGGATCGTACGCTGGGGCTTTTCCTGCTCGCTCTGCTGGCGTATGGTCTGGCCGGCGCGTTTCGGCTGACTCCAGGCCAGCGCGCTGTGTTTGCGTTCCTGGTGCTGTTTACGCCGCAGGTCCAGTTCAACCTTACGTTTGTGCTTCTGCCCAGCGCACTGTTCTTCGGGATGGTGTATCTGGCGGCAAAGCGCGACGTGTTTCCGGCCGACGACCGCCTTTTCGCTCTCGTTCTGGGAGGGGTGACGGGCGCGGTGAGCACGTTGAAGTCGACCTACCTGGTACACGGGGTGATCTTCGTCGTAGCCCTGGTTCTGCTTCGTTCGAGGCGGAGCGATTTTCGGTCCAGCGCACGAACTTTTCTGTTTGCCGTGCTTGGGGCTTTTGTTGTGATGGCTCCGTGGATGATGGCCAATCGCATCGCTTCGGGGACATATTTCTTTCCGACGCTGGGCCGGGGGTACCACTACTCTGCGTACGGGTTGTATGCGGCGCCTTCGGGTGCGGGGGTTTCGGTTATCCTGCACAAGGTGATTCCGTTTGCTACTCCGCTTTTTCTCCTGATGGTGATGGAGTGGCTCTTTCTCGGGCGGGTGGGAAGCGCTGTTGGGGATCGCGTTGAGGGGAAGATCGAGGGGCGGCCTGAAGGCGGGAGCAAAGGCCGCGGCCCGCAGGATGACGCCATTCTTGCGCTTTCGGCGGCTGCCTTCGTCGCCGCGATTCTGGTCGGCATTGCGACAGGAGGAGACTCTGTGCGGCGCTACAACTACCCGTGCATGCTTCCCGCTATTGTTCTTCTGTATGTTGCGTTCTGCCGGAGGGGCAATGCTTCCGGGCAAGTGCGTTCGTGGCGGCTTCTGCAGGTGGGCAGTGTGGCGTTGACCGTCGCGGCGGCGATTTCGATCTGGGGAAACCGGCTGAGCAACGAGTTCCAGCAGATTCCGGAAAGCCTGAAGCTGGCCTTGCACGATGCTCCCATTGTGTCGCCGGAGGTGAAGGCGGAGTACGCGGCGATGGAGGGGAGCATGCCGGTTGGCGCGTCGGCGCTCACCTCGGTCGGGGACAGCTTTCTGCTCGACTTCCGCGCTCGCGATTACAAGATTGCCGATTTTCCCGGGGGGGCAAGTCTGCCGCCGGGTTGGCCTTCGCGGCAGGATGGCGAAGGGCTTGCCCGGTACCTGCTGGCCAATCATCTGCGCTTTCTGATCTATGACTATGAGAGCATGGGCGGCCTCGATGCGCTGGCTCCCGGGGTTCTCAGGGATGCGAGCCGGACGCAATGGGTCCATAGCGAATATGCGATCACGTTGCGTTCTCACCAGCAGTTCGCGGAGCTGGCCGGGAGCCGGCGGCGGGTGTATGACGATGGCCGGATGTATGTGCTCGACCTTGGGGCTCCGGCTTCGGCGGGTGCAGCGGCGGGTGCGTCGAGCGGTACTTCGGCGAGGGCTGCGACCGGCGGATCCTCCAAGTCCGCCCAAAACAACCCTTGACGGCAACCCGCGCTCCTCAGTAGACTTAGAACTCGCGCAGTCCCGCGTCTGTACGCCGATGTGTTCTGTAGTATGAATTTGCACGCAGGTACTACAGTCCCGCAGGGCATCCGTGGTGGATTGACCGGGAGCAGCTTGCTGCACGGCCGCTCCTGAAGCACCCATCCCCAACGGTTTGTGCGTACTCCCTACGTTGCAGCTCAGGGAAAGTTTATCGGGAAAAGCGGTTTGATCCGCGTGTTGGGGAGGGGATTTCCTCTCTTCGGCGCCCACCTGCTTCGCCCGAGCGAGAGATTCGCAAGCAGGACAGATTACGGAAGCGACAGAAGTTCAGTTTTCCACGCAGCATTCACCTGGCACCACTTTCTTCATGCACCACGCCGAACACTGAAGACGGCAGAATCAGGGAGTATACAAAGCAATGCCTACTACCATTCCGAGCGGCAAAAACATCCAGCGCAAATGGTTTCTGCTCGACGCCAGCGGTAAGACGCTTGGCCGTCTCGCCACCCAGGCCGCATCGATTCTTGCCGGCAAGCTCAGCCCCCTCTACACCCCTTACATCGATATGGGCGACCATGTGGTCATCGTCAATGCCGAGAAGATCGTGTTGACCGGCCTGAAGTCGGACCAGAAGCTTTATCGCCGCTACACCGGTTTCCCCGGCGGTCTGCGCGAAGAGTCGTTTATCAAGCTGCTGGCCCGCCGTCCCGAAGCCATTGTCGAACAGGCGGTCAAGGGCATGCTCCCCAAGAACAAGATGGGCCGCCAGATGGCCACCAAGCTCAAGGTCTACAAGGGCGCGCAGCATCCGCATCTTGCCCAGCAGCCGGTCGCGATGGACTTCCACGCATCGAACGCGCCCAAGGTGACCGAGACCAGCAAGTCCAAGGTGATGATGCCTACGCATCAGGCTCCTACACACCAGGCTCACGCGCTCGAAGGCTAACGCATCCGCATCCTGCCTCGCAGGAGACAACCAGGTTTGGGGTGCAAACCCCGGGTTCTATTAAGTTCAAGGAGCACCATGGCAGATCTGATTCAGTACTACGGAACCGGCCGTCGCAAGAGCTCGATCGCACGCGTATTTCTGCGTCCGGGCAGCGGCAAATTCACCGTCAACAAAAAAGAGTTTGACGTCTACTTCGTTACCGCACAGCAGCGTGCAGCCGCCAAGCGGTCGCTCGGCATCGCCGATATCGGCGAGACCTTCGACGTCATCACCACCGTAAAGGGTGGCGGCGTGATGGGCCAGGCCGATGCAGTCAAGCTCGGCATCGCACGCGCGCTGATGGTATTCAACCCGGAGCTCCGCAAGGCGCTCAAGGCACAAGGACTCGTTACCCGCGACTCACGTGGGAAAGAGCGTAAGAAGTACGGCCAGAAGGGCGCACGCGCTCGCTTCCAGTTCTCCAAGCGATAGAAAAAGTTCTTCAGCAAGATGTTTTGCTGTCGTTCTTTCTCTTCTCGGTTCGCCTGGAGATCGGCCACACAGTTTGAATGGGTGCCGGAGATTTTCTTCGGTGCCCATCGCATCACCCTGATGAATGCAGCCATCGTGGCTGCCGCATGAGGGCAGGAGTCAAATCTCCCGCGCCTGTTCTGTCAGGCACCCCCATTGGGAGCGGGATCAATCCAGGCACCGGCACCACGGTACCGGCTGTCTTCACCAAGGAGCGACATTGGCAAATATCACCATGAAAGAACTTCTCGAAGCGGGCGTCCACTTCGGGCATCAGACCAAGCGCTGGAACCCCAAGATGAAGGAATACATCTTCGGCGAGCGCAATGGCATTTACATCATCGATCTCCAGAAGACCCTCAAGATGTTCAAAGAGGCGTCGAAGTTTGTGACCGATCTGACCGCCACGGGCAAGCTCGTGCTCTTCGTCGGCACCAAGCGCCAGGCCCAGGATGCGATCGCCGAAGAAGCGACGCGCGCCGGCATGCCCTACATCAACTCACGCTGGCTGGGCGGCCTGCTCACCAACTGGGTCACCGTGCAGAAGTCGGTCAAGCGCCTTACCGAGCTCGACGACATGTCGACCGACGGGCGGTATGAGCTGCTGACCAAGAAGGAAGTCATCAAGCTCGAGCGCGAGCGCAAGCACCTGACGACCAATCTCGCCGGCATCAAGAACATGAAGCGTCTTCCCGACGCTATCTTCGTGGTTGACTCGAACAACGAAGCGATCGCCGTCGCCGAAGCCCGCAAGCTCGGTATTCCGGTGGTCGCGGTGGTCGATACCAACTGCGATCCTACCGTGGTCGACTACGTGATTCCCGGCAACGACGACGCGCTGCGCGCCATCCGCCTGTTCACGACCAAGATCGCCGACTCTGCCTACGAAGGCGTCCAGATGGTCTCGGAGAAAGCTTTCGCGACCGAAGCCGCGGACGTGCAGCCGCTTGAAGTTTCGCCCGAGCATGTAGGCGAAGACGGCGATACGGTCGGCTCCGAACTTGAAGTGCAGGAGTCCGCCGGCACCGCGGAAGCAGCGGCCGAAGAAGACGAGACGGTCGACCTTGAAGCCGTGCTGGGAGGCAACATCCGCAAGGCTCCCGCCGCCAGCGAGCCCGACCCGGATGCCGAAGCCCTCTCCGCGCAGGCCGCCGTCTAAGCAGTCCACGAGTACCCACACACTGGGAGCGTGGCTGCCCGCGAAAGCGAATTCGGCGCCACGCTCTTTCTGCGTCAACCTCTCCGTAACATCCAGTCAGCATCATCACCAGAAGGATTGCGAATCACCATGAGCGAAACCCAAGTAAAGATCGACGCCAAACTCGTCAAAGAACTCCGCGAAAAGTCCGGCGCCCCCATGGGCGACTGCCTCAAGGCGCTGCAGGAGGCCAAGGGCGACATGGAAGATGCCTTCGTCGTTCTGCGCAAGCGCGGCATGGCCTCTGCCGCCAAGAAGGCCAGCCGCACCACCAACGAAGGCGCAGTCGGCACCTACATTCACGCCGGAGGCAAGATCGGCGTGCTAGTCGAGCTCAACTGCGAGTCCGACTTCGTCGCGCGCACGGAGGATTTCCAGGAGCTGCTTCGCGACGTAGCCATGCACATCGCCGCGGTCGACCCGCGCTTTGTCAGCCGCGAGGACGTCACCGAAGCCGATCTCGAACGCGAGAAGGACGTCTACCGCGCCCAGGCCGCAGCCTCCGGCAAGCCCGCCAACATCGTCGAGAAGATGCTCGAAGGCAAGCTGGCAAAGTTCTACGAAGAGTTCTGCCTGCTCGATCAACCGTTCATCAAGGAGTCGTCGCAGACCATCGCGCAGCTGATCGCCACCAAGGTTGCCAAGCTCGGCGAAAACATCAGCGTGCGCCGCTTCGCCCGCTTCAAGGTCGGCGCACCCGACTGGACTGTAGCCCAGACCAAATTGGCCAGCGAAGAAGCTTCCGCCTAAACTGCTGCGCACTGCAATACCGAAGCCCGGACACACGTCCGGGCTTTTTCTTTGCAAGGCTGATGAAAAGAATCGCTGGTCAGTAGGAAAGAACCGAGCCGAACCGAGATAAATTGTTTACGGTTAGGTCGGAATCCTGCGACAGGTCGGACACTTGGATTTCGACGCGCACGAAGGGGTGAGCGCGAGCGTGATTCGCCTGATTGCTCTGCAGCTTCGCTAAAATAACACTGTGCGCAAGCTTGTAGTCTGTTTCGTTTTGTCCCTGGTCCTGCTCTCCTCTGCAGCCTACGCCTCTATCTTCAGCCAGCTCCACGGCGTCGTCCACGATCCCCAACACCGTCCCATTGCTGGCGCGCAGATCGAACTTCGCGCCGTACACTCCGCCTTCAGCCGAACCGCGATTACGGCTCAGGACGGCTCTTTTACGATGTCCTCGATCCCGCTCGGCGACTACGGGATTGCAGTCTCGCAAACCGGGTTCGCGACGGCGAAAGAGACCTTCAGCCTCGCCTCCGACACCGCTCCCGTCCTCCACTTCGAACTGCAGCTCAGCACGGTGGAACAAACCACCAGCGTCACCACGAACAACAACGACGCGGACGTCAACACCGTCACCCCCTCCACTCTGATCAGCCGCGAAGACATCGCGCGGACCCCAGGCGCCGACCGCACCAACAGCATGGCGATGATTACCGATTACGTGCCGGGCGCCTACATGACCCACGACATGCTCCACATGCGCGGAGGCCACCAGGTGAGCTGGCTGATCGACGGCGTCCAGATTCCCAACACCAGCATCGCGAGCAACCTCGGTGCCCAGATCGATCCCAAAGACATCGACTTTATCGAGGTCCAGCGCGGCAGCTACACGGCCGACACCGGCGACCGGACGTACGGTGCCTTCAACGTAGTTCCCCGCAGCGGCTTCGAGCGCAACCGGCAGGCCGAGCTGGTTCTCTCTGCCGGCAGCTTCCTCCAGACCAACGACCAGCTTAACTTTGGCGACCACACCCAGAAGTTCGCTTACTATGCCAGCCTGAACGGCAACTGCAGCGACTTTGGACTTTCGCCTCCTGTCGGAAAGGTCCTCCACGATGCGACCAACGGCTACGGAGGATTCGCGTCGTTGATCTATAACCTCAGGCCGAAGGACCAGCTCCGCCTGGTTACGCAGCTTCGCAACGACTTCTTTCAGATTCCCTACGACCCCGGTCCCAACAGCTTTGAGAACCAGCAGTACGACTCGAGCGGCCTGCGCGACGGCCAGCACGAGACCGACGGCATCGCTGCCTTCTCCTGGCTGCACAGCTATAGCTCGAACACCGTGCTGCAGGTGTCGCCCTTCTTCCATTACAACAAGGCGAACTATGAATCCGACCCCAACGACACGCCGGTAGCGACGACGTCGAACCGGTCCTCGAACTACGCAGGCGTGCAGGCTTCGATCGATACGGAGATTGCCCGCAACACTCTCCAGGCCGGCTTCTACTCCCTTTGGCCAGCACGACAGTTACGTCTTCGGCGCCATCTTCAACGACGGCAGCGGGAACCAGTCCTTCCGTACGCCGGAGTCCACCTCGGGAGGGGTAATCGAAGAGTACGTCTCGGACAACTACAAAGCGACCTCCTGGCTCACTCTGATTGGAGGCCTGCGCCAGACCCGCTTCCAGGGCTTGTTCTCGGAGAATGCGTCGGCTCCGCGCTTCGGCATCGCCATTCGCGTTCCCAGGCTGAAGTGGGTGTTCCGCGGGTTCTACGGCCGCTTCTACCAGCCTCCACCCCTGCTTACGGCCTCCGGGCCGATCGTCCAGTATGCGCAGAGCAAGACCACCAGCTTTGTCTCTCTGCGGGGCGAACGGGATGAAGAACACCAGTTCGGTGTGGCGATACCGTTGCACGGCTGGCTGCTTGACGTCGATACTTTTCGGACCCGCGTCAACAACTTCCTCGACCACTCCAACGTCGGTGACTCGAGCCTTTACTTTCCCGTCACGGTGGATGGCGCGCTGATCCGCGCCTGGGAACTGAGCCTCCGCTCGCCGCGTATCGGGCGCTTCGGCCAAGCCCATCTTGCCTTTTCCAACCAGATCGCGGAGCAGCGAGGCAAGATCACCGGCGGCCTTGTCTGCGTGCCGATCGGCTCACCGCAATGTGACGCCGGTTTTCTCTATCGGCCCGTGGACCACGATCAGCGCAACACGCTCAACGTGGGCTTCAACGCCTTCTTGCCCCGGCGCATCACCGCCTCCACGAACGTCTACTACGGCTCCGGCTTTACCAACGGGAATCCTTCCCCCGATACTCCTTACCCGAACGGCTACCTTCCCCAGCACACAACGGTGGACCTGTCTCTCGGCAAAAGCTTCGGAGAAAACTTAGCTGGCTCCGTCACGGCAACCAATGTCGCAAACCGGCGCGTCCTGCTCGACAACAGTCTCACGTTTGGCGGCTTCCACTACAACGACCCACGCGAGATCTTCGGCGAGCTCCGCTACCGCTTCAAGTTCTAGCCCGGCTCCTTGTAGCCCAGCCCGAGCGAGAAGGGCGCCACCCGGTTGCGGGATGGTGCCGACCTCCTCGTGCAGGATTCCCAGACTTGACAGGTTTGAGGCTCCCGAGCGCCGCCCCGGTCCCCGAAGCTGTCATCCCACCGGGACGGCATCGACTTTGGCATCCCGGTCCGGCACATGAAGTCCAAGGCTAAGCTAAATCCTGCGAAGACTTTGCGCAACAACGTAGGGGGGTGGGGGTCCCCGGTTCGGGAGCAGTCCGGATGGCCCCGACCACATGCGATACTTAGACCTGACATGTACAAAAGAGTCCTCCTCAAGCTTTCCGGAGAAGCCCTGGCCGCCGGCCGAGGTTTCGGTATCGATGCTGTCTTCATCCACAAAGTAGCCGCCGAAATTGCCGCTGTTCACGCCCTGGGATGCGAGATGGGGATTGTGGTTGGCGGAGGAAACTTCTTTCGCGGCGTCGCCCAGCAGGCTATCGACATGGACCGCGTCGCTGCCGACCACATGGGCATGCTGTCCACCGTCATCAACGCGATTGCGCTGCAGGACGCGATCGAAAAACTGGGCCTCCACTGCCGCGTCATGTCCGCGATCGAGATGCACCAGGTCGCGGAACCCTACATCCGCCGCCGCGCCATGCGCCACCTCGAAAAGCGCCGCATCGTCATCTTCGCGGCAGGCACCGGTAACCCCTTCTTTTCGACCGACACCGCCGCCAGCCTGCGCGCCATGGAGATCAAGGCCGACATTCTCCTCAAAGCCACTTCGGTGGACGGTATCTACACCGCCGACCCCAAGATCGATCCCGAAGCCACCAAGCTGCCGCAGATCACCTACACGGACATTCTCCGTCTGAATCTCCGCGTCATGGACCAGACCGCCGTCTCGCTGTGCCGCGACAACAACATGCCGATGATGGTCTTCAGCATGCGCGAGCAGGGCAACATCGTGCGCGTTGTCAGCGGAGAAAAGCTCGGCTCGCTCGTCACGGTCTGAGCCTGCGAGCGGGCGGGAGTGACCAGTGACGCGGCTGCTGGATTTGCGTAGCTGGGTGCGCTCCCGCATCCGATCTTAGCCAGCCTTCTGGGTCTCTGTTGCATTCGCACAGTATCCGGCCTGACACCCTGCAGGAAATTCATCATCGCCGGTGGTTCACCCGCGTCTAATTTCCGAAAATCGCGTCAGATACCATAAGCCAAGCAATCTTTACCCCGAAACAGGATGAACCCGTGAACGCCAGTCTCCTGGACACAGCTCTCGACTCCGGCACGAAATCGGCGGTCGTGCCTCTGCCGGTTCCGGACCCAAAGCCCCGAACGGTCGGCACGCGCAAGCCGGCACTGCCTGCGCTGACCGGCATTCGCACCCTGCTTGCCTTTTCGATCGTCCTGTTTCACTTCACACCTCCGCACCTCGGCCTGCTGTATCCCATCATCGACAACGGATATATCTTCGTCGGCGTCTTCTTCCTGATCTCCGGGTACATCCTCACCTACAACTACGCCGACCGCGCGCGCACCCTGGTGAAACGCGAGTTCTGGCTGGCCCGCTTCTCCCGCCTCTACCCTGTGTACCTGCTGGTCCTTATCCTGTCGTTGCACATGCTGGGCGAAGAATGGCACGCCCGCTCTCACTTCGAGTTCTGGCAAGGCCTCATTCTTACGCCTCTTGTGCTTCAGGGGTGGAGCCCGTCGGTGGCCACGTTCTGGAACACGGTCGCCTGGACGCTGTCGAGCGAAGTGGTCCTCTACGCGGCCTTTCCCTGGCTGATTCGACTTCGTTGGCCCACGAGGCCCAGCACCCTGGTCGGTCTTTTCCTGGCTCTCTGGGCGATTGGTCTCATCCCGCATTCGCTGTATCTTCTTCTGAACCCGGACCATCTCACCGGCCCTATCGACCGCTACAGCTCCACGCAGTGGCTGCGCTTTCTTAAATTCACGCCTCTGCCTTACGTGTGCACATTTCTTGCGGGCGTCACCCTGGGCAAAATCCAGCTCGCGCTTACGTTCCGTCCACGGCAGCGTCTCGCGCTTGCCGCCCTGAGCCTTGCCGTGTCGGGAATCTTCTTCTACACACTCGTCCTTCACACGCCGTATCTGCTGATGCATGGAGGCCTGATGACGCCGGTTTTTGCTGCCCTGGTCCTGGGCCTCAGCGGGCCTCACCTGATCTCGTCTGCCTTTTCGTGGCGTCCTCTGCTGCTGGTGGGAGAAAGCAGCTACTGCCTCTACCTGCTGCATTTCAACGTCTTCCAACTCCTGCACATGTATCATGTGCCCGAACGTCTCCACCTCGCAGAGTTCGAGCCCTGGCTTTCGTACGTGATTCTCGTGCTGCTCTCGCTTGCCGTCTTCCACCTGGTCGAGGTTCCTGCGCGCAAAGCGCTGCTGCGCCGCTTTTCGAACAAGCCGCGGTCTCTCCCTGCGACGGGCTGACCTGTGCGACGCGGCGGGTATCGGAGCTTCGGCTGTAGGGGATTGGTCGAAGTAAAGCTGCGGGGGAAAGCTGCGGAGAAAGCGGGCGGCGAGCAGCAAAAAGCCCCGCATCGCGCGAGGCTTTCTGTCCTGGTGCAGCGTTTGATTCCGGTCTACTGGACGATCACCTGTGTCGGGTGCGAACCGTTCGCCACCGCTACGGCGCAGGTTGGAAGCCCGGAGGAGGGGAAAGGCGTGTTCTGTACCTGGCCAAGAACGCCTGTACTCGGGTTCAGCTTGAACGCCGACACGTCGCTTGCGAGGTTGTTTGCCGTGTAGAGATACAGACCGAGCGCCGGCTCAATCGCCACGCATTGTGGCGAAGTGTCGGTGTTGGTCGCACTGGAGCCCACGGAAGGCGCCGGGGTTCCGGTGGACGGATCGATGGCATACGCGCCCACCGTGCTCGAGGAGTAGTTCGCGACATACAGATACTTGCCACGCGGATCGACCGTCAGACCCACCGGACGATTGCCGGTAGGGAAAGGCGAATTGAGCATCGCAGAGAGCGATCCGTCGTTGTTGACCTGACTCCCGAAGAGCTGGTTTGTGGTCTGATCGGTGATGTAGACGAACCGCGTCGAGGGATCAACTGCAATCGCGCTCGGAGTCACGCCCGCGCGATATCCGGTCGCCACCGTCTTGCCGGTCGAGTCGGTCGTGATCGTGGTTCCCGGTACAGGCGACAGGAGGCCCGACGTGGGGTCCTGGAGGAATCCAAGCACAAACGCGTTCGTCACGCCTTCCTGGTCGATGACGTAGACGTAGGTCCGGTTCCCCGAGGCGGCCGTCACCGGGTGGGTCACTGCAATGCCCGCCGGGTTATTGCCTACCTTCACGGTCGAAGGCGATCCCAGCGAACCGTCCTTGTTGATCGGGAAGATGGTCACGCCGCCCGGGCCAGGCGAGGCAGGCGAATACAACTGCTGCCCATTGGCGCCAAGCTGGTAGGTAAACGTCACGTAGAGGAACGTTCCCGTGACATCCATCGAAACAGCCGTCGGCCTGCTTCCGGTGACGTTGTAGGTATTCTGCAGGTAGATTTTGCCGTCGGTGCCGATGGAGTATTCGCCTACGCTCGAATCGTCCTGGTTGATCACGTACAGGTTCAGACCGTTGGGCGTCGCGATCAGCGTGATCGGAGTGCGTCCTGCCGGAACCGGAGAGTCTGCAAGCGAATTGAGCGAGCCGATCTGGTAGTCGACCGAATACGCACTCACGCCGCCGGTGTTTGAACCGCTGGTGAGAGGCTTTGCCGTTGTGACATACAAATACGCCAGCACATAGTCACGGCTGCATGCCGTAACACTGAGTAACGCAACCGATAAAATCGAGGCCAGAGAACCACGGCCGAATCTATTCCACTTCATGCTTGCCTAACTCCGGGGCAGATGATTTCCGCCCATTGCTGCTGTCCCGATGGGGCAGGAATCGTACCGACGTCCTGCCCTGTTTCACTCGCTGTTCATGCTGCCAGCTACATGCTGCCAGCTAATCGATACTGCCGCTCACTGCGAGACAGGTGGCCTGTCCTACGGCCTGAAACGTCGCGCCGTTCCTGAGGTTCGACAACGTGCCGTCTCGTGCGAAGAGCTGCTTGCCGGTCACTGTACCGTCGCCGTTCGAGGTATAGATGTACTGGTTCGAAGGATCTTCCACCATGCAGACAGGTCCCGCACCCACCGGATAAGGATTCAAAGGGTCCACCAGAGGCAACAACTGCGAGGAGCTCTGGATGTTGAATGCCGAGATAAAGCTGTTTCCATTGGTGGTGTTGGTGGTCGACTGGTTGGCGACATACAGGTGAGCGTTCTTGCTTTCGACCAACGCGTACACGGGGTTTGCGGCGGGCGAAATGTTCTGCGTCGCGCCCCCGGTTACCGTGTTGAGAGAGCAGGAAGTTCCTCCCACCGTGTAGGGCAGCACTTGTCCGGGGCTGTTGGTGCTCGGGGCACCGGCATCGGTGATGTACACCGAGCTACCGGCTCCGATGATCGAGGTCGCCCGCGTCGTACCGGTGTTGATGGTCGAGTTGGTCGTCAGCGTGAGCTGTCCGTTGCCTCCGGACGCGTACGGAAACACGGTCTGGTCGCCGGAGTTGAGCGTGAACACGCAGTTGCCCGCCAGCGCCAACATGGTAGGCAACTTGCCCACGGGGAAGTACGTCAGCTGAAGCTGCGTCTGCGGATCTTTGATCTGCTGGTTGAGCACCAGCGTGAGGCGTCCCGTACTTGGATCGGCCGAGAACACGGTGATATCGCCGTAGCAGGAACCCGGTGTCTCCACAGCGTGGGGTGTGCTGGGGTTGCTGCTGCAGACCGAACCGAGCCCGAACTGGTCGAGCACGTAGAGGTAATTGCCCGAGCTGTCGAACTTGGTCCAGACCGGGCTTGATCCCTGGCTGGTGAAGCATTGCTGGAAGGTCAACACGGCCTGGCCGCCGATGCTGAACTCCGAGATGGATCCGGTGGTTCCGCAGGGAAGAGAACCGGAGGCGCTTGAACTGGCTCCGCCGCCCTTGTTGATCACATAGAGAAAGCGGCCGCCCGGCTTGACCGCCAGCGAGACGGGGTTCGATCCTCCGGAGGTAAACGGCGAATGCGGAGCCGACGTGAGATTGCCCGTGAAATCGTCAATCTTCAAGGCGGCAATCTGGTTGTACTGCGTTCCCAAAACCCACATGAACCCGATCGTGCCGCCACCGCACGCCGTCATGCCCAGACCCAACGCTACGGACACTACCAAGGCCATCGAAACTCGGCCAATCCTGCTCAACTTCATGCGCTTCCTTAACCTCGCCAGTGAACGGCTTGCCCGTCCACCTCTGTCTGCGAGCAAATCTGTAGGGTACGATTCCTTCGGTTATTGTAGAAGCTGCGGCGACTTTGTGCCACTTCCCCGGCGCTTTGGTAGTGGGTCCGTTTGAAAGTCAGGGTGCTGGCTGTACGGGACGCTCGCAAATTGAGTTCAAGTTCGGCTCAGATGATCAAAAGGCTGGCGGCCCTATCCTGTGCAGGAAAAGAGCTCAAGCATGGAAACCAAAGCGAACTTGCCTATCCTCGGCTTTCCCGATGCAGCAGCCTTCGTGAGCTGGCTGGGCCATCAACCGACGACTACGCCAGGTCTGTGGATGAAGATTGCCAAGCAAGGGTCGGGCATTGCCGGTCTGACCAAAGCCGAAGCGATCGATGCTGCGCTGTGCCATGGCTGGATCGACGGTCAGCTCGCCAAATATGACGCTCAGTACTGGCTGATTCGCTTCACGCCGCGCAAGGCGCGCAGCAAATGGTCGGAGATCAATCGCGCACGTGCGATCGAACTTACGGAGGCCGGGAGGATGGCGGCGGCGGGATCGGTGGAAATCGAAGCGGCCAAGGCCGATGGGCGTTGGGATGCCGCCTATGCTCCTGCCAGCCGAGCCACCGTGCCGCCTGATCTGCAAGCTGCTCTCGATCGAAACCTAAAGGCGGCAAGGTTCTTTGCAACACTGACCGGAGCGAACCGGTATGCGGTGTTGTATCGCCTCGGTGCCGTAAAAAAGGCTGAGACGCGCGCGCGTAAAATTGAGAGCTTTGTTGCCATGCTTGAACGCGGTGAGACTTTGCACGGCTAGAGCACCAGACCGAAAATGTGCCTGGCAGGAGCAAACAGAGACGAATGTGTTCGCTCAGGGCAGAAGGCAGACCTAGCGCTCGTCCTCAAACTGAGCCACTACCGGCCGGTGATGTGTGGCCCTGAAGCTTGGACGTCCGAAGCGCCGGCCTAGAAGATTTTTAGATGGATGGTCAGGTATTTCTTCGGATTGCTGCGTATGGTGGTCACCAGGTCGGTGCTTGCGTTTAACAGCTTGTTGACGTTGGTGTAGGCCGTCTCGTCGGTCGCAAACTTGCCCAGAGTTCCGCGCCCCTGATTGATACCGGAGACCAGCTCATTCACCTGCGTCAGCGAGTTGCTGAGGTCCTGCCGGAACTTCGGGTCCTTCAACATCAGCCCCAGTCCGCCCTGTCCCGCATCCGCCTGGGCGAGAATCGAGTTCGCATGGGCGAGGGTCGAATTGAGGTTCTTGTACATCGAGTCGTCTTTGAGCAGCATGCCCGCCGTGCCTTTGCCCGCGCTCAGCGAATTGGCGATGCTTTCGAGCTTCCCGGCCGCGTCGTTCAGACGGTTGTACATGGTGTCGTCGGTGACCAGTTTGCCGATCGAACCGCGTCCGGCGTTGATGCCTTTTTCAAGCGTCAGCAGCTCGTTCACGGTCTTGTTGGCTTTGTCGTACAGGTCGGGATTGTTGATCAACTGCCCGACAGATCCCTTGCCCGACTGCAGGTTGTCGACGATCACGTTCATCTTGGCCAGGATCACATTCAGACTTTCGATGGTTCCCTGGCTGGCCTTGACGACGTCGGTTAAGCTCGGCGTTTCGAGCGTCTTCAGCTCGTCGCCATCCTGCAGCGGAGGACCTACGGCAAACTGGCTGTTGATGTCCACCACCGTATCGCCCAGCACACCCACGGTCGACAGCGACGCCTTGGAATCCTTCTTAAGATTATTGGCGAACTGGTCGTTGAGCTTCATCGTGACCTTCACCGGGGTCAGCTTCCGTGCCGGCGCGTTGTCGATCGTCACGGTCTTTACCGTACCCACGGTTACGCCTTCAAGGTTCACGGCCGCGCCGGTTTTCAGTCCGGCTGAGTTCTCAAAGTATGTCGTGACAGTCAGCTTGTGCGAGAAGATTCCCAGCCCCGAGGAGCTCGTCATCAGGAACAGCAGCGACACCAGCACCACCGTCGAAACCAGGACGATCACGCCCACCTTCAACTGCGACCATCGGACCTCCTGCTGGCTGGGCATATCTCTCCTTCAGAACTCGTCCTGAGAAATCCGGTGCATCGTGTCTTATCGAACAGCGCTGCGGTCGGCAAGAAGCAGCTGTCTGCCGTAACTCAGAGAATACATGACCTTCGCAGCCAAAGCTCGCCCTGAAGGCTCTTTGTTCGGGACGGCGGAGGCGCCGGCGAAAGGGTATAGGCATCCGGTCGAAGTGACCGCCCTTCCCTGCAGGAGGCCCGCCGGCCGCCATATCTTTTCGACAAAGAATTCTGCGGAAGGAGATGTCGACACAATCGGTATCAAAGCATTTGCTTCCAGTAGATGCGGGGGAGTCGGAGATGGTTTCAAATCGCTGGTGGCGCCGGCGGTCGAAGCGCTAATCTTCCGCGACCACCACCGCCATGGCCAGTTCGCGGGTGTGCGTCAGGCTAAGCTGGATTGCGCGCACGCCGAGAGCACGGGCACGCTCGGCTGCACGCCCGGACAGATGCAATGTCGGACGCCCGCCTGGCTCGCGTCTCACCTCCAACTCCATCCAGCTCACGCCGCGGCTGATCCCGGTCCCGAGCGCCTTCGCGCCTGCTTCTTTGGCGGCAAAGCGCGCGGCAAAGCTCTCCGCTGCATTCTTCTTCGACAGGCAGTAGGCAATCTCGCTTGCCGTATAGATGCGCTCGAGGAATCTCTTTCCGAACCGGTCCATGCTCGCCTGCACCCGCCTGGTCTCGATCAAATCAGTCCCTAATCCCAGCACCATGACGAACCCTCCCTCTTCCATCCTCTTAGCTCTTAGAAAGACGCCCGGTGGACGGCGCTCACGCGGAATCGCCGCAACATCGCAGGTCACCATTCCACGAGTCCTCTGCCCGTGCTTCACATGACTACCGTACCGCCTCCTGTCCTCACGCTCACGCCGTCCCTCTCCGATGAACAGACTGACGGCAAAACCATTGCCCAAAGGCGTACATCTCCATGCAATCGCTCGACATCCAGGGCTTCAGCTACGAAGAGCGCCAAGGCCTCCTGCCGACTCTCACCTCTGCCTTTGCCGACTGCGGCGGCTGGGTGCTCGAGCGCAAGACGCTTTCGCCAAGCACGATGGAGTTCCAGGTCGAGATCCAGCTTCGTGCCGCACTCGATCTGTACTCCTCGATTATCGAGACCGGCCTGCAACTGACGCGCGACGCCCACCTCGGGCTCACCCAGCTTTGCACCTTTCGGCGCAACTCGTTGAATCCGAACGATCTCGGACAGGTGGTCTCGATCCGCATCGAAATCAGTTTCCTCGAAGACATCACACTGCACTCGCTTTTCCTCACGGCGCATTCGATTGCCTGACGTATTTGAGCCATTCTCATAGATCCCTTTCCCGTAGACCTGTTTCCCATAGACTCGATTCCCGTCGGCATCCCCTCCGGCGATCACTGCGCTAACGCCACTGCCGTCCGTTGGTGCAGCACGCTGTCGGAGTCGCCGATCACGAGCGCGCCCGGCTGCATCCATCCATGCGTGAACACCAGCCGCAGCCCTGTCACCTCGGCCGGGACCTGGAACACGGGCTCACTTACGACCGACCCTCCACCCGCGACCCGGGCAGTCAGCTGAACCCCATTCACACCTGCCGTCTGCTCCCACCGCCGCTCTTCGCTGTCCACCAGGTAAGCCCGAATCAGCTTTTCACTTTGCGCCCTCCGGCCATGATTGTTTACCTGCACCCTGACCCGCAACAGCTTCTGCCCTTCGCGCAGGCGGAAACCCGGCACCTGCTCCACCCCCGTCACGGTAAAGCACATCTCATCGAAGCACTGCGGCTGACCTACCGCCACCGTCTTCCGTGGCTGGAGAAGCGAAACCGCCACCAGCACGCACGCATATACCACCCACACGCCCAGCAGCCAGGCTACCCCCTGCCGGACTTTGTTCCGCTCTCCGCGCCACACCGAGACCATCGTCCCCAGCAGGCCGATCGCGCTCCAACCGACCAGTCCCATCAGCAAAAGCTCCGTGGCCTTCATTGTCCAACCCCGTTTCCGCTTTTCGCGCCAACTCTGTTTACGCGAGCCTATTCAGGCCAAGTCGGTTCACGGTAGACTTCACAGAACGACATGTCGCCTGAACCTTCTTCGCCGTCAAAAACTTTCGCAGCACCATTGCCGTCCGCGCCACTGGCTTCGTCTGCGCGAGATTCCGGCAGCGCGGCACCAATCATTGTCGCCGAAAATCTCGGTAAGACCTACCGCTCCGGCAAACTCGAAGTGCCCGCCCTCCGCAATGTCAACTTTGCCATCACACCGGGCGAGTTTGTCGCCATCGTGGGCCCCTCCGGCTCCGGCAAATCTACTCTGTTCTACATTCTTGGGGGCCTTACCGGAGCCACTACCGGTTCGGTGCACATCGACGGCATCGATTTCGCCAAGCTCTCCGATGCCGAACGCACCCGCACCCGCCGCGCCAAGATCGGCTTCATCTTTCAGCGCTTCAACCTGCTGCCCACGCTCTCGGCCATGGGCAACATCGAGATCGCGCACGATATCGCCACGCTCGGAGCCGCCACGAAGACGGAACTCGACCGTCCGCTGCTCGAGCATCTGACCGAGATGCTCGGCATTCAGGGCCGCTTGGATCATCGGCCCAACGAGCTTTCCGGAGGCGAGCAGCAGCGTGTCGCTATCGCTCGCGCCCTGATCAATCGTCCCGCAATCGTGCTCGCCGATGAACCTACTGGCAATCTCGACACGAAAAACTCCGACGCCGTCCTGCAGATGCTCCGTCAATCCAGCCGAGAGCTCCGCCAGACCGTTCTCATGATCACGCACAACCCCGAAGCCGCGCAGATCGCTGACCGCGTCCTGCACATGCGCGACGGCGAGATGATCCGCGTAGAAACCGTCCAACGCTAAAAGACATGGCCTGCCGGCCGGGCTCCCTGCGCGGGAAGCGCCCACTTCGTGGGGTGTATACCGCTTTGCCTAGGCCTCCCGTTGGTCGGCAACAGAGATCTTCGCTCGCGACCAACGGGAGCGCCCACCGAAGGGGTAGACTCCCCACGAAGTGGGCGCCCACGCACAGTGGGCCCGGCCGGCCGGCCATTTCTCCTGCCCTCTAGAAAAAAATTCCCCACCCTTAAAAATCTTGCCAATCGTACTTCAATAGGCATACTATCCGTTTCGGTTCGATGAACGTGCACGGGCAACGCGCGCTCAAACGACAGAAGCCCAATGCAATGAGCAACTTTTCCCCACATTCCATATCGGTTTAGGTTGCATATTCAACTCGCCTGACGGGGCCGGTCGTACCCCTCAGTGTGCTTCGGAAGGAAAACAACTATGGCATGGTACGCCTATTGCATCGCAGAACGTCAGGCATTTCCAGAACTCTGCCGCCACCGTCGCCCAATGCCCCTCACCGGGGTTTCGGGTCTCTTCGGTAACCAGACTTTCCTTTTTCCCGCCAGTGATTTAGCCGTCATCGTCTCCGAACAAAGCGCAGAAGATACTGCGCGGCTCGAACAGCAACACGATCAGCAGTCCGCCAAAGACCACGCCCGCGTTGTCGCCGATTGCTTCAAACTTTCCACCGTTCTTCCGTTCCGCTTTGGCACCACTTTCCAGGATGACGACGCCCTTCGCCGCTCGGTCCGCTCCAACCAGCGCCACTTCATGGCCAATGTCGAGCGCCTCCGCGGCAAAGCTGAAATGCACCTCAAGGTTCTGGTCGACGACATCTGCCCGGGCACCGCTCTGCGCGATATGACGGTCGGCCAGCAGTACCTGACCAGCCTCCGCGAGAGCGCCAGCCGTCAGCGCGAACGTCAGTCCAAAGCCCGCGCGCTGTCGCTCCAGATGCACCGGATGTTTCTTCCCATTGCCGAAGAAGTCACCTGCAAGCGTATGGATACAGGCAAGATGCTGCTGGACATCGCTCATCTGATCGATCACAAGACGGTGGAGCGTTACCAGAACAAGTACACTTCGGCTACGCATGAGTTGAAGGACTGCCACATGCAGCTTTCCGGCCCCTGGCCGCCGTACCACTTCGTGCATCGGTCTGCGGCGCAGCAGCACCATAATTAGAAGATGGGGCCTGCCGGCCGGGCCTCCTACGCGGAGGGGCGCCCACTTCGTGGGGGGGTATACCCCTTCGGTGGGCGCTCCCGTTGGTCGCGAGCGAAGATCTTCGTTGCCGACCATCCGGAGGCCCATGGCGAAGCCGGTATACCCCCCATGAAGTGGGCGCGCCACGCGCAGTGGGCCCGCGCGGCAGCGCACGCTTCGGACTACCTTTCCTCCGCCCACGGCATCAAATCTTTAGCTGCATCAGCGGCGGAAATAAGTGTGTCCAGTCCGAGTTCGGCAAGGAGAACGTGCATGAATCGTAAGGCCCCTCAGGCGATCATCGCTGCTTTGGTTGTTTTCGGTAGTTTGCAAGCACTCTCGACAAACCCGCTTCTGGCCCAGGAACCCAATCCCACCGCCCAGATGCCAGCCAATCAGGATTCCAGCCAGAATTCCGACCAGATTCAGAAGCAGGACAACGGCATTTATCTCTATCGCGTGAAGGTCGTCCAGCGTGACCTCGACGCCGTCAACTACCTCCATCGCAGCGGCTCGACCAGCATCGCGTTTCAGGGAACCACGCTCCTGCCGATGGCTAAAGGTTCCGCTAAGGTCACCAGCGAACGCGGCGGCATCCATATCTCGGCGAAGTTCCAGGGTCTTACACCGGCCAACGGCTTCGGGCCCGAATACCTCACCTACGTTCTCTGGGCGATCACGCCCGATGGACGGCCCAACAACCTTGGCGAAGTTCTTCCCGACAACAAGAAGAACAACATCGAAGTCACCACCGCGTTGCAGTCCTTTGGCATGATCGTCACCGCCGAGCCTTACTTCTCGGTCACCCAGCCCAGCGACGTCGTCGTGCTCCAGAACGTCATCCTGAACGACAAGACCAACGGCGTGCTCGAAAAGGTCAACGCGCATTATCTGCTGCTGCCGCGCGGAACCTACGCGCAGACCGAAGGCTCGAAGACGGTGCTGAACCCCATCACACGTGACGAGAAGTCTCCGCTTGAGCTCTACCAGGCCAACAACGCTATCCGCATCGCCCAGACCGCCGGTGCCGACAAGTACGCGCCCGAGATTATGCACGAGGCCATGCAGGACCTGCAGAACGCGACCGACATCGACCGTAACAAGAAGCCCGATCGCAAGATGGAGATTACCTACGCCCGCCAGGCTGTCCAGCGCGCGGAGGATGCCCGCCTGGTCACCTTGCGTAAGCAGGCCTCCGAGCGCCAGTACAACGCCGAAATGGCCAAACGCAATGCTCAAAGCCAAAGTCAGCAGTCGCAGCTCGACGCCGAACGCGCCCGCGCCGCCCAGGCTGAAGCCGACGCCGAACGCGCCCGTGCCGAAGCCGCCGCCGCAGAAGCCCAGGCCCGCGCCGTTGCCGCAAACAAGAATGCGAATGACGCCAACCAGGTTCGAGAACGCCTGCGCGCCCAGCTCAACAGTGTTCTCGCCACCAGCGAAACCGCTCGCGGCCTGATCGTCAACATGTCCGATGTGCTGTTCGACACGGGCAAATATACCCTCAAGCCCGAGACCAAAATCAGCCTTGCGAAGGTTGCGGGCATCCTGCAGGCCTACCCCGGGCTGAAGCTTCAGGTCGAAGGCTATACCGACAGCGTAGGTTCGGATGAATTCAACCAGAAGCTGTCGGAAAACCGTGCCGATTCGGTGCGCGACTTCCTCATTACCCAAGGCGTGCATACCGAAAACATCACGGCCACCGGGTACGGCAAGAACAAGCCGGTTGCGGATAACAGCACCGCTCAGGGACGCGCACAGAACCGTCGCGTGAACCTGGTCGTCTCGGGCGACGCCATCGGAGTGGAGCAGAGCAGCCCTGACTCCGCACCCGCGGCCGCTCCTGCACCGCCGTCCGGCACCTCCATGCCGCCAGCCAGCCAGCAATAATCTCCGCTTCACCAAACCGGCGAAAGACTGCTCCTCACAGTCTTTCGCCGTTCTTTTTGTCGGGCGCGCAGCATTAGGATCGGCAGTGCCTTTTGCTTCTGTAGAGGCGAACCAATTCACAGGTCCGGTCGCGGGTGCCCCATATATTGAATTTGAGATGTGGGCATCGGGCGCGCGCCAGACCGCTTCTTTTCCCATGACGCCAATACGCAATCAGGTCGACACCCGGCCAGCCACGGCACGTCATAAAATCAAAGCCATGAAGTATCTCGTCGCGCTTCTCGCTGTAGCCGGTATCGTCGTCTCCACCATGGCGCTCCACGTTCACTACATGGACCCGGGCCTCGCGCCTCCCTGCGCGGTCACGGAAAAGTTCGACTGCGGCGCGGTGAACCACAGCCGCTTCGCCGTCTTTCCAGCCAAAACCTTCGACGAAGCACCCGGTACGCCCCACATCCCGGTGGCCGCCATAGGGATCGCAGGCTACACTGCGATCGCCGTGCTCGCGCTGTTCGGCCGCTGGTGGATCGTCTTCGAGTGCGCGCAGATCGGCTTCTTCTGCGCCGCCTTCCTCAGTTACCTCGAAGCCTACGTCTTGCAGAAGTGGTGCATCTACTGCCTGTGGTCCCAGGGCCTGATCACCGCCATCCTGCTGCTCACGGTGGGCGTCCTCGTTTCCCGTCGCAAACGCCCCTTGCGAGCGGAATGACCGTGCCTCCGCCGCCACCCTCCACCCAAATTTCAGAACAGGAAAACCATCCGCTGTCTCGCGTTGCCGCGGCTTTAGTGCAATACTGTTAACAACATCTGGCCGGCTGTAGATGCCGGACAGCGAACCATCCCGCTGTTTCAGGCGCACGGTCGCCGAGCAGGCGGCAACAAAAGATCTAGATTCTCGAATTGAAGATACTTGAAGTTTTTTACAAGAAAAGGCCGGCCAGACGAGAGACATCGATCCGTTGGCCGGACAGGTTTAGAGGGAATGATGACATCCGGATGGCGAACGGCCCCGCCTCAAGCAGTTGACTTTGAGGTTGTTCTGGCCACAAACTCCGCATGTCTGCTCTCGCATGAAGCATCCCCCCGTGTCCCCGATCTACCCGGTACTGCCCAATCCGCCCTCTCGCTGAGGACGTTCACGGCAGAGCAGCACCACCCCCTCGCACCGGCCGTCGAGTTTCGTTCACGCGCTTCCGCATCCCGCACCCTGTCCGCCCCGCGGTGAGCCGCACCTGGCCAAGATGCCAGGCTCAGCTTCCGATGGTTCTCTGTCTCGGTCTGCCGCTCGCACCCAATAAGGGCGGGCAGAAAGAGCACAGCGAATGTCGAAAGAAATTTACATCTCCAGCACTCCCCACGAGACCCGTCTCGCCATCGTCGAAAACGACGCCCTGACCGAGATCTACTACGAGCGGGAAAACGAATACACCCTCGCCGGCTCCATCTACAACGGCAAAGTCACCCGTGTGCTTCCAGGCATGCAGTCCTCCTTTGTCGACATCGGACTCGAGCGCGACGCGTTCCTCTACATCACCGACTTCATGGAAGAGGCCGGCGACTCCGCGGACTTTGAAACCAGCGGCGACGACCACCGCCGGGACGAAGGTCGGCGCAATGGCCGCGAACGCAGCAGCGCACCTACCATTGAAGGCTCTCCCGCCGCCCCTGCCGAAGCTGGCGTTGAGGCCGCAGCACCCCGCTCGACCGAACCTCGCGAAGGCCGCAGCGGGCGTGGCGACCGCAGCCGCGGACGAGGTCGCCGAGACCGGGGAGGTGACCGCGGAGGCAATCGCGAGCCCCAGCCCGTCCCGGAAAACTCCGCGTCGCCTGACCAGAGCCAGGAAAGCCGCGCCAACCACTTTGACGCACCTGTCGAATTCACCTCTCCCAACCTCCCCGCCGGCGATACGGAAGTGTCGGAACTCGGAGAAGGCGCTCCCGGTGCCGACGGAAGCCGTCGCTGGCGTGGACGCCGGGGCCGCCGCCGTGGACGTGGCCCAGGCCAGCGCGACGAAGCTCCGCTGACGACCGCCGCTCAGGCCGGCTCGCCTCAAACTCCCAACGAAGCTCCCTACGCCGAAGCTCCCTACACCGACTCTTCCTACACCGACTCGCATTATGACGATGCCTTCGACCTTGACGCCTCTGCCGAACCGGCCAACGCCAGGAGCAGCCAGCAGGAAGCGGTCCCCCCGACGCAGCAGGATCTTGAAAGCAGCCCGCGAACGGAACGCAGCGAGCGAAATGACCGGGGCGACCGGAACAGCCGCGACCGCAGCCGTGATTCCAGAGGCGATCGCCCGGAGCGTGGAGGCCGCGATCAGCGCGCACCTCGTGTTCCCCGTGGCTTTGCCCCCAAAACTGACCTCTATGGCGTAGACGACGCACCAGCCTACGGCCAATCTCCAGCCTACGGCCAATCTCCGGAAGCTTCTGCCGAGCCCATCGTCCTGCCCGGCGAGTCTCTGTCGAAATACCGCAAGGCCGGCGAAGAACCCGCGGCCTCGGCCTCAGCGTCCTCCGCAGCCGAGCCTATCGGGATCATTCCCTCCGTTCCGTCCTTCGCCATTCCCACGGGCTGGGATGGAGGCGCAACGCTTCCGGGCGAGTCCCTTTCGCGTCATCGTCGCGGAGAAAATCGGCAGGAAAGCGCCCAAGCCACCCAACGCGCCCCCCGCGAGGAAAGCCGTGCGCCCTTCCGCAATCCGCCCGTCGAGCCCGCCCTTCCGCGCGCACGGGTCATCCATGAAGCGGAAGGCGTAAGCGTTGCCGAGACGATTGAGGAGCAGCCCGAAGTCCTGCTCGCCGCCCATCCCGAACTGGTCTCTCATGAGCAGGCCGCGCCGGCGTTCACGGCTCCCACCCCACCTGAACCAGCCGAGTACGAGCCCACCGAAGCCTCCGTCTCGTACCGTGTCGATCCAGCCGCGCGGAGCGAATTCCGCCAGAGCGCACCCGTGCTCGAAGCACTGCCTGAAACACCGGACGATGCCACCGAGACAGAGCAGGCCTCTCGGCCATACGAACCCACGTCGGTCCACAGCATTACCCCCGCGCCGGGCGAGCCCATGGCTCCGCTACGCAGCGAGTCGCGGACCGAACAGCCCCCGGTCACTCAGCACGAGCGGTTCGACTGGCAGACCGGCCCTGCCCAGACCTCTCCCCAAACCTCTCCCCAGACCTCCTCCGAGCCGCACCAACTCACAACCCTCAATGCCAGCGGTGAGCTCCACTCCGAACCTCTCGAAGCTACGTTCACCCCCCAGCACACCAGCGACCAAGCGAC
>JALYVA010000034.1 GCA_030853485.1 Acidobacteriota bacterium
GCGGAGGTACGGAGGCGGGTCCGGATGTGGGCCAGGCTCTTCCGAATCCGAGACGTTCGCCGAGATCGTTCAGTCCGAAGGGGTTGGGGAGGAGAGTGCCGTCGCGGCGGGCGGTGGCGGTCTGGTAGGCCTCGAAGACCTGATAGAAGATCCAGCCAATGACAAAGAGGGCGAAGATACTGTTTTCGTTGGCCAGGCTGACCAGGATGGCGAAGACGATGAGGTGCACGACGCCTTTGGCATACTGCGCGTTGTACATGGCACCGACGCCGGGGATGAAGCCGAGGAGGGCGGCGAGGCCGGGGTTTGCTTCGCCGGGTGGGCGGGGGGGCGGGACGTGGCCGGGCACAGCGTAAGGTATGTCGCCGGGATAGGCGGGGGTGTGGGGTGGCACGCCTGTGCCGGCGAGCCTGGCGATCAGGCAGGGTTCGCAGAAAACAGCGGAGCCCACCGTGCGGGTGCACTCCTGGCACAGGGGTTTGCCGCAGTTCTGGCAAAAGGCAACACGTTCACGTTCAGGATGGTTTGCGCAAGTCATACCAATCCCCCTTCCTGCTTATACCTACTGGGAGTAAACACAACAAAGGCTTCTGTGACGGCGGGAAGGGAGGATCGCCGAACGGTCGCGTTTACCTGGAGGATGCTGCCTGCGGGAAGTTCGCGGCGGCTTGAGCCTGGGTTGGGGCGAGGGTGGCTCTGCTTCTTGTCGGGATTCGGGCCGTCCGGCGGCTGCGGATCACCAGCCGGTTTTTGCGTGGGTTTGCCTGCGGGATTCCGCTGGGAAGAGGGTGTGGAGGGAGCCTGTCCGGTTTGTCCTGTTTGTCCGGCCTGCCCCGCCTGTCCGTCGTCGTCGGAAGAGTGCTGCAGGTCGCGGACGCGGGATTCGAGTTCGTAGACGACGCGGAGGTTGTTGGAGTAGCGGGCGACGCGGGCTTTGGTTTCGTAGCAGCTTCGCAGGAGGCTGGAGGGTTTGAGGTCGCTGGCGCGGAGCTGGTTGAGGTGGACGCCGGTAAGGTTGAGGGTGAGGGCGATGGAGAAGAAGGCCATGGCGGCGGTCATGGCGAGCCGGGGCTGCAGCATGGTCTGGCCAAAGGAGCGCAGGCCGGAGGTGAGGCGGGTGCGGAAGGGCAGGAGGTTGCCGGAGCCGAGGGCTGGGCTGGAGCTCAGGGCGGAGTTCGCGCTCAGGGCTGGGTCAGAGCTGAGGGCTGGCTCCGGAGTTGCCGCGCCAGGTACCAGCATGGGCCGGCCGAGCAGCGTGTTCGGGGTGTGCGTGGAGGGCTGGGCTGCGGAGGCGGTGGCCGGGAAAGCTTTCCCCGCGGAGGTGCCGGCTTTGAGCGGGTTGCTGGATTTTCCGTGGACCCCGGCGGTTTTGTTGGCGGTCTTGTTGGCAATTTGGGCGGCGAGCTGGCCGCTGGTTTGGGCGAGGATGCGTTCGAGCAGATGGGCGGGAGGCTCGGGGCGGGGAGAGTGGAGCATCTCCATCCATGCGGCGCCGCGCTGGGCGTCGGCTAACATGCTGGCGCAGCCTGGGCAGCCTACCAGGTGCAGGTCGAAGGTGGCCTGGTCGGCGGCGGAGAGGGTTCCGTCGAGCGCGTCGGGAAGCATGGCTTCGCATTGGGCGCAGTGTTGTGGATCGGCCCCCTGGGTGGGCTTGATGCTTCCGAATTGATTGAAGTCCACCACGTTAAACCACCTGCCTTTCTATCGTCAGATCTGTCCTATATCTATACGCTGTAAAAGCCTTGCGAGTTCCCCGCGCCCGCGGCTGATGCGGCTTTTGACGGTGCCTTCGGGGATGCGGAGAATCTGTGCAATCTCTTTGTAATCCATGTCTTCGAGGTCCCGCAGGATGACGGCTTCGCGGAGCTCGGGGGAGAGCTGTTTGAGGGCATTCTGGACGCGCACCTTGAGCTCGAGCCCGGCGACGTGGTGCTCCTGCGAGGGGGCCGGGTCGGCGAGGCGGTCGCCCATGGTGGGACCATCTTCTTCGCCGTCGTAGGTGGCGTCGAGCGAGTCCGAGACCCGGTCGAGACGGGTACGGCGGAAGTGGTCGACCAGCAGGTTGCGCGCGAGGGTCGTGATCCAGGTCTGGAAGCTGCCTTTCTGGGTGTCGAAGCTGGCCAGATTTTTATAGAGCTTGAGGAAGACTTCCTGGGTGAGATCTTCGGCGTCGCAGCCGGAGCCGGTGAAGCGGTAACAGATGGCGTAGATGCGCCGGTGCTGGGAGAGGACAAGTTGCTGCCAGGCCTGGGAGTCTCCGGCCATGCACTGGCGAACCAGCCTGGCGAGAGCTTCCTGTGCGGCTTGCTGTTCTGGCGTGCGCTCCAACTTTGCCTCTGGTGATTTCGACGGTGGGAGAAGTGTACCGCGTGGGCCCGGAGTTGGCTGGATTTGTTGCAGGATCAGAACGTTGGCGGAGGCTGGAGAGGCGGGGCGCGCGGGGTGCCGCGGCGCTGTTGGGAAGCCGGGAAAATGCTCGGCGGCCGGGATCGCGATGTGCATGACGCCCATACTTGTTTGATACGCACGGGGGTGGCGCCCGGTTCAAACCCGCTGTGGCGGGAAGGGTGGGAACTGTGGCAGGCTTTCAGTTGCCCCTTCGCGTGACGAGCCTTGGCCTGCCCGAGTAAAAACAAAGCGCGTTTCTCAGAACCGCGTTTCTCAGACCTAAGCCGCGCACAAGGAGACCGGTTGTTCTCGATGAGTGCCTCGCCCTGTTGTCACTAACTAAGGACTCTACGGCGCTCTCTGGGTTTATGAACCCAAAGGACGCTTGCTAAATTACTGACGATAAGCCGACTTCCCGCTACCAAAACAATGATTCGCTGCTGATCGTTACGAGAGGGGCATTCTGTCTCTTAAACGGAGAAGGATCGTTGTTGTGTTCACTCAATGAAGCCCCGCAAGGAATCCGTTCATCTCGACAACGACCTGGGCTTCGTTGCTCAGATACACATAGTGGTCTGCATTCGGGATCATGACGATATGTGCGGTTGGTACGCCTTGGCGGAAGTTATCGGCCCAGCGCGTGCAGCGTGCTTTATCGTCTGCAATCAGAGCGGTTTTCCTGGGGCTATCCGGTAAGCGGTCCCAGTTGTGCGGGCAGGCATAAATAGCTAGAGCGGGAACAGGAATGCTCGTGTACTTTTGCATGCCGAAGTTGAGCGCCGCACTGATCGGCGAACGAGGCGGCAGTGGCGGCATATTCGCTATTTCGACATTGTTCTGATGAAGAACGGCTTCGAAATGTGTCACAGCACTCTCCAGTTCCAACAGCTTCTTCTGTTCGTCCACCCCGCCAGCTTCGATCTCATCGATGCGAGTTTTGATGTCGTTCATCTCGGTGACTAAGAGTGGGTGGGCCGAATCATAGAAAGCGAAGTCAGTCGCGGCATCAAGGTAGATAAGCCCGGAAACCTTGTCCGGAAAGCGACTGCCGATTGAACTCAGTTCCTGCCCCGCAATGGAATGCCCAACCAGCACAGGGCGGTCGATGTGAAGCACTTTCATCACCGAAAGTACGTCATCGCCAAGGTGGTCTGCCGAATAGTTACCGTTGGCCGGTGCAGGCTGGTTGGATGCTCCAAACCCTTTCCTTGTGATGCCGTAGACATGATGTTGCTTGTTGAACTGTAGAGCGAACCCATCGAAACGATGCGCCGTGTCCCCAGCCCCAGCCAGGAAAATGAGAGGCCTGCCGGATCCACCCCAGTCCAGCACTTGAAGCTGAACACCCTGTTCGACGGCGACCATCTGGACCCTATGTGGCGAGGAATCGGTCTGAGCCGCTGCAGGTATAGCAAGCGTGGCTGAAAGAATCACTGAGTACAACAGCCTCCGCGACTGAAACATGGCGCGCCTCCTCGAAACTAATCTCCACCACTATTTCATAAGCGATGGATATCAGTTCCTGTGAATGCGCTTCCCGGTAGCGAAACCCGCACCGACTTTCAAGCATGATAATGTCCTTTATCGTGCGTAACGATGATTATCGTAGCCCCAGTCCGAGTGCTGGAGATTCAAACTGTTGGTAAATCGCCAATGCACTCATCGAGCCTGTTACCCACAAGTCGTCTTCTCGTCGGCAAGAAAGTCGCAGGATTTCTGGTGTCCGCAGTAAGGCTGGATAGGACGGTCAGGGTACTCGCAACGTGCTGCACGTGAGCCGAATCGCTCCTGGTCCAGGCTTCGTCAGCAAGGACGGCGATGTTTAGGGATTGATTCCCAATGCTTGGAGTGAAGCCTTTGCTCGCTCCGTCAACGCGGACGGCAGAGCGGGATTTTACGCAACAGCTATCGCTTGTGGTCCCCCTGCTCAGGCATGGAGTTTGCTTCCAGGAGCATCTTCATCAGATGGTCGAACTGATCATCGAAAATCGCGTGCTTGTCTTGTGCTGCGAGAAGGACACCCCTGGCGTCGTAGGTCACGGGCTCGTTGTCGTATTGGTTGACGACGACCAGGCCAAGACTTGGTGCATCCACGATGTAGTGACCACCGGCGCCTTGAGCTGAAAACATTCCGGGTAACGTGGCTTCGCCAAGGTGCACTCCGCCGTACTCTACCCACCAAAGGTTCTCGTAGCCACCGACGGGCATCTTGCCGAAGCGCACCATCTCGGAGGCATGGGTACTCTTTTCTACCCAGGGCTGAGGGACGATCTGCTTTCTTTTCCAGCGGCCATGGTTGATATAGAGGAGGCCGAAGCGGGCCATGTCTCGTGTGGTCATGCGAAACATGTAGGCACGATGTTCGGACACGGTCTCGTCTCCGAAGTAGTACACGTCTGTGGGAAGGAAGTCCTGCATCCCGGTGGGCTTCGCGATGCGCTGGTAGAAAGCCTCTCCAATGGTGAGACCGGTTTTCTTCTCGAAGATGGTACCGAGCGCGTTGAAGTCCCAGTTGTTATAGAACCAGAAGCTGCCTGGCGCGTGACTTCCCCTGACTGGACGGAGCTTACGCTGAAAGTCGGTTTCGAAACTGGCGGCGTGGTAGACGCCGGAACGGGCACGCAAAAGGTCTATCACGCGAGCCTGGCGCTCTTGTTTGGTCAGGGGCGATGGGAGATCGTCGATGCCTGCCTGCTCGAGAGTCTGGTTGAGGTCGATCTTGCCTTCAGCCGCATAGATGCCGAACAGTGCACTGATCAGGCTTTTACGGACGGAGAAGGTGGTCAGCTTTTTGCTTGTGTCACCCCACGTGGTAACGAGGTGCCCACATTGAACGGCCATAAAGGATTGATCGTGCAACGAAGCGGCATACTGTTGCGCTGCGGCAAGCTTTGCCTCCGACCAGGCGATCTTCCTGAAGGCTTGATCCTGCTTCCAGTTCTTCGCTGGGAATGCGATCTTTGCGCAAGGTGGCGATTGTTCGATGTTTGAGCGGCCAACTTCCGCATGAACCTGTAGAGTGAACGCGGCGGCGGCTAAAGCAATTGCGGTCAGGTGCAGGTTCATTCTTCGCTCCAACGCAGCGTCCCGATGCTGCTTGCTCCTCAAAATACGCGAAATGCTCGAGCGCGTGTATCTGTGCCTGATAAATTCCTGTGAAAGGGGCTTGCTGTTTTGAAAGGGGCTTCTGTTTACTGCGGCGCGAAGGCTGATGTGGCCGATTGGTGCTTGTAGCGGCTCTGTGCGGTGATTCCAGTCGGTGGGGGAACTAAACTTGGCGGTGCAGGGTGATGGAGACCATGGATCAGGGACGTTCGCGTGCTGTAAGCAAGATCGCTTTGACTGGGTTTATGGGGTCGGGGAAATCTACGATCGGACCTTTACTTGCCGAGCGGCTCCGGTGGGGTTTCCTCGACATCGACCGGCAGATGGAAGTGGTCCACGCGCGTCCAGCCTCTGCTCTGTTTGGTGAACTGGGAGAAGAGGCGTTCCGCGCTGAAGAAGCACGCATCATGCGGGAATGTCTTGCGCGGCCGCGCACGGTGGTTGCGCTGGGTGGAGCGGCTGTGGATTTGCCGGAGAACCAGAAGTTGCTCCGCGAGGTCTACACCGGTCTGCTCGTCTTTCTGGATGGGGCATTCGACGTACTGATCGGTCGCTGTGCCGTGCAGAGTGAATGCGAAGGAGGGACGTACCGGCCACTTCTGCACAAGCGGGAGGAAGCGCATGCCCGGTTTGTGTCGCGGCGCGAGTGGAATCTTGCCCATGCGGACCTTCGGATCGATGTGGGTTGCCAGGGCTGCGAACAGTCCGCACGGGAGATTTCCGAGTACGTTGGGTTGTAGGGCACCAGAGGCGCGCGTTACTGCTGCAAGCACCGTCACGGAAAGACCGTTACGGCGCGAACAGCGTACTGCGAGTCTTACGGTGCGGGCGAGACGATGGCTCCGCAGGCGATGCGGTTGCCGGCATTGCCGCTGGGGTCGGTTTTCATGTCGTCGGCCTTCTCGTGCACCACGACCGAGGTGCCGCCGTTGGCGAAGATGCTGTTGGGTGAGGCGGGGTCGAGCGAGAGGTAGTCGACCTTGAAGGTGGCCTGGCCGGTGCGCTCTTCGCCGATGGTGACGTTCTCGGGGAGGTCGCCGGCGTGGTGTCCCATGGGGTTCTGAAAGCCGTGCTGTTTGCTTTCGGGGTTGAAGTGCGCGCCTGCGGATTTGAAGTCTGGCGCCTCGCAGAGAGCTTTGGCGTGGATGTGGACGGCGTGCTGGCCGGGGGGAAGATTTTTGAGGTTGATTTTGACGACGACCTTATTTTTAGCCTGGTGGAAGGTGGCGGTGCCGGCATCTTCGCCGGTGCTGGATTTGAGCGGAACGACGACGGCGTCTTTGGCTTTGGCGAAGGCGGGAACGGCGGCAAGGGCGAGAAGGCTGAGGGTGAGCGTGAGGGGAGCTTTGCGCATGGGGATTCTCCAGTGGGCTACTGCATCAGCATAGCGGAGGCTCGGGTGCGCTGCGATGAACGGAGGCGGGGCGGTGGGAAAAGCAGATCGTGTGCATGGACGGTGAGTTGTGGCTGGACGGAGGGAGGGAGAGGGATCACGGTTTTCGGTTTGCTGCCGATGAGACCCGTAGAAGTTACGGCCGAGTCGCGGGGAGTTGCAAGGTGGAGGAAGTCGACAGCACGTTTGACGGGGAGAACGACGGTCCGATGATTGGGACAAGCGACAGGCGGCAGGCGCAGGGAGGCGCGATCGAAGGTGTGGTCGAGCGGAGAGAGCATCCTCGGTATGCTGTGGACGCGTGGGCCGAGGTCATGGTGAAGGATGGCACGCTGCTGTTTCGTGGGCGCGTGCTGGACCTGAGCGTGGGGGGATGCTACGTCGAGACGGAGGCGAGGCTGCGGATTGCTCCGGGTACGGCGGTGGAGATGGTGTTTCGGATGGAGGACCGGGTGTTCCGGTGCGATGCGAGCAGCAGGATGGTGCGAGCGAGAGGGGCGGGGTTTCTGTTTGAAGCGATGAGTGCGAGGCAGCGAGGGGAGCTTGCGGGGGTGGTGGCGGAGCTGGAGAATTCGATGAGTTAGAGCAGGGTGAGGAAGACTTCGACCGTTATGCCCGCGCTTCGAATAAGGGCACGAAGTGTTCCGACGGAGAGTTCCTTGTGTTGGGGGATCGATAGATTTGCTCGTTGGCCCGGTTTGGTGATGACGAGGTGACTGCCAATCTGGCCGATGGTCTGCGAGGTTGGCAGCTGTGCGGGATCAGGTGGTGTGGTCGATGACGATCTTCCAGCCTTTGCCGGTTTTTTCGAAGACAAGCGAGAAGAGTCCTTCCGCGGGGCCGCCTTCCTTTTTGCTGCGGTCGAGATGGTATTTGCCGATGCAGACGGCGAAGTTGTCGTCGAGAGGGCGCACCTCGAGTTCGGAGAAGGCAAGGGTTCCCATGGCGGCGCGGCTGGGGTAGTCGCGTTTGTAGGCGTCGAGAAGGCCGGCAAAGCCGCGGGAGATCTGATGGGTGATGAAGAGGGTGTCGGGGGCGTCCTTGTAGCCGCTGGCGAAACCGGGGAGGTCGCCTTTGTTCCATGCGCTCTCCTGCGCGAGAAGGACCTTGACGATGTCGAGTTCCTGGCGGGAAGCGGTGTGCAGGGGGTTGGGGTCCTGGGCGTGGAGCGTCGCCGGCAGGGAGGCGGGAAGGAACACGGCAAAGGCGAAAGCAGCGGTGCGGAACGCAGACGAGAAGATCATGTTGAAGACCTCGGAGAGTGCCTGAAGCCAGTGGAGGAAGGCTATCGGAAGAAACGAGCCTGGTGACTGGCTGGATTCCTTTTGCATTGGGATGCGGGAAGATTCATCGGAGTTCGAGTTTCTTGTCGCTGTGCGGTATGGCGGCGGTCGGATAGATCCATATCAGGGTGACGAGCGCGACGATGCCGAGAGAGACGTGAGAGTGGAAAAAGGCGAGCGGGATGGCGATGACGTAGAGCAGGAGGGAGAGGTAGTGCTTGCGCTGTGTGACGATGTCTTCCCTTTCGATCTGGCCGGTTGCGCGGAGGCGGTTTGCGATGGCGATGCGCAGGAGAAGAAAGCTGAAGCCGGTGACGATCATTGAAGTGTCGTACAGCGCGACAGAAAAGGAGTCGAGGTTTTTTTCGAGCACATACGAGGTGAAGAAAGGGAGCAGAGACAAGGCGAAGAGGAAGACGAGGTTGGCATACAGGATGGGGGTGTCGGCCTGTTCGGTGCGATGGACGAGGTGGTGATGGTTGATCCAGTAAATGCCGGTGAAGGCAAAGGAGAGCGCGTAGACAGCGAGGGTGGGGAGAATGGCGCGGAGGCCCGGGATGCCGTTCTCTCGGGGAACTTTAAGCTCAAGGACCATGATGGTGATGATGACCGCGATGACACCGTCGGAGAAGGCTTCGAGACGGGCTGGAGAGCTGGGTTTGTGTGCCATGGCGTCTGCTGGTTTTGTGCGGGTCTGCCTGGGAGCAGCATACAACGGCTCGCGTCTCGAGCTTGCACTAGAATCGTGAGATGGGCACTGGTTCGAGCGTGACGGGAGCGCCTCCACAGGTTGCGCGCACAGGGAGCAGGGTGGTGCATGCGGTGTGCACGCACGATTGTCCGGACTCTTGCGGTGTCCTTGTGACGGTGGACGAGCAGAGCGGACGCGCGGTGAAGGTGCAGGGCGATCCGACACATCCGGTGACGCGGGGTTTTCTTTGCGGAAAGGTAGCGAAGTATCTGGACCGGGTTTATTCGCCGGACCGGCTGCTGTACCCGATGCGGCGGAGGCCGGGTGTGGCCAAGGGGCCTGCGGCGAAAGGGCGTGAGGCTGAGGCGTTTGAGCGCATCTCGTGGGACGAGGCACTGGATGAGATTGCCGCGAAGCTGAAGGGGATTGCGGAGGAGTTTGGGCCGGAGAGCGTGTTGCCGTACAGCTATGCGGGAACGATCGGGCAGCTCGGATATGGGTCGATGGACCGGCGGTTTTTTTATCGGCTGGGAGCGTCGCAGCTGGACCGGACGATCTGCTCGACGGCGGGCGGGGTGGCGCTCAAGAGTGTGTACGGCATCAAGCTGGGCACGGCGCCGCAGGACTTTGCGCATGCGGGGCTGATCATTGCCTGGGGAGCAAATGTGCATGGCAATAACGTGCATCTTTGGCCGTTCATTGAGCAGGCTCGGCGTGCAGGCGCGAAGCTTGTGGTGATCGATCCTTACCGGACCCGGACAGCGGCGCTGGCGGAGGAGCATCTGGCGATCCATCCGGGGACCGATGCGGCGCTGGCATTGGGGATGATGCATGTGATTCTGAGCCTTGGACTCGAAGACCGCGAATATATCGCGGAGTGCACAGCGGGCTTCGAAGAGTTGAGGGCGCATGCGCTGCGACCGGAGTATGCGCCGGCGCGGGTGGCAGAGGTTACCGGGATTTCGGCGGAGACGATCGTGCGGCTGGCGCGGGCGTATGGGACGGCGGGGCGGGATGGATCGGGTCCGGCGGCGATTCGGCTGAACTACGGGATTCAACGGAGCGAGAACGGTGGGACGGCGGCGCGCGCGGTGTGCATGCTGCCGCTGCTGACGGGCTCGTGGAAGCGCAAGGGCGGAGGGCTGCTGCTGTCGAGCTCGGGATCGTTCCCGTTCAACGAGAGTGCGCTGCAGATGCCGGAGTTGATGCTGGCGAGCCCGCTGGGACGTCCGGCTCGGGTGGTGAATATGAGTCTGCTGGGGGAGGCGCTGACTTCGGCCGGCAAAGATTCGGGCAAAGGACTTGGGGTGAAGGCACTGTTTGTGTACAACTCGAATCCGGCGGCGATTGCTCCGAACCAGAATGACGTGCTGCGGGGAATGCGGCGCGCAGATCTGTTCACCGTGGTGCATGAGCAGTTCTTCACCGATACCACGGACTATGCGGATGTGGTGTTGCCGGCGACAACGTTTCTTGAGGCGAAGGATGTGCAGGGGGCGTACGGACACTTGTTTGCGCAGGTGAGCAGTCGGGCGATCGAACCGCTGGGCGAGGCGAGGAGCAACGTGGAGTTGTTCGGCAAATTGGGGCAGCGGATGGGATTCCCGGAGGCTTGCTTCCGCGATACGGAAAACGATTTGATCGACCAGGCGCTTGGGTCGGGCGATCCGTGGTTTGCCGGGATCACGCGAGAACGGCTGGAGCGCGAAGGGCATGTGCCGCTGCAGATGCCGGCTGACAGTGCGGGCGACGTGCTTCCGTTCTGTAATGCGGGTTGGTTCCGCACGGCGAGCGGGCGCGGGGAGTTGACGCCGGTGCCGGTGTTTGCCGCGCCGGTGGAGTCGAGGGCGCATGCTGCGGAAGGGGCGTATCCACTGGAGTTTCTGCCAAGGAAGGCAGACAACTACATGAATACGACGTTTGCGAATATCCCTGTGCACCAGGGGATGGAAGCGCGGACCGAAGGTGTGCTGGAGATGCATGCGATCGATGCCGCGGCGCGTTCGATTGCGTCTGGGGACGAGGTTGAGGTGTTCAATGACCGGGGGTGTATCGGACTGCGTGCGCTGGTGAACGAACATGTGGCTGAGGGCGTGGTGGCGTCGCGGCTGGATTGGAATAAGCTTTCGGCGAATGGCGCGAATGTAAATGCGCTGACGTCGGAGAGGCTGACCGATATTGGGGGCGGGCCTACGTTTTATTCGACTCTGGTCGAGGTGCGCAGGGTTTGATTGAAAAACATGGCCTGCCGGCTGGGCCCACTGCGCGTGGGGCGGTCACTTCGTGACGGGTGTACTCCTTCGGTGGGCGCTCCCGTTGGTCGCGAGTGAAGATCTTTGGGGGCATGGGGTGCCCCGTTTGGCCGGACCGATGGGCTTTGCGCTAGTGACGCTCCAGCATGGAAAGCAGAAACTTCTGGTATTCAGGGTGATCGGATTTTGCCAGGCGAATCGCGTTCGCAATGGCTTGCTGCCCTTCCTGCATTCGTCCTGAGGCGAAGAGCACCTGCCCCAGAACAGCGTTAACTTCGGCCGATTGCGGAGCCTGTGCCACTGCAGCCTGGGCAAGCGCGAGAGCTTCGGGGAAGCGGTGTTGGCGGAGCATCATCGTCGCCGCGGTTGCGTTGGTTTGCGCAGCGAGAAGGGGAACGGCGAAGCTGCCGCGATAGACGAGGATAACGTTGCCGATGACGTCGTCGGGGCGGCGATTGAGGAAGTCCTGATAGGGGTTGAGTGTGTCTGGTCCCCACATTAAACCTGCGGCATCGGTGGAACTGAGCAGGACTGTGCCGGTGATCTTAGAGGGAATCGGAGACGTGCCCATGCCGATCCAATGTCCCAGCCCGTCGATCAAAGGCTTGCAGCGGATGCCGTAGTAGCTGGTGTTGACGATGGGATTGGCATAGTTCATCCAGCAATCGTCTGCGGAGTTCGGGCCGGCGGGGTGCTGGTCGAGATAGGTCCTGGTCCACTTGAGGCCTTGGCCCCAGTCTGCGTTTGAGTCGGTGAGAACGCGGTAGGTGTGAGCGGGTCCGCCGAAGGCCTCGTTGGAGTAGGCGAGAAAGTCCGGATAGGCGTGGAGGGAAGAGACCACGGTGAACAGGAGCAGGGCTGCGATGGCGACGCGGGTTGCTGTCGAACGAACTGCGAACGCTGCGGCTGCGGCACCGGCCAGCACGATGCAGAACGGGTAGATGGGAAGCAGATGACGGATGCCCAGGTTGACCATGGAGGCGACCGCGAAGAGGAAGAAGAAGAGCGGCGGCACGAGGAGAAAGCGGAACTCGCGGGTGCGTCCATGCAGACGGGCAAAAGGCACAAGAACGAGAAGCGCAAGAAGAGTGAGCGTAGTTTTGATGACGAAAACGGCGGGAAAGAAGAACCAGTGTCCGGCACTGTAAAGCCGGCCGAAGAGATAGCTGTATCGGGTGCTGGAAATCTGAAGGATGTCGGCCCAGCCGTAGAGGTAGGCTTCGGGCAGGAGGCGATGCGCGGCAAGGGAAGCGATGAGAGAACGCTGCCACGGGTGCGGAATGCCTGCTGCGAAACTGGCGAGTGCGGGGACGATCTGGAGGTGTCCGGGTCGCGCGGCGTAGCGGAATCCGTAGATCGCCCAGAGCGCGGCATAGCTGACTGCGGCGATCAGGAGGAGTGCGAGGGCATATCGCACGAGCGGGGTGCGATTTTTGGCTGGCTCTCTACGTTTCTCGCCGGTGAAGATCTCGGTAAGGGCGAGCAGTACGAGGACAGGAAAAAGAAGGACGCCGGAGTGCTTGGTGATGATGGTGAGGCTGCTGGCGGTGGCGGTGAGCGCAAGACGTGCGAAGGTGGGTCGCTGGGCGAAGCGGTAGAAGGCGTAGATGGAGGCGAAGAAGAGACAGGCGAGCGGCATGTCGGTGGTGACGAGGGCTCCGTGGGCGATCAGCGACGGCTCGAAGACGAAGAGGCCGAGAGCAAGGAGCGCGGCGGGAGGACCGAACATCTCGCGGGCTGCAAAAAAAACGAGCAATGCGAGGGTGAGGCTGAGGAGGACGATGACGAAGCGTCCGCGTTGCAGGATGGCGTCGGCATTGGAGCTGTAGAGGAACTGGCCGCCATTGATCATGTCCTGGCCCTTGAAGTAGGGGATGGGGAGGACTGGCGGATCTTTGAGGTTCATGGAAAGCAGAGGTGCGGCGGCGAGAAGCTTGGCCAGCGGAGGATGCTCGGGATTTCGCCCGAAGTCGCCATGCTTCCAGTATTCGAAACCGGCCAGCAGGTGAACGGACTCATCGAACGTCTGGGACTCCTGGCGCGAGGACGTGATCAGCAGTGTGGCGAAGAGGACGAGCAATGCGACTGCGATTACGTTTGTGATGCGCGAAGAGAGTGCTGGCGCGTGCGCGTGCGGAATCTCTGGCATGGTCGCTGTCCGTTGGTATGGCCATGATAGTGGCTTGGGAAATCTAAATGCAAAGGCGCCCTACGCGGGCGGCGCCCACTTCGTGGGGGGTATACCGGCTTCGCCCGGGCCTCCCGGTGGTCGGCAACGAAGGTCTTCGTTCGCGACCAGCGGGAGCGCCTACCGAAGGGGTATACCCGTCACGAAGTGACCGCCCCACGCGCAGTGGGCCCGGCCGGCAGGCCATGTCTCTTCAGGCGGCAGTGGCTTCAGCCTTAAGTTTTTCGGCGGTGTAGTGAGCGATCAGCGCGTCGATCGTGGGCTGGATCTGGCCTTCCATCACCATGGCGAGCTGATGGTTGGTCAGGCCGATGCGATGGTCGGTCAGCCGGTTCTGCGGGAAGTTGTAGGTGCGGATTTTCTCAGAGCGGTCGCCGGAGCCGATCTGCTGCTTGCGGTCCTTCGCCTGAATTTGATGGATGCGCTCGGCTTCCACCTCGTACAGACGAGCACGTAGGACACGCATGGCCTTCTCACGATTTTTGATCTGCGATTTTTCGTCCTGGCAGCTGACGACAGTGTTGGTGGGCAGATGCGTGATGCGCACGGCCGAGTAGGTGGTATTAACCGACTGGCCGCCCGGGCCGGAGGAGCAGAAGGTGTCGATGCGCAGGTCCTTGGCTTCGACCTTGATGTCGACCTCTTCGGCTTCGGGAAGCACGGCTACGGTGATGGCGGAGGTGTGGACGCGGCCTTGTGTCTCGGTGGCGGGAACGCGCTGGACGCGGTGCACGCCGGACTCGTATTTGAGCTGCGAGTAGACGTTGTCGCCTTCGATGATCGCAGTGACATCCTTCAACCCGTGGCCGATGCCGGACTCGGTCTGCGACAGCACTTCCACCTTCCACTTGTGCTGCTCGGCGAAGCGGAGATACATGCGGAAGACCTCGGCGACAAAGAGCGCGGCCTCGTCGCCTCCTGTGCCTGCACGCAGTTCGAGGACGACGTTCTTCTCGTCATTGGGGTCTTTCGGAAGCAGCAGGACTTTGAGCTGTTCTTCAACGGGAGTAAGCTGCGGCTCGAGGCTGGCAAGCTCTTCTTCGGCCATGGCTTTCACGTCCGGGTCGGCATCGGTGAGCATGGCCTGTGCTTCGGCGATGCCTTCTTTGATCTTGCGATACTGGCGAAACTTTTCGACCGTGGGCTCCATGTCGCGATGTTGCTTGGCGACGGACTGAAACTTTTTCTGATCGTTGACCAGGGTGGGATCAGACATCTGCTTGCCGAGATCTTCATAGCGGGCTTCGAGTTGGTCGAGGCGGTCGAACATGGTGGTGCTCCTAAGGGGCGGGAAATTGGATGTAGGAAGAAAGACTGAAGGCAGGCTTGGCGCAGCTAGGCAAAGTCGTGACGGTCGGGAGACTCGGTCACGCCGGGGAGGAGCACCGGGTATGCGTGTACGTTCATGCTTATTTGATGTTACTCCTGACCCGGAGGATGCGGAATGCATCTTTCGTAACAGCGCCTGGTGCGGGCGGATTCGAGCGAAAGGATCGTTGCAGAATGGCGTTGTTTGCTGCGGTGGCGAAGTTGGCGGAGGAGCTGGCGGGCGAAAGCGGGCGGCTGAAAAAACGCGCTGCGATTGCGGCGGCGGTGCGGGCGGTGCACGATGCGGCTCCGGGGTCTGAAGATGCCGGGCGGTTCGCCTTGTATCTCGCCGGATTGCCTTTTGCGGAGGCGGATGGGCGGAAGCTGAATGCAGGCGGCGCGCTGCTGTCGAAGGCGCTGCTGGCCGTGAGCGGGGCAAGCGATGCGGCGCTATCTGCTGCTTACCGCAAGCACGGAGATATGGGTGCGGCGGCGTTCGATCTGCTTGCAGGGGCGAGTATGGGAACGCGGGAACCCGACGATCGGAAACACGGCGTTGCAGCTGCATCCGGCCTTAGCTTGGAAGAAATTGCTGAGGCATTTGCCGCGATGGCGGTGGCGAAAACAACAGCGATTCGGGCAGCGCTGGTCGAAGCCATGCTGAGGAGGGCGTCGCCGCTCGAGGCGAAGTATCTGCTGAAGCTGATGCTGGGCGACATGCGAATCGGGGTGAAACAGAGCCTCGTGGAAGAGGCGATTGCCGTCGCAGCCAATGCTCCGGTGGAGGCAGTGCGCCATGCGGTGATGCTGGAGGCGGACCTGATGAGCGCGGTGGGGAGAGCGTTTGCGGGAACTCTGGATCAAGCGCGCATGAGACTCTTTCACCCACTTGGATTCATGCTTGCAAGCCCCGTGGAGAGCCCCGGGGAAGCGATCGAACGGTTTACCGAAAAGCCCGCGAAGGCGATTGTGGCGAAGGTGAGGAAGACGCGGGTCAGGAAAACGGACAGGATGTTAAAGGAGGCGCTCGAACGCGATCCGGAACGTGAGAGCGAGATCGCTGTGGCAGTGGAAGAGGGGGTTGAGATTCCTGCAGGCGCCGATCTGCCGCAAACGCGGGATGTCGATGCGGAGGAGTTTCCCGATGTCGTCTCGACGGATGTGATTGCGCCGGCGGAAGTGGAGGAGAAGCGCTGCCTGGATGCGGCCGAGCGGCGCCCCGGCGAGGTTGAGGCTTTCCTCGAAGACAAGTACGACGGCATGCGCGCGCAGGTGCACTGCGGCGATGCGGGCCAGCCCGGACGCGTCGCGATCTACTCGCGCAATCGCGAAGACGTTACGGAGAGCTTCCCCGAACTGGCCGAGGCGTTCGCGCATGTGCGTGCGGACACGGACGGACCGCTGATTTTCGATGGCGAGATTCTGGGCTGGGATTTTGAACAGTCCAGGGCGCTGCCGTTCGCTGTGCTTGGCCAGAGGATCGGGCGAAAGCGGGTGAGCAATGAGTGGAGGCAGCAGGTCCCGGTGGTCTTCATGGCGTTCGATCTGATGTATGCCGGAGGAGAGCTGCTGCTGGATATGCCTCTGCGTGAGCGGCGAAATCGCCTGGAGGCTGCGGTGGAACAGCTTGTGGAGCGTACCGTTTCGCCGTTAGAGAGACCGGCTGATGTGGACAGATCCCAGGGAACGATGTTTGTCGTTGATGACGCGAAGGCCCAGAGCGCACACGCGTTCGAGCGCCTGATGATTTCGCCGTCGCGCCTGGTCTCAAGTGCGGAAGGGATCGACCGTGCGTATGCCGATGCGCGAGCGCGTGCCAATGAAGGCGTGATGCTGAAGGCGGCAGGTTCGCTATACCAGCCGGGACGCCGCGGACTGGCGTGGGTGAAGCTGAAACGTGAGCTGGCCACACTCGATGTTGTGGTGACGGGCGCGGAGTTCGGCCATGGCAAGCGCGCAGGGATTCTGAGTGACTATACCTTCGCCGTGCGCACGGCGGCCGGGGAACTGCGTAACGTAGGCAAAGCGTACTCCGGCCTGACCGACGCCGAAATCGCGGAGATGAGCGCATGGATGATGGCGCACACGCTCGAGGACCAGGGGTACTTCCGCACGGTAGAACCGTTGATGGTGCTTGAGGTCGCGTTCAACAACATCATGCGCAGCGAGCGCCACGTCAGCGGATATGCGCTCCGCTTTCCGCGCATTTTGCGCATTCGCACGGATAAGCCGGTCGACGAGATCGATACGGTGGAGCGCGTTGAAGAGGTGTATCAGAGCCAGGTAGACAAGCCGGCGGGATGATGCTCTCGAGCGAATCGTTCATCCGTCTCCCGAAAATGGTAGAGTTCATCGCGTACAAGGAGGATGCGATGAATTCATTTGCTGCAGTTCTCGATTGCAACGTGTGCGGAGAAGGTACATTGCTGTTCAACAACTCGAAAAACACTCGCGAAAGATGTCCTGATTGTGATTGTGAACTTGCCGATAGGCCGGGCCGACCATTCTTTGCGTTTTCTCTCCGTTTCCTGACCCAGTCGCACGATTCGGAGTGAGTTCATCCCGTCCGCTTGGCTCGAACGATGTCTTCGCAGTTGAAGCACTGACGCAGACCTTCTGCGGCTTTGCCGGAAAGGTATTTGATTCGTTTGCCAAAAGGGATCGCCTGCAGACGCGTACATTTTTCTGTCGTGTGAAAGACGTCGCTGCCGTCGCACCACGTAGGCGGAATCTCGGGCGTGAGATCGGGTTGCTCGGGAAACAACGGAATGGACACCATCTAGGTACGATAACGCGGTGCGCGTAGAAACTTTCCACAAGTGCAGGCCTTGAAGCCTTCATCTTCGCAAACTCATCAGAACGTCACAAGGGAGTCAACATGGAATACAGACAGTTGGGAAGATCGGGATTGAAGGTGCCAGAGCTTTGCTTTGGAGCGGGCACGTTTGGCGCGAACAACGAATTCTTCAAGGCGTGGGGCGACACCACCCAGGACGAAGCCGAGAGGATCGTTGGCATCTGCATGGATGCGGGGCTGAACTTCTTCGACACGGCGGATGTTTACTCCGATGGCGGAAGCGAGACGGCGCTGGGAAAGGCGCTCGCACATCACAAGCGCGAAGATGTGCTGATCTCGACAAAGGCCACTTTCCGCCTGGGCCAGGGGCCGAACGATGTTGGATCCAGCCGATACCACCTGATCCAATCGCTCGAGCGCAGCCTGAAGAGGCTCGGCACCGATTACGTCGACGTGTACCATCTGCATGCCTTCGACGCGACGACGCCGGTGGAGGAGACGCTGAATACGCTGGACAAGATGGTGCGGGAGGGTAAAGTCCGCTACATCGCGTGCTCCAATTTTTCGGGCTGGCATCTGATGAAGTCGCTGAGTGTCAGTGAGCGATACGGCTGGGCAAGATATGTGGGGCATCAGGTCTACTACTCGCTCGTAGGCCGCGACTACGAGTGGGAACTGATGCCTCTGGCCGAGGATCAAGGTGTGGGCGCGCTGGTGTGGTCGCCCCTCGGGTGGGGCAGGCTCACAGGCAGGATTCGCCGCGAAACCGGCATTCCCAAAGGCAGCAGGCTGAACTCCAAGCTGGTGGCGGACATTGGACCGCAGGTACCGGAGGAACATCTGTACAAGGTGGTGGATGCACTCGATGTCATTTCACAAGAGACGGGAAAGACGGTTCCGCAGATTGCACTGAACTGGCTGCTGCAGCGTCCCACGATTTCTACGTTGATTATTGGAGCGCGTAATGAAGCACAGTTGAAGTCCAATCTGGGCGCTGTGGGCTGGAAGCTGACACCCGAGCAGATGGTGAAGCTCGACGAGGCAAGCAGGGTGCCGCTGACCTATCCATACTGGCACCAGGCGCAGTTCGGCGAGCGAAATCCGTTTCCAGCAACCCAGAAATAAGCCGGGCGATCGTCCTGGCAGGCTCGCGTTGCGATTGCGTGCCTGTTTCCACGATGAGATGTTTTGCTGGAGGTGAATCGTGACGCAGAATACGCCGAAGGTGAGGATCGGGTGCGCCGGATGGTCGTTGCCGAAGCGTTACGCGCACCGTTTTGAGGAGGCTGGTTCGCACCTCGAACGGTATGCGCGGGTGTTTGGATGTGTCGAGGTCAACTCTTCCTTTCATCGGCCGCATCGCAGAACGGTATGGGAGCGCTGGGCTGCTAGCGTTCCGGACGACTTTCGTTTCGCGGTGAAAGCTCCGAAGGCGGCGACGCACGTGTCGAAGCTGGTAAGCTGCGGCGCAATCCTGCAGGAGTTTTTCGGGCAGATCTCCGGGTTAGAGGATAAGCTGGGCCCGGTGCTGGTTCAGTTGCCGCCGAGTCTTGCGTTTGATGAGGGCGTCGCGCGCGATTTCTTTACCGTTCTGCGGGAGCTTCACACAGGACCTGTCGTGCTGGAACCGCGACATGCAAGCTGGTTTACGGCATTGGCAAACCGGCTGCTCATCGACTTCGAAGTCGCGCGCGTGGCGGCTGATCCTGCGCCTAAGGGAGCCAGGGAAGTTGCGGCGGCAGGCGAGCCAGGCGGATGGAAGAGCCTGCGTTATTGGCGGCTGCACGGTTCTCCCCGCGTCTACTGGTCGGGGTACGATGCGGCGTTTCTTTCCAACGTAGCCGCGCGAGTTAGAAAAGAGAAAAAGAACGCGGAAGTGTGGGTCATGTTCGACAATACGGCGATGGGCGAGGCTACTCCGAATGCACTCGATCTGACGGACATGATTTCGTAGTGCTAGTCAGCGGATGGATGTGTGCCTTGAACTCCTCACATCTGAGTTTCGCCCGGGCACTGAGGTGATTGCTTTACTGTGCCTGCGCGCCGAAGCCGAAGTGAATCCGCCGTAAACAGGAACAGAGCAGACGGTACCGCGAGCAGCCGATGACCGTAGAGGTTTGGTCTATCGCCGCTTCCCCTTGGTCTTCTCGTTTCTCTCGCGGGCTTTGGACTTCGTCTTACCCTTTTTCCCGGACCGGTTCGGACTGGAAAGGGGACGGTCTCCCTCCGGCGTCGCCGCCGTCTTCGATTTGCGCAACGACCTCGGCGCGGCACCAGTCTCCCCATCGCTCGTCAGCAAGGCAAACTGCAGTCTTCGCTGCTGCCGGTCGATCCGGTCCAGCAGCACATGAACCCGCTGGCCCATCTTGAACACTCGCCCGTTGCGCGCGCCTACAATCTGCCGGTCGGTATCGCGAAACACATACCGATCATCCTGAAGCGAACTCAGCGGCACGAGACCTTCGATGAACAGATTGTCGAGCTCCACAAAAAATCCATATTTGGTGCAGGAAAGAATGATGGCGTCGAAGTCTTCGCCGACGCGGTCCTGCATAAACTTGATCTTTTTCCACTCGATCAGTTCACGCTCGGCATCGTCGGCGCGCCGCTCGGCCTGGCTGGATTCGGCGGCGATCGCAGCGAGTTCGGCCTCGGGAATCGGTTCCTCGAGCCTCGCACGCTCCACTTGTTCCCTGCGTGGCCTTGACTCTGGCTTGGCTGTCCAGGGTTGCGGAGCGCTCGACAAAATTGCCGCGCCGCGTGTGTCCGCACCGGAGCGGATCAACTCGCGCAGCAGGCGATGCACAATCAGATCCGGATAGCGCCGGATGGGCGAAGTGAAATGCGTGTAACTGGGAGATGCAAGGGCGAAGTGGCCGACGTTCTTCTCGCTGTAACGCGCCTGCTTCAACGACCGGAGCATGAGGTAGGAGAGAATGCGCTCTTCCGCCTTGCCGGCGATACGGGCCGTGAGGCGTTGATACATCTGCGGAGTTACCGGAATCGATTCCGGCACCTCGTGTGTCTTCGCTTGTCTGTCTGTACCGCGCGCTTCTCGCCGATCGCCTTTCGTTTGGAACTTTTTCACGGGCAGGCTTGCAAAACCGAGCGTGTAGCCAAACTGGCTGGCGATCTCTTCGAAATCGAGGATGCGCTTTGGGTCGGGAATCTCGTGAATGCGATAAACGCTCGCGATATTCTGCGCCTCGATCCAGGTCGCCACGCATTCGTTGGCCGACAACATAAACTCCTCGATGAGGCGGTGCGCCCATCCGCGCTGCGACCGGACAATCGCCTGCATGTTGCCGTCGGGGTCGAACTGGACTACAGGCTCCGGCAAGTCGAAGTCGATCGAACCACGCCGGTGGCGTTTGGCATTCAGCTTGAGTGCGAGCGCGTGCATTCGTTCGAAGTCGGGTACCAGGCCGTCGAACTGCGCGCGTACTTCCGGATCGCCATCCAGCACGCCCTGGACCTGCGTGTAGGTCATTCGTTTTGCGCTACAGATGATGCCTTCGCACACCTCGTAGCCCAACACCTCGCCCGCGTCGTCGATCTCCATGACGCAGCTCATCACGAGACGGTCTTCCTCGGGACGAAGGCTGCACATGCCACTCGAAAGCTGCGGCGGCAGCATGGGGATGGCGCGGTCGGGAAAATAAACGGAGTTGCCCCGCAGTCTTGCTTCGAGATCGAGCGCTGTCGCGGGCCGCACATAGTGGCTTACATCCGCGATGTGAACCTGCAGCTCCCAACGGCCGTTCGCCAGCGGCCTGACGACCACGGCGTCATCGAAGTCTCGCGCTGTTTCGCCGTCAATGGTGACAATCGGAAGGCCGCGAAAATCGCGACGCCGGGCGAGATCGCCGTCGCTCCGTTCCGATAGAACCTCGACCGTTTCCTCGGCGCTTGCTGCAGCCTCGGCGAGCACATGTGCGGGAAATACGTGGGGCAGATGGTGCTTGCGAATGATGATCTCGACGTCGACGCCGAACGCATCGGGCGGTCCAAGCACTTCGATCACACGCCCGAGCGCCGGACGCCCGACGGTGGGGAAATCCGTGATTTCGACATCAACGGCGAGACCCTCGAGTGGCCGGTGCAGGTCAAGATCTTCCGACCAGTGCGTGCGCTGCGCCTGCGCCTCTTCGCCCAGCACCCGATGCGGTGTGTTGGAGGGCAAGGCGGGAGTTTCTGCGCCGTCAGGAATCAAGATCGCTTGCGGCATGCGTTCGTCGAGCGGCGTGACAAAGTTGCCGCGGATGAGCGAAGCCTCGTCCCACGCGCTGCCGCGGTGAGCACGCGCGTAATGGAAGATGCCGACCACGGTGGGATTTCGGCGGTTCAGCACACGTACGATGCGCCCAGACCGCCGTCCATCGCGTCCGGGAGGGGCTTCGTCGACGAGCACCTCGTCCCCTTGCATCGCGCCGTTCAGCTCATTCGGTGGAATGAACAAATCGTCGCTTCGGTCGATGCTTCCATTGGGCCGCACGAAGCCGTACCCATCGCGATGCAGATCCAGGCGACCTGCCAACAGCTTGTCGCGTGTCGCGCGCGGCTCCACCGGGACTGGTTCCTCGGCACGCTTCGAACGCTTTGTCTTTTCCGGTATGGCCGACGGAAGACTCCACTGCTCGCTGTCGGTTTTGACCAACTCGCGGCGCGCGGTGATCCGGGCGAGCTGCTCGAGGAGCAGGCGGCGTTCTCGTCCTCCACCCAAGCCAAGCTCGCGGATCAGTTGCTTATACCCCGCGCGGTGGCCTGGCGAACGCTCAATGAGCCGGATCAGCGCGTGGTCGGTTTGGGGGTACGGAGTCTGTGCCATGGTCCCGAGGATAACTGCGTCTTAGCGATATGTCTTACGGGACGTATGTTCTACTTCAGCGTCTTCGACATTTCCGCCGCCTGCTCTAGCGTGGTTGCGCCGGGCACGCGGGTGAACTCGCTCTGGGCCTCATCCTGCTGTTGTCCGATGCTTTTGAAGAAGAGCGCCTTACCCTGGATATGTACATGCGTCTCGGTGATCTGCCACAGCCCTGGGGCAACCTGTCTGCGCTCTACCCGAAAGGTTCCGCCTGACTTCAACCGGCCAAGCAAGCCCCAGCCGATCGTGACATCCTGAGTAAGCCGGCCGCTGATTGTCTCTATTCGGTGCTGCGCCTTGTTGACGACCAGCTCACCAACCATCGTGCCCAGCACACGCGATTGCATGTCCGGAGGATCGAAGCTCGGGTTCGGTTCGAAGTGAAGCGCCGTCTTCTCCGCATCCTCACTTTCGACCTTCCAGATAAAGGCGTCAGGCAGCATGTTCAAAAGCTCAGCGGCATTTTTATCGTCCTGCTCCGAGTCCTTCTTCTGTTTGGCGAGCTCGCTTTCATCCCTAATAAAGCGCTGTACCCGCGCCTCTTCGGTGCTCGCTTGATCCGCGTTGAGCGGTTCGCCATTTCTGCTGATCAGGCGCTTTACTGAACCCGCGTCGGTCTGCACGACGATCGAGACCGTGCTTTTGTCCAGCTCGGCATCCTTGTACTTCCAGCGCGAGTGGTCGTTGGCTCCTGCGCTCAGCTCGGCTTTTACTGCAGAACGCACAATTTCCTTCGGGTCGTGTCCCTCCTGCGCACGGAGAGGCAGCGCCACACCAAGTAGAAAACACATCCAAAGGAGCGGGCGTGCAGTAGGAAACGATATCGTCATAGGTCCGCATAGCATAAGATGCAAATCTGGAAGCAACGTCTGCGTTTTGTGCAGCAAGGCACGAGCTAATCGACCCATGCGACACGCACGCTTTTCTTTCCAAGCCGCAGTGTAGGCGAATCCCCAAGCACGGTTGCACGGATTAGCTTTTCGCTGAATTTCTCGCCGTTGACGCTTACCGCATTTTCGGCGATTTTTCGGGTCGCTTCCCCGGTCGAGACTGCCAGTCCGGCAAGCACCAGAAGCCTCGCCATACGAATTTCAGTTCCATCCTCGGGAGCGGTGCTTCCGCCCAGCCCTTCGGCGCTTCGGGCAACCTCTACCACTGGCACGTCGCCGCTTACACCGCGCTGCTGGAATGTTTTCGTCCAGCTCTCCGCCGCTGCGTCTGCCTGCTCCGGTGAATGGAAGTCCTGAGTGATGGTGCACGCAAGATTTTTCTTCGCCTGCATCGGGTGCAGCGAGCCATTGCGTACCTGCTCCTGCATCGCTGAAATTTCCGATCCGCGGAGATCGGTCAGCAGCGTCCAGTAGCGCCACATCAAGTCATCGGAGATCGACATGAGCTTGCCGTACATCTCGGTCGCAGGTTCATGGACGCCGATTGCGTTGCCGAGCGACTTCGACATTTTCTGCACGCCATCGAGGCCTTCGATGATCGGCATCATCAGGACGATCTGTTGTGGCTGGGCGTAGTGTTTCTGCAGGTCGCGGCCGCGCATCAGGTTGAACTTCTGGTCCGTACCGCCGAGCTCCACATCGCATTCGAGCGCGACCGAGTCGTAGCCCTGTGCGATGGGATAGATCAGCTCATGGAGGGCAATGGGCTGCTCCTCGTTGAAGCGTTTATGAAAGTCTTCGCGTTCCAGCATCTGCGACACGGTGAACTGCGCCATCAGCTTTACCATGTCGTAGTAGCTCAGCTTGTCGAGCCATTCGGAGTTGTATCGCACCTCCGTCGTCGCGGGATCGAGGATTTTGAATACCTGCTCCTTGTAGGTCTCGGCATTGGCGGCAATCTGTTCCGGCGTGAGCGGCTTGCGCGTGATGTTGCGTCCGGTGGGGTCGCCGATCAATGCCGTCGAATCGCCGATGAGAAAGATCACGGTATGGCCCAGAGTCTGGAAGTGCCTCAGCTTGCGCAGCAGCACCGTATGACCGAGGTGCAGGTCCGGAGCCGTGGGGTCGAACCCTGCCTTGATCCGCATCGGCAGCCCCGACACTATGGACTTGCTGATGCGTTCCTTCAAGGACTCGAGCGGAACAATCTCCACGGCACCCTTGGTGATCAGATCAAGTTGTTCTTCAAGCGATAGAAACTTTGCCATGTTCTCCGTTCCGCATGCAGGCATCTCTCTCAAGTATAAAGACCGGGGGCAGGGCTGAGCGTAGATCGAGTGCTGGCGTCGCCCAGGAGCCGTGCAAATTCCGGTCGGGCAGATGCAAATTGCAGCAAGCGGATGTCTCGACGGCAGGAATGCCGCGGGTTTGCTCGTCTCGCGATCGCGCCTCCGTCAAGTTACAACGGTGCTGGCTCGGGTAGTCGGATCTGCATCTCAACCTCATTCCATGCCGGATCGTAAACCCAAGCCGGAACGTCCCACGCCTCACAAGGACAAGATCTGCAAAACCTGCGGACGAGCGTTTCCATGGCGCGCGGAGTGGGCTCGGGATTGGGACATCGTCAAACACTGCAGCGATGTTTGCCGTGACCGCAAAGCCACGGCATCCGA
>JALYVA010000035.1 GCA_030853485.1 Acidobacteriota bacterium
GTTACATGTAACGCTGCTGGAAGTACAGCTTCCTTTCAACGCACCAGCCCACTCGCCAGTTCCACATAAAGCTCCACCGCCTCCAGCAACTCCTTCTTCGCAATCTTCTCGTCCCGTGTATGGGCCACGTGGATCGAGCCCGGCCCCAGCAGGAACGGCTCGCCCCACGCGGTCAGCGACGGAATGTCCGTCGTGAACTTCGCCACCATCGTCGGCAGGTTCCCCACCTTGCGCATCCGCACAAACGGCAGCTCCAGGCTGAAGTCCACCTGCGCCCGTTCTCCCACAGTGTCCAAAATCGAACGCTTGATCTCGTCCGCAGGTCCCACCAGCCGCACCAGGATATGCGCCTCGGCCTTATCCGCAATCACGTTCGGCGCACGCCCACCCTCGATCAACCCAATGTTCAACGTCGAAGCCCCAATCTCCGGGTCCACCGGAAGTGGAAGCTCCAGCACATCATGCAGCGCCGCCACCAGCTTGTCGATCGCCGACTCGCCCAGCTCCGGATACGCCGAGTGCGCCATCCGCCCCTTCGCCCTAAGCTCGACGCGCAACGCACCCTTCGACGCCAAGGCCAGCCTGTTGTCCGTCGGCTCCCCATTGATCAGAAATCTCGACCCTTTCGGATGCAGATTCGCCACCGCCGCACCCGCCGAGTCGCGCTCTTCCCCTACGACGAACAGCATGCCAACCTTCACCCCGTCCCCGCGCAGCCGTTCCGCCGCTGCCACCTGCGCCGCAATGATCCCCTTCGCATCGCACGCCCCTCGCCCATACAAAAACTCGTCATCTTCGGTGCAGCCAAAATACGGTGGCACCGTGTCCATGTGGGTCGAAAACACCACGTCGGGAGTGACCCCACTCTCGGCGGCATAGACGTTGAAGCGCTCTCCACTCCCCGCTCCCGGAGTGCACGCACGGTCCGGTTGCGCCACCGCCATCCGCTCCACCGCGTAGCCTTGCCCTTGGAGAAACTCGTGCAGAAACTCGCCCGCCAGCCCTTCGCAATACGTCGTGGACTCGATATCGACAAGCCGCCGGGTCAGTTCAATCGGATCGATCGCCATAAATCCCAGCATACGGGAATCGTGTGCAGGGGAACGAAAACAACAGCGCACTGGTTACACTGAACCCGATGACTTCCTCGCACATCAGGTCCGTCGATGACCTCCGCGGACCCGCAGGCCGCCTCGAAGCTCTCCTCAACAGCGGCCGCGACGACGCCCCGTACACCGCGCTCGTCTGTCATCCCCACCCGCACGGCGGCGGCACCATGCACAACAAGGTCGTCTACCACGCCATGAAGGCCTTCGCAGGGTTCGGCCTTCCCGTCCTGCGCTTCAACTTCCGCAGCGTCGGGTTAAGCGAAGGCGCTCACGACGGAGGCTACGGCGAACAAGACGACGTCAAAGCCGCGCTCGACTGGCTCGATCAGAACTTCCACCGCCCCATTCTCTTTGCCGGCTTCTCCTTCGGCTCCAACGTCGGTCTGCGCGCCTGCTGCGGAGACCCCCGCGTTCAAGGTCTCATCGGCCTCGGCCTTCCCGTCCGCGCCGAAGGCCGAGACTACACCTACGGTTTCCTCCCGAAATGCACCCAGCCAAAGCTCTTCCTCAGCGGAGACCATGACATTTACGGCCCACGCGAGGCCGTCGACGCCGTCGTCGCGCGCGCCCCCGAGCCCAAAGAGTTTCATTGGATCGCAGGCGCCGACCACTTCTTCCAATCCGCCGGCAACTCACCCGGCCCCAAGCTCAACCTCATGCAGGAACACATCCGCACCTGGCTCCGCAGCCAATTCCAACTCGAACCCACTCAGTAATCGACAACCTGCCCTCCTTCGCGTCCCGAACCTTGGGTCAGTCCACGAAACTCGAAATGTCGTTATGCCAGTGCGCAAGCATGCGCAGCCAACTTCAGCAAAGTGCGTTCCCGGGACCAATGTGATCCGGCTATCGATGCTTCGCCGATGCTGAAGAAAAAGGCGTTCGAAAGACCTAAATACAAGACTCACGCCTTATCAGAGCTAGGGGACCGGTGGGTACGTAGCCACACGAGGCGTGGTGAGCGTGGGAGCAGGTGTGGCCGCAGCCCCGGTATTGTCGACTACGTGTGTGATCTCCCCAAGGTTGTCGAGCGCAATGGTCACCATGTGCTCGAAGTGAACCGACGGAACCGTGGGGGTTTCTATGGCGTGCGTGAGAATGACCCCAGGGTGACGGAATACGGAGTAGACGCCCAGGCCGAATGCCTGGTGGTCAAGGACGTTGTCGGCGACTTTGTAAGAGGCCCAGCCATTGGGGCCGGAGCTGCCGGGTATGTTCGCGTTCCACGCTTGCTGGGTGGGTGGGTCGTACGGGATTTCGGATTGATAGAAGAAGGTGCGACCGTGTTCGCCGTTCCAGAGAACCTGGAACTGCTGGTGGTGCTCGACGAACAGGCCATAGATGGTGGCGTAATTGCCATTAACGATCAAGCCGTTGTCACTCGTGTTTTCAGTCCAGCCCACGCCCTGGCCGTGGTCCGCGCGCCAGATCCAGGTGTGGTCGACAAGAACGTCGTTCGCGTTGATGACAAGGTTTGCTGCGACCTTTCCTGCTGCGGCGCCGCCCACGCGAAAGAAGACGTCTGAGAGCGTGATGGGGTCGTCGATGTGGCGCGCGTGAGAGCCGTTAGGACCTACTTCAAGAAGAACCGGGGAGCGAGTTTCGCCTGCGTCGAAGAGCAGGCCGGACACCAGGATGCCGTCGCGGTCAGCCACCGTCATCGCGGCCGTGCCACGCGTGGGACGCAGCGTTGCGAAACCCAGGCCATAGACCACGGTATTCGGGCGGGTGACGCGGATAGGTTCCGTGAGTTCGTAGATACCAGGGGTGAAAATGAGGTTCTTGCCATTCGCCAGGGCGGTGTTGATGGTGGCGGCGGTGTCTCTGGCTGGCTGGGCGATATAGAAGCTGCTGAGCGAGAGTGCGCGGCCGGGGGTTCCGCCTCCGTGCCAACTGACGCCTGAGGTGTTGCGTTGCACGGCGGGGACAACCATGCTGTACGCACCGTGGGCGTCGGCAATAAGGAAGGGTTTTTCGCGGATAACGGGCGCGGTCGGCACGACGGTGTCAGGAGGGGAGGGCCACTTGCCCGCTGGGGGGTTGCTGACGCCGACAAAGACCATGTTCCAGTTGCTTCCGGTCCAGGAGTGCCACTCAGTGTTGCGGGAAAGCCATTGCTGCTGAGATCCGGAATCAACCACCCCGTCGATAATAGAATCCGAGATCCAGCCCCCGGAGGCCCAGCCACGGTGCTGGTGAAGAACCATGTCCCCCAACACGTGCATGCGACGGAAGGCGACGGCTTGCGAAACGGCCCATTGCAGCGGGCCGGCCGTCGGGGTCACGGAAAAGCCTTCTGCGGAGCGCCAGAAGGTACAAGTCGCGTTGTTTTTCGGCAAGGAAGCGTCAGCATGGACGTCTCCAGTGATGTGCACGGCGTCAGGCGTGGCGCCCAGGCCGAGAACCTGGGTGTAGAAACCAACCGGCACGTCCACGTTGTAGCTGCCGGGAAGAAACAGCAAGGCATACCGGCCAGAGCCGAACTCGCTGTGCTCCTGCTGCGCATAGATTTCCTTGATGCGGGACTGTATCTGAACCTGTGGAGTGGACGCCGTGAAGATGGAGACGTTGGGCCCGAACGGGGAGCTCGCGGGTGTCACCTGGGCAGAAGCGTAGGGGGTGAGCAGCAGAGCGGCCGCCGCAGCGACGGCAAGGTTTCGGGCACGGTGTGGCAGGGCGGTCAAGGGCGGCATCCTCAGTCAGATCATATTTACTTTCCCTAACTATATGCTCCCGTACAGGATTGACTTGGACCGAGGGGAACACGGATCCAAACCGCCGCTATACCCTTCCCATGCGCTCTCTCCACAGCTTCAGAAGAGGCCGCAATTCGCGTACCACACAGCATTCATCCGCTGGACTTCACCTTGCACGGTGGACAGAGCGCATCTGTCTAAACGAGCGGATTTTCGGCAACCCGGAAGTCATGCCGCGCCATGCTCGATGTGCGAATAATCGCCAATGCAAGTACCAAAGCCGGATCGGTACGACAAGTCGGCTGATCGTCAGTGATGGTTCAGACGACGCAAAGCGCATTTAGCAGGTCTAATCCCTGGCGCAATTCTTGAGAGGGGATAGGATACGCTTTGCGGATGACGTCCCCCCCCGGCTCGAACGCATTGTCGCTGTACGCCCTTTCCTTCCCGCAAAGAACCTTGCCACGAGCTTGAGGTTTTATGTCCGTCTCGGCTTCACATCTGCGCAGTTCAGCGAATCTCTTGCGCTGCTCACCATCGATGATCTAGAGGTCTTGCTCCAGCAGTTCGATCTCAATGTCTTCTCACAACCTACATGATTCAGCTCGTATTTGCTGATCTCGATGCATGGTGGAAAAGAGTTGAGACTGTTGATCTATCCTCCGAGTTCGGCGTTCGCGCCCCGGCACCGCCCGCCTTGCAGCCCCGGGGCTTGCGCGTTGTCTACATCTTTGATCCGTCCGGTGTTCTGTGGCACGTCACAGAAAGATTGGAGAACTGATCTCTCAGGGACGTCTGGAGTGCCGTCGCTTGTGGGTCTCTAAGTCAGTACAAGTCGTCTTCATCGCCAGTGACGCTTCAGACGACAACGCGTTTATTGTTACGATTAACCACGCGAAACCGGGCTCCAACGGCTGTGTGTCTCCCGGAATCCCACGTATTTCGCTATGCATGCAACCGTCGCTCAACGATCCGTCGGCATGCGTAAGAGTGACAGCCGATCGAAGCTATAGATTCACAGCCAGCTCGTCCAATTGCGTGAGGCATGTTCCCCACCCTTGATGGAAACCCATCGCCTCATGCTTCGCACGATCCTCGGGGTTCTTGTGTCGGATGAGGGCACGGTAGCGAGTGCCACCCTCAACCGGCTCCATCATAATGTCAGCCGTCATGAACGTTTCCGCATTCGGCCTGAATTGCGGACCGACAGCATCGGTCCAAACGAGGCGCTTTTCCGTATCAGCAACAAGAATGCAGCCGGGCTTTTCGGGAAAGGCGTTCCCTTCCGGCGACTGCATGACGATGTTGAATACGCCACCCGCCACCAGGTCGAGTTCCACCTTTGCAACGCCGTACGGCTTGGGAGCGAACCACTGCTGTAGCAGCTCCGGCGTGGTCCACGCCCGCCAAAGCTGCGCGGGGGTGGCCTTCACCACACGTTCGAGTAAGAGATCGAGTTCGTTATTTAGTTCCATCTGTGTTTTCCTTTTCGGCTAAAGTTTCCACGAAGGCATCGAGCTGATTGAGGCGTGTAGCCCACATACGTCGCTCCTTCTCGATCCAGGTTTGTGCTGGCGCCAGAGCGTCAACACGTAGTTCACACATTCGGATGCGGCCCTTCTTGCGAGACACCACGAGCCTGCTTGCCTCAAGAACATGAAGGTGTTTCATGAAGCTAGGCAGCGCCATACGATGATGCTGCGCTAAGTCCCCGACGCTGGCTGGACCTCGACAGAGTTGCGTGATGACCGCGCGGCGAGTGCCATCTGCCAAGGAGTGAAAGACGCTATCAAGGTTAGCCATGTGGCTAACTATTACATTGATCACGCATCGCGTCAAGATAATATCCACTTGGCTAAGTGTTCCGATGCGAGATGTGTACCTGAGTCTTAAAATCGCGCTTCCGGGAGTTCAGGCATTGTCCTCAGAAGTCGGCTGATCGTCAGCTTTGCGGTGAGAAAACACCCGTCTCGATTTACTCAAACCTACCGTTGCGCATACCGAAGCTCATTGAGCTGAATCTCAACATCTCCTGTCGCAGAAGACAATGGCCATACCGTCAATACGGGCAACGGGTCTGCGCAAGCTCCCCGGCGTCCAACCCTTGCTCCACGCCGTTCGGTGTAGTCGCCCCGGTTCAGGCTCCGCTCACTTGCTCAGTAAACCCAAATACCTCGCGCGTGCGGATGCCATTCGCCTTCGCTCCCTCAAGTATCGGGTTCAAGAGCCAGTCCCGCATCGCTCGGTTGCACACTTCCGGCATCTCCTCAAACGCGATATGCCCTGCGCCCGGAATCACCATAAGCTTCGAACGCGATAGCCTCCGCTGCAGCTCACGCCCGGAGTTCAGCCCCACAGCGCGATCGCGGTCCCCCCAGATCAGAAGCGTCGGCTTCACCGCAAGCTCCGCGAGCGCCGAACGAAGCAACCCCATATCTACAAACCAACGAGCGACAATCTGCATCACGTGCTCCATCGTCCCCGGGATATAAAGCCCCTCGATATACCCTTCGAGCGCGCCTTCCGAAACCCGCGAAGGATCCCCGTACATCCGGCTCAGCGCGGTGGCCTTCAACATCCTCGGCAGCCACGGAATCAGCCCCGCAAACCAGCTTCCGAACCTCGTCTGGTAAAACCGGATCAGCTGGTGCCCAAGATCGCAAAACGGGTTCGCCGGCGCGAACAGGATCAAACTCCGCACCCGCCCCGGATGCCGCGCCGCCAGCATCATCGCCACCGCGCCACCGTGCGAGTGCGCCGCAATGTCCGCCTCGGGTATTCCCACCGCATCCATGTACGCCACCAGCCGGTCTGCCGTCGCTTCCAGCCCCGCATCCAGCCCGCGAACCCGCTCCGATTCCCCCATATTGAACAGATCCACCGCATACACCGACGTCGTCTGCGCCAGAAACTCGATATTCTGCCGCCAGTTCCGCGCCGACCCCATCAACCCATGCAGCAGCAGCAAAGGCCGTCCTGCACCGGCTCGCTGGAAGTGAACCCTCACCCCATCCACCAGCGCGAACGCCTCCTCGATCTCAATCCGTTCTCTTCGCAATTTCGCAGCCCACACTTCTCTTTAAAGTTTTCTCTCGCCGCAACATCCACCCGTCCCGCATCGATTCGATGTTACAGGACCATGAATAGGATGCAACATCTCATTGCAAGAACTCTCCATCCGCGACGCCCAGCCATCCTGTCCCTTGCCGCACCTCGTGTGAAGGTAACCATCGGCTCTATATGTTTCAGAATGAGTTATGATTTTCTGTAGACTTCAGCCACGCAACGAACCCAAAATGGTGCATCCAGAACAGAAATCGTTTTGGCCACCGGCTTGCTCAGCTTCTTGACGATCACCATGAAGGACGCCGCTCAAACACGCGTTTTAGCCATCGTGCTCGCGCTTGCGACGCTTGCGGTATGCGCCCTCGCGGCCCTCAACTTCGAGCACGAGAGCGGCTTCGACGTCCCCACCGACGGCATCTGGTGGGTCGAAGCCCCCGGAGGCCTCCAGGCCGAGCGTGTCCCCGCCGAATCCCCAGGCCACCGCGCCGGCATCCGCACCGGAGACGTACTCGTCAGCATCGACGATCATCCCACCACACGTCTCGCCCCCCTGGTCCGCGAGATGTTCCGCAACGGCATCTGGGCGCACTCCACCTACTCCATCCTCCGCCCCGTCCCGCACTCCGTCGACCTCAACGGAGCCACCCGCCTCGACATCCAGGTCATCCTTGAGCCCAAGGACCGCTCCATCAACCAGGGCTTGCGCTTTATCGCCCTCGTCTATCTCTGCATCGGCATCTACGTTCTGTTCCGCCGTTGGACCGCGCCCAAATCCATCCATTTTTACGTCTTCTGCCTCGCCTCCTTCGTCCTTTACAGCTTCCGATCCACCGGCGAGCCCGGCCTCTTCGACTGGTTCATCTACTGGGGCAACATGGCCGCCCAGGCCCTGCAGCCGGCCCTCTTCCTCCACTTCGCCGTCAGCTTCTCCGACAACTTCGCCTCCCACCACCGCAACCGCCTGCGCCGCCGCATCCTCAGCACCCTGCTCTACCTCCCCGGCCTCTTCCTGATCGGGCTGCAATACCACGCCATGCGTTTCTGGTCCGCAACCGGCATCCTGCAGCACCGCCTCGACCAGGTCGCCCTCGGCTATCTCGCCCTCTACTACGTCATCGCCGCCATCGTCTTCCGCTTCCGCTACCGCCGTGCCGAGTCCGCCCTCGAGCGCCAGCAGCTCAAGTGGCTCACCCGCGGCACCCTCATCGCCGTCCTCCCCTTCACCCTCTTCAACGTCATCCCGTACCTCGCCGACTGGCCCATCCCCACACTCCTGTCGAACATCGCCGGCTTCTCGCTGGTCATCATTCCACTCACCTTCAGCTGGGCCATCGTCCGCTACCGCCTCATGGACGTCGACCTCATCTTCAAGCGCGGCGTCACCTACACCCTCGCCACCGCGTCCCTCGTCGGTCTCTACTTCGGCATCGTCGCCGTCACCGCCGAGATGGTCCACACCCGTCTTCCCAGCCTGCGCATCTACGGCCTCATGGCCGGCATCATCGTCACCGGCATCGTCTTCGATCCGCTCAAGCGCGCCATCCAGGCCCGCGTCGACCGTCTCTTCGATCAGAAACGCTTCGACTACCGCGAAACCCTGGTCGAGTTCGGACGCGGCATCAACTCCCAGACCGACCTCCGCGCCCTGCTCGACTCCATCGTCGAACGCCTCCCCCAGACCCTGCTCGTCACCCGCGTCGCCGTCTTCCTCGCCTCCGAAGGCGACGGCCGACCCACCGCACGCCACTTCGATCTCGCCGCTTCCCACGGTCTCACCAACCTCCAGGCCGCCGACCTCCGCGCCCTCGACGTTCGCTTCCTCGACTTCGACCGCCCCGGAGCAAGCAACCACATCTTCCTCGAAAACCCCCAGCAGGTCATCCGCCTGCCCGAAGCCCAGCGCCACAGCGCAGGACGCCTCGACCTCAACTACTACCTCCCCTGCCGCGTCGCCAACCGCGAAGGCGGAGGAACACGCACCGTCGCCGTCATTGGCCTCGGACGCACCGACGACGGCGACTTCCTTTCCTCCGAAGACATGGAGCTCCTCGAGTCCCTCGCCGGCTACATCGGCATCGCCATCCAGAACGCCCAGCTCTACCGACGCCTCGAACAAAAAATCACCGAGTTCGAAAGCCTCAAGGAGTTTCACGAGAACATCGTCGAATCGATCAACGTCGGTGTCTTCGCCGTCGACCTCGAAGACCGCATCGAAAGCTGGAACACCCAGATGGAGACCATGTACTCCCGCGGGCGCGCCGATGTGCTCCACCGCCCCCTCTCGGAGGTCCTTCCGCCCGAGTTCGTCACCCGCTTCAACTCCGTCCGCGACGAGCACGGCACCCACACCCTCTACAAGTTCCGCCTGCCCCTGCCCTCAGGCGAGTTCCGCACCGCCAACATCGCCATCGCCCCTCTGGTCACACGCAACTTCGTCTCCGTCGGACGCATCATCCTGGTCGACGACATTACCGAACGCATCACCCTCGAATCCCAGCTCGCACAGTCCGAAAAACTCTCCTCCATCGGCCTTCTCGCCGCCGGTGTCGCGCACGAGGTCAACACCCCGCTCGCCGTCATCTCCTCCTACACCCAGATGCTCACCAAGCACATGCGCGACGACGAACGCCTCGCCCCGGTGCTTGAAAAAATCACCCAGCAGACCTTCCGCGCCTCCGAAATCGTCAACGGCCTGCTCAACTTCTCCCGCACCAGCGGAACCGAGTTTGTCCCACTCGACCTCAACCAGCTTCTCCGCGACACCCTCACCCTGCTCGACCACCAGTTCAAGACCTCGCAGATCCGCGTCGAAACCAATCTCGACCCGCACCTCGCCCGCATTCACGGCAACCAGGGCAAGCTCCAGCAGGTCATCCTCAACCTCATGCTCAACGCCAAGGACGCCATGTTCGGCCTCCAGACCGGGCACCATAACAGCCTCCAGAACGGCGCCGCCGCCCCACGCTCCGCCACCCTCAAAATCGCCACTTTCAACGGCGCCGGACGCGTCTTCGTCCGCATCCAGGACTCCGGCGCAGGCATCGAGCGCGAACACCTCAACCGCATCTACGACCCCTTCTTCACCACCAAAAACAATCCCCAGGCAGGCGAACGCAAAGGCACCGGCCTCGGCCTCGCCGTCAGCTACGGCATCATGCAGGAGCACGCCGGCAAGATCCATGTCGAAAGCGAGGTCGGCGTCGGCACCGCCTTCCAGCTTGAGTTCCCCTCCTCGGGCACACGCCCCAGCACACCCACCTCCTCCACCTCATCGCAGGACCAACCCGCGGACCCCGGCTCCCTGCCCGAGAGGAAGCCCATCCATGTCTGAAGCCCATGTCTGAAACCTCTGAACTCGCCGCTGAAACCCTCCACCTCCAGCGCATGGCCCGCGTCGTCGGCGAGCCCCGCATCCTCATCATCGATGACGAAGCCGCCATCCGCGAATCGCTCGAAACCCTGCTCACCCTCGAAGGCTTCAACATCTCCACCGCCATCGACGGGCCTTCCGGCATGGACCTGCTCGCACGCAACGAGTACGACCTCCTCCTGCTCGATCTCGCCCTGCCCGGAGAAAGCGGCATCGATCTCCTTCCCCGCGTCGTCGAAATCCAGCCCAACCTGCCCGTCATCATGATCACCGCCTTCGGCACCGTAGGCAACGTGGTCGACGCCATACGCGCGGGCGCAGAAAACTTCGTCCAGAAGCCCTGGGATAACGAGAAACTCCTCGCCGACATCCGCGCCGCCGTCGCCCGTCACCGCGCCGAAGAAGAAGTCGTCCAGCTCAAGCGCACCCTCAAGCAGCGCTACAACTTCGAAAACATCGTAGGCAAAAGCGAACCCATGCTCCGCCTCTTCGATCTCGTCGCCCAGGTCGCCCCCAGCCGCTCGACCATCCTCATCCAGGGCGAAAGCGGAACCGGCAAGGAGCTCATCGCCAAAGCCATCCACAGCAACTCCCCCCGCCGCGACCGCCCCTTCGTCCCCGTAAACACCGGCGCCGTACCCTCCGAGCTCCTCGAATCCACCCTCTTCGGACACGTCAAAGGAGCCTTCACCTCCGCCGTCACCGCCAAAAAAGGTCTCTTCGAAGTCGCTAACGGAGGGACCCTCTTCCTCGACGAAATCGGAACCATGACCATGGACATGCAGGCCAAGGTCCTCCGCGTCCTCCAGGACCGCCGCTTCATGCACCTAGGCGGTACCCAGGAAATCCAGGTCGACGTCCGCATCATCGCCGCCACCAACGTCAATCTCCAGGAAGCCGTTCGCAACGGAGCCTTCCGCGAAGACCTCTTCTACCGGCTCAACGTCATCTGCCTCGAGCTTCCCCCGCTGCGCTCCCGCCGCGAAGACATTCCCCTGCTCGCCAACCATTTCCTGCGCTTCTACGCCGCGGAAAACGGTACCGAAGACCGCAGCCTTTCGCCCGAGGCCCTGCGCGTCCTGATCGACTACGAGTGGCCCGGAAACGTGCGCGAACTCGAAAACGCCATGGAACGCGGTGTCGTCCTCTCCACCTCGCGCAACATCACGCCCGACCTCCTGCCCACCCAGCTCACCGGCACCGCCTACTCCTCCACCCTGCTCGACCACCAGCCCAACGCCAGCCTCTTCGACCTCATGGAAGAGATCGAACGCCGCATCATCTCCGACCGGCTCGAGCGCTGCCACTGGAACCAGACCGAAGCCGCCGAGTACTTCAAAATCCCTCTTTCCACCCTCAACCAGAAGATCAAACGCCTCAACATCGAAGTCAAAAAACGCAACAGGGACTGACCGAAAAAAATATTTTCGCAAAACACCCCCGTTTTTACAGGCATTTTTGCGTGTCAAGCCCCTAAATGCGTTATCTCTCATGGTTTCAACAACATCTGCGTGGCGTAGTAGTTATGGTCAAAACGCTATAATAGTAATAGAGATCAAAACAGCACGGACCACGTGGACCCGGAGCATCGGTGCACAGTGGCGGCTGGGATGGCGAGTGAGGTCCAACGCCAGCCGACTCCCGGAAGCCGGATCTGGGTGCCCCATATCTCGATTTTGAGATGTGGGCCTCGAGCGCAGCGAGACCGCCTTCCACCCAATCACCGCCGTACATCTTGTTACAAACAGGCGTAAGCCTCTTGCCGAGAATGATTTGCATGTAAGTCATTAGCTGAGAATAATTTGCACGGAAGCTCCCACACCGGGTGCCCCATATCTCGATTCTGAGATGTGGGCATCGAGCGCAGCGAGACCGCCTTCTGTCGACTACCACCGCATACAGATGACAAACAGCCGTAAGCCTTACGCCAACAACAATTTTGCGCGCAAGCCCTTACACCGGGTGCCCCATATCTCGATTCTGAGATGTGGGCCATCGAGCGCAGCGAGACCGCCTTCCACCGACTACCGCCGCACACCAGATTTCCAACAGCCGTAAGCCTTACGCCAACAACAATTTTGCGCGCAAGCCCACACACCGGGTGCCCCATATCTCGATTCTGAGATGTGGGCCTCAAGCGCTGCGAGACCGCTTTCCACCCGATCACCAGCTGTAACCAGCTGTGCAACTGGGCGTAAGTCCTTTGCTGACACGAATTTGCACGCAAGTCCTTACCCTGCACGAATTTAGCGTGCAGGTACGCCGCCAGGTTGCTCAAAAGAAATAGGTTACACGCGGGCAATAGGGGGGGGAGGGGGGTACCCTCAGACACCCGCCCAGGGTTGAATCACAATCTTCAAAGAGTCCGCCCGCGGATGAGACGCGAGCTCGATCCCGGCCACCGCCTCCTCCAGCGAGAACCGGTGCGAGATCAGCTTCGTCAGGTCGAAGCTTCCGTCCCGGTACCCGGCGAACACCAGCTCCGCCACCGCATCGTTGATCGCCACCGACGAGCTGTACGAGCCCATCAGCGTCTTCTCGTCCATGCAAACCGCTGCCGGATCGAAGCCCGTCTCCCCATGCTGGGTCGAGGCAAACAGCATCACGCGTCCACCCGGCCGGACCGCCTCCAACGCAGTCCGGATCAACGGATCCGCGCCCACCGCCAGCAGCGCAACGTCGACGCCACGGCCCTCGGTTGCCGCCCGCGCCACAGCCGCCACATCCTGGCCGGCATCGATCGGGTGATCGAGCCCAAAGGTCGCAGCCACAGCATGCCGCTCCGGATACAGATCGCTGGTAAGCACGGTGGCCCCGGTCCTCTGCGCAAGCGCTGCCAGGAGTATGCCGATCGGCCCCTGTCCGATCACCAGCACCGTCTCGTCCGCCTCGAGGCGGAGCAACTGAATCGCTTTGTAGCAAGTGTTTACCGGCTCGAGAAAGGCCGCCTGCTCAAATGGAATATCGTCCGGAATCTTCACCAGGCCGCCCCGCACGATCCAGTCCATCACCCGGATGTACTCGGCAAAGCCCCCGCCCGACGGAGCAAAACCCGCCGTGCAGCCGACCTTCTTGTACACCTCGCACTGCGCAAAGGTCCGCTTCCGGCAGTAATAACACACGCCGCAAGGAATATGGTGGTACGCCATCACCCGTTCCCCAACGGCAAACCCCTCCACCCCGGCGCCCACCCGAACGATGGTCCCTGCCATCTCATGTCCAAAGACCCGCGGCGCAGCGTGCGAACCAGAGTGTATCTTTTTCAGATCTGTCCCGCAGATTCCGCAGGTATGAATCTTCACCAACACCTCGCCCGAGCCGATCTCCGGAACAGCGATCGTCTCCACGCGCACATCGTTCACACCGCGATAAACTGCAGCGCGCATCATCTCCGGAACTGCCGAACTCTCCTGCTTGCTCAACCCAACTCCTTCTCAAGCTCCAACGTAAGCGCTCGCAGCGCACGTTTGCTGTTCCGTGCAAGAGGAAGCAACTTACCCCAGAGCTTCGGCCGAGTCGCCGCATAGGCCGCAAACGCCACCTCGCGGAACTGTCCATCGCGCGTGGCAAACCGGCCAAGCTCCTGAAGCTCGAACCCAGCATCGTCCGAGATCGCCTTGATCGCCTGGAACGGAAGATCATGCGCTCGCGCCATCCGCGCCACACTCGCCGCTTCCATGTCCACCGCAGACGCGCTGTAGGAAGCATAAAGCCTCTGCTTCTCGGCGACATTGGCGATCGCATGCGTGCTCACCAGCACCTCGAGAGCCTCCGAGCACCGAAAGCGCTCTCCCGAATGGGTGTCAACCACCAATCCGGGACGAACGACACTCCCAACCGGAAGTGCCGGATCGCAAGCGCCGGCCAATCCCACAGAGATCAGCCTCGTCACCGGTGCAGCCGCCATCGCCGCTCCAACCGCCGTCGCAGCACGCGCCTCGCCCATTCCCGCGCAAGCCACCACCGCACCCTCTCTCGTATACACATCCACTCCGCCCGCCCGCCTCTGGACGCGCCATCCCCGCACCAGCAGCGCCACCTCCCGAGGCAGAGCAGCAATCACCGCAACACACTCGCTCATACGGGGGCACTATCGACAGCAGGCGCGTATCCGTTCTCGACGAACCACTCAATGGCGGTTCGCAACGCGTCATATATCGGGACTATGCGGAAGCCAAGCTCTCGTTCTGCCCTGGCCGACGAAGCAAACATCATCTTCTTCCCCATCCGCACAGCTTCCACAGTCGCTCGCGGCTCCCTTTCGCGCAGCCTTCCGGTGATTGCCTCGTCGAAGAAAGCGAACACCATCGCCACCGCATGAGGTACCTTCATCCTCGGCGAAGGCAGACCAGCGATCGCCGACATGCGATCGAGAATCTGCTTGAGAGTGAGGTTTTCTCCTCCCAGAATGTAACGCTCTCCCGGTGTCCCACGCTCGAGTGCAGCTACGTGCATGCGCGCCACTTCATCGACATCCACCAGGTTCAGCCCCGTGTCCACGTAAGCCGGAAATTTTTTGTTCAGAAAGTCAACAATGATACGACCAGTCGGAGTCGGCTTAGCATCGCCCGATCCAATCGGTGTCGTAGGGTTCAGAATCATGACCTGCTGGCCGGCGCGTGCAGCTTCGATCGCTTCCCTCTCGGCCAGGAACTTCGAACGCTTGTAGTGTCCGATCATGTCCGTAAGCGACACGGGCGTCGCCTCGTCCACGATGGTGCCATCTGCCTTAAACCCCATCGTCGCCACGCTCGACGTATACACCACCCGCGGAATGCCCACTTCGCGCGCGAGCTTCAACAGCTCGCGCGTACCTGCGACATTGGCTGCATACATCTCATCGGGATTCCGCACCCACAACCGGTAGTCCGCTGCAACATGTACCAGGGCATCGCATCCTGAGAGCGCGGAACGCAGCTTGCCGACTTGCCGCAGATCACCTTTTACCGTCTCTGCATCCAGCCCCGCCAGCGAATCCAGTCGGCTGGTCTGTCGCGTCAGCAGCCTGAGACTTGCTCCTTCAACTGCATACCTGCTCGCGACATGACTACCGACGAAGCCCGTCGCCCCTGTGATGAATACACGCACGTCCCGCTCTTTCTGGAGCCTGCAGCAGGTAGTCGAGCTACAGAACTATATGCTTTATGCGCCTCACGCCGCAGCACAGTACCCTAATCCAGCTTCTCCGGCTCTATCTGGATATTTTGCTCGCCGGCAGCCTTCTTTTCCCAATATTTTTTCACCCATGCCTCAAAGGTCTTACCTGCAGCCGTATCCCGCCCCGTGAAGGCAATAGCAGCGATTTCCGAGTAGGCAATATTCACCTTCGTCCGTTCCTTCGCGGGAATGAGCCGAACGAAAGACTCGTCAAGCGATGGACCCGTGCAGCGATCAAAAAGATATCCCACCACCTCTGAGCCGTCTTTGCGGGTCACGGTGATGTCTCCGCGATAATCGAAGGCCTTTTCGAGAGCTTCGCGAACTTCTGCTTCGCTCGCCAGCGCTGGAATCCAACCTTCGAGTTGCTCCCGCTCCCGCCCAGCAATACGCTCGAGCTCGTCTGCACTGTGGTGGCGCAGTTGGTCGATCTTCAAGTGCTCCTGTTGCTCTGTCGCCATCTTCTTAGTCTCCCGTGACCGATTGCAGTTCGCTCTTCTCCGCACCGGCAGGAGCCTGTATCTGAACCAGAGGAGCTTTATGCTCCGGCCGCCACTCGTTGAGAATCGTCTGTGCGCCTTCATCCGGATAGAGCGAGCTGAACATGTACTTCTTGGCCGTCAGCAGAAATCCCTTGAGCGAGCTGAAGTTGTAATCCACCGCAGACGCTTCGTGTCCGGAGTGCACCATGCAGTTCGCGCACTGCGGATTTCCACTCTTTGCGCCGTATTTCTCCCAGGCCGTTGTGTCCAGCAACTCCTGGAAACTATCGGCATAGCCGTCCTGCAAAAGATAGCAAGGTTTCTGCCAACCGAAGATGCTGAAGGTTGGCATGCCCCATGGCGTGCATTCGAAGTTCTGCTTACCCATCAGGAACTCGGAGAATAGAGGATGCGTGTTGAAGCGCCAGGTCTTCTTGCGATTCGACAGGATAGCGCGGAACATCCTGCGGGACTTCGCCTTTCCCAAAAAGTGGTTCTGGTCGGGAGCCTTGTCATAGGTGTAGCCCGGCGAGACCATCATGCTCTCAACGCCTGCTTCCATCAGATCGTCGAAGTGAGCCCGCACGGAATTCGGATCCGCTCCATCGAATAGCGTTGTATTCGTGGTGACGCGAAAACCAGCCGCAACCGCTGCCCGAACCCCCCCCATCGCGATATCGTAACCGCCTTCACGGCAGACGGAAAAGTCGTGATGCTCACGCTGCCCGTCCACGTGAACTGAAAATGAAAGATACTTGCTCGGCTTGAAAAGATGTAGCTTCTCCTTGAGCAGAAGAGCATTCGTACACATGTAGATATATTTTTTGCGAGCGACCAAGCCGGCCACAATCTCCGGCATCTGCGGGTGCAGCAACGGCTCTCCGCCGGGAATTGACACCATCGGCGTCCCGCACTCTTCGACGGCCTTGAAACACTCTTCGGGAGAGAGTTCCGCCTTCAGGATGTGTGCGGGGTACTGGATCTTTCCGCATCCGGCGCACGCTAGATTGCAGCGAAACAGCGGCTCGAGCATCAGCACGAGCGGATATTTTTTCCGGCCCATCAACTTCTGTTTGAACACATAGGTTGCAACTGTAAAAGCCTGCGAGACTGGCACTGCCATCGAGTGTCTCCTCCATCCAAGAATACGCAGCGAATAGATGTTCCCGCTGCTTTAACTGTCCCTGCTACTACGCTGCCGCCAATTCCTTTTCCATTGCGCGCTTATACGTCGTCAGGGCGAGCAGTGGAAAGTAATCCCGGTACAGGTGGTATGCGAGATAGAACACCCGCGGAAACCCTGTACCGGTGTAGACCGCTTCTTGGTTGCGCGCTTCGGCGGACTCCGCCCAGCTTCCACTTTCCTGCTGCATCGTCACAAGCCATCGAATGCCCTTTGCGACGGAATCGCTCCGCGTATCACCTGCTGCAAGTAGTCCAAGCACAGCCCAGGCCGTCTGGGACGGGGTGCTGGGCCCAATGCCCCGCTGCGCTGGATCGTCGTAGCTGGTGCAGGTCTCGCCCCAGCCGCCGTCTGCATTCTGCATCATCCGAATCCACTCGGCTGCTTGTTGCACAGCCGGTTCATGGTTCCAGACGCCAATCGCTTCCAGTCCGCGAAGCACCAGGAAGGTGCCATACAGGTAATTCACCCCCCAGCGGCCGAACCAGCTTCCATCCGTCTCCTGCTCGTCAAGAACGAACTGAATTGCTTTTTCGACGCGCTTATCCCGTCGCGTGTAACCGTAGTTGGCGAGCATCTCGAGAATCCGTCCCGTGATGTCGACCGTCGGCGGATCAAGCATCGCGTTATGGTCCGCAAATGGGATGTACTGGAAGATCATCTTCGTGTTGTCTTTGTCAAAGCTGGCCCAGCCCCCGTTTTTGCACTGCATGGCGAATATCCAATCCAGTGCGCGTTGCGAGACCTCGATCTGGTTTCGCTCCCGGGGATGGGAGACGCAGTTCAACGCGAGCAAAACCTGGGCAGAATCATCAACATCTGGGTAAAACTCATTGTTGAACTCGAAGTACCATCCACCCGGCTGTACATTGGGGAGAGTGTAGGACCAATCCCCCTTGCTGCGAACCTCTTTTGACATGAGCCAGTCAGCTGCCTTGACCATCCGCGGATCGTTTTTGGCCAATCCAGCCTCTCCCAGCGCATAGACTGCCTGCGCCGTATCCCAGACCGGCGATACGCAAGGCTGCATACGAAAGGTAGGTGTCGGATAGTCAGGCTCGCCCTCGGGATTGTCGATGCCAAGCTTTTCAAACTCGTCCATGGCGCGGATGAACTGAGGATCGTCAGGCGTATATCC
>JALYVA010000139.1 GCA_030853485.1 Acidobacteriota bacterium
ATTCCAAACAATCTCACCGCGTTCATCGGTGCCGGTCCAGACGGTCTTCATGCGGTCGTAGAGAATCTCTTCCGGCACGCTGCCCCATTGCTGGAAAGCCGCTTCGTGCATGCGCAAAAGCGTTCCCAGCTTCTGGTCCGTGGCCGCTTCCGCCATCATCCTGCGGCTATAACCCAGCGTCATCGTAAAGCCCCACAGCAGGCGCTCTTCTCCCGATTCGGAGAGCGATCCGAGATGTCCCCAATCCACCTGCGCCTGTTTGCCCGGCGGCGTCTCGAACCGCCGCACCGCAACGATTCGCGCCGATTCCCGCTGCGGCCGTAGCCAGTCCGTCAAAATCGTGTAGCCGCCTGTGTAGTTGCGTCCTCTCAACTCGCGCAGCAGCACTTGCGCATTCCATACGCCCGATTGCAGCCGTTCCTTCAGATATGGTTTGAACGCCTCCAGTTTGCTCACCGCGACGAGCCTCGGTCCATACACCGGTCTTCTCTCCGGCTTCAGTAAGTATTTCCGGATCGTCTTACGATCGAAACCGGTCAGCTGACTGATCGATTGAATGCTCAACCCTTCTCGTTTGAGCTCCTTGATCTCTTCCACGTCTTTCCCCCTGAACAGATGCCGGCCCTCCTCTGATTCCCAGAGTTGGCGTTATACCACCGGCCCGAGGAGGTGGGGACTTTTCAATCGGCACTATGGGGATTTTTGCACCGGCGCTGACATGTAACCTGCCTGCGACGTCACCAGCCCATTTTCTGCGGTGAACCCAAGCGAGCAACTGGCTCCAGGCTGATGGGATGCTTTGTTTCAGCGCGTCGACCTCATCACTGACTCGAGGTGCAATGAACCAAAGGGAAGCGCCCGCTGCGAGCAGCAACAAAAGACAGGCCAACCCAGGTGCGACGCCTGGCCTGAGGCGGAGCCATTGCGCGGGCCGGTCGCTCGCCGCGCGCAAGATGATTGCTGCGAGAATACCGGCAAAGGCAAGCAGAAGAACGCCGCTGGCGAACCATGCTAACACGAACAGGATTACAATCGTGGCGACGCACGCGGCGCCTTGACGTACTCTCTGCTGGCTGGCATCGTAGGTTGGTTATTCCCCCACCTTCGTGAGGATAAATGCAACGAGGAACCCTGGGTCAATAATGGACCCGGCCCAGTTCCGAGCTTCATCGAAAGCCTCGGGGATCATGGTGTCCAGCAGCATTGTAAGCCTAGCTCCGGCTGCAAGGCGTCAGGCTCCGTCTAAGAACGGTCCAGCGTTCCAGGACCGTTATCCACGTGAAACTTGATCATTGCTTTCGGTACCGGAGCAAAGCATGCAACCTCTTGTCCTAACAACGCGAAGACAACCTGAGCTCGTTTCGTGGAGGTCGGCAAGGCGAAAGATTCCTCGGACCTCACCAGACCGAGATGCCGCTCCTACCATCCACGTAGCGTCGCTGGATGATTGCTCGTACAACGCTGCGCGAAGGCCGGGGCGCAAATGCCCGTTGCCCTCAGCCAGCTCTTCATCTATAGGTCGCCGAATCGTGCCGGATGAGAGACTCTCGTTGGCCACATCCATGCGCTTGCAAAACAAGCTCGAGAATCCTGGACGACGCAGTGGAGTATTAAGCTACGAAACGTCCACGCGTGTGCTAAATATCTCGACTCCAGACGGTGCGGTCGCGCTATCGCTTTGCTCCGCCGTCACGAGTAGATCGAATTCCTTCAATACCGTTACGCTTTTCAACTCTCCCTTGAGGTCTTTGTCAACACCGATTGCACCTTGCTTGACAGCATCGCTGCCGCGGGCATGAACCCACATGATGTAGACGCTCGCGGGTGGAGTAAGGCTGGACGGACGCGCAAGGTGCGAGACCTTAAGGTCTATCTTGGTGTTCCCGTTGTCTTTGTCCCGTTGTACCTTGACCGTTGCTGTCGCAGCTGGAACGATTCTGGAACCGGACATGTTGTACTCAGTTCCTGAAGAGAAGGGCCAGATGCTTAAGATCGCGAGTGTAACGAGTAGACTCTTCATGATTTCTCCCGGTAGACTTGGCTCCGAACGGGCGGCAAATGCATGACCCAAGCACCACCCCTTTTGATAGCCCTAGTTGTTGGATGCCCCTGCGAGAAGATGTGTTTCCCAACAAAGTAGCTAGCGACACTAACGGGATCCGACAGCACTCTGGATTTCGCAGCGCCGACGCAAGGTCGTGCGAGCCAATGCAGATTAGGTCCTGGTAAACGCGCTTGTATCCGGGAATCCACATGGACGTGTAGACTTCTGAGTTTAGAAGTCAAGCCACTGGGGACCGTCTTTTTCACAGAGGCTCAGTGGCTTCCACATTTTGTGCACATCCTCATTCGGGAAGCCAAGCACTCAGAGGCGAGTTCCTTTCCTTTAGGCTGGCGATGTATTTTGATTCGCCATACGCGATTCCGTCTTTCCAGCAGCGGAACAGAATCCGTTGCCACTTAAACGCCAAGGCGCGAAGTGCGGCATGATGGCGTTTGCCGATGGTACGTAGCTGATCGTAATAGACCCTGGCCCGGTATTCCGGGCCGCCGGGCACAACAGGCTAATTAAGCCTATATACCTTCAGTGATAATCGGAAGGTGTAAGGCTCGCCTCGACGTCCTCCCTCTACGTATACGCCTTCTCTCCGCCGACCTGCGAATCCCAGTACGTCGTAGGATCGGTGAAGAACTCACCCTCCCTGCAGAGGTGGCGCATCGCTTCTTCATTGACTTTGATGCCCAGGCCTGGCCCCGTCGGAACGGGGATGTGACCTTTAACCACGAGGTCCCCTTTGTCGGTTAAGTCTTTGTGCCAGGCTGGCTGCGGCTGGTGCCATTCCATGGCGAGGAAGTTTTCGCAGGCGGCTATCGCGTGCGCGCCGGCTGCGTAGCCGATCGGGGTAGCGTTGCTGTGGACCATCATCCCGACCGAATATTTGGACGCCATGTCGGCGGTCTTCTTCAATTCGAGACAGCCGCCGATCACAAGGTGATCCGGGTGGATATAATCGACCGCACGCGCCTGGCAAAGCGGCTCGAGCGCTTCCACCAGGTAGGCGTCTTCACCGGTCAAGGTGGGCACCCTGATCGAATCGGTGATGAGCTTCCACTCCTCCACCCGCATCCACGGGACCATGTCTTCCAAAGTCGAGGGAGTGACCCTCTCCAGCGCCCTACCCAGCTTGATGCAACTTTTGGCGGTGAGGTGCCCGAAATGGTCGTGACCCATGGGAATGTCGGCGGCGTCGCCCATGGCCTCCTTGAGCGAAGCGACGTAGTCGGCTACGAGTTCACATCCCTTGTCGCTGATCTCAAATCCCTGATAGTAGTTCTCGGGGCCTTCCCCCGGTTCCCCGTTATAGCCTGCCGGAGCATACATCGTGCCCGGCTTGCCTCGGAGGATGGGAGCTACGGGCAAGTCGAATTTGAGCATCGTAAACCCCGAGGCGACTCTCTCCTTGTAATCGGCGGCGATGTCTTTGATGTCGTTCGAGCGCGGGTCACCCTCGCTGTACATGCGGACCTTGTCGCGAAACTTCCCGCCAAGCATCTGATAGATCGGCACGCCATAAGCTTGGCCGGCCAGATCCCACAACGCGTTGTCAATCGCGTTGACGCCGCTCCCCTGACGGTTATACCCGCCATGCATCTTGATCTTGCGGAAGATCTTGTCAACGTTGCAGGGAT
>JALYVA010000157.1 GCA_030853485.1 Acidobacteriota bacterium
GAGCGCGGATGTGTGTTGCAGCAGCCGTACGACGTCGAGGTGGGGGCGGGGACCATGTCGCCGGACACATTTCTGCGGGTGCTGGGGCCGAAGCCGGTGCGGATTGCGTATGCGCAGCCGTCGCGGCGTCCGGCGGATGGCCGGTATGGCGAGAATCCGAACCGGCTGTTCCGGCATACGCAGTTCCAGGTGATTTTGAAGCCTCCGCCGGAGCGCATTCAGGAGATGTACCTGGAGTCGCTCGAGGTGATCGGGATCGACCTGCGGGAGCACGACATCAAGTTCGAAGAGGACAACTGGGAGTGGCCGGTGGGCGGGGCCTGGGGCGTGGGCTGGCAGGTGATGCTGGATGGGCTGGAGATTACGCAGTTCACGTACTTCCAGCAGTGCGGGGGGATGGATCTGGACCCGATCTGCGGCGAAATTACGTACGGCCTCGAGCGAATTGCGGGCTTTCTGCAGGATGTCGATTCGATCTACGACATTGTGTGGGCGGTGGAGCCGGATACCGGCAAGGAAGTGACGTATGGGGAGATGCGGCTGGGTGAGGAGGAGCAGTTTTCGGCCTATAGCTTCGACTATGCAGATGTGCCTTCGCTTTGGAAGCACCTGGAGTTGTACGAGGCGGAGTGTCTGGGGCTTCTGGACCGGCTGAAGAATTTGATGGCCGACGATGCTGCGACACACGATACGCTGCGGTTGAAGCGGTTTCCGGTGCTGGGAGCGTATGAACTGGCGTTGAAGTGCTCGCATCTCTTCAACCTGCTGGATGCGCGTGGAGCGATCTCGGTGACGGAGCGGGTGGGCGTAATGGCCCGGATACGTGCGCTGGTGGTAGGCGTAGCGAAGGCCTATGCGGCGCAGGAATTGCCGTCCAGGCGGACGCGCTTCGCGCATAGGAAAGATTTGGCAGCGCAGGTACAAGATTAATCCGCGATGGCGGGGATTGAGTCGAGGGCATGGCAGAGTTCTTATTCGAGATTGGGTTGGAAGAGGTTCCGGCGCGGATGATTGCCGGGGCGCAGGCCGAGCTGGAGCGGCGCGTGGTCGGGATGTTGGAGCGCGAGCGGCTGGTGCGGGCGGGTGCGGCGAGCCGGAGTTTCGCAACGCCGAGACGGCTTGCGGTATGGATCGATGGCGTGGCGCAGCGGCAGGAAGATGTGGCCGAGGAGCTGGTGGGGCCGTCGACAAAGGTTGCCTACAAAGAGGGTGCGGCTACGCCGGCGGCTGTGGCGTTCGCGAAGAAGGCGGGCGTGGCTGTCGAAGATCTGAAGACGGTTACGACGGCAAAGGGCGACTATCTTGCCGCCACATCGGTGAAGTTGAGTAAGGCAGCAGCGGAAGTGATTGCGGAGGAGCTGCCGAAGGAACTGGCAGGCATCTACTGGGCGAAAAACATGTACTGGCGTGCGGGCAGGCCAGAGCGGTTTGTACGGCCGGTGCGTTGGATGGTGGCGCTGCTTGCGAATGAAATTGTGCCGGTGGAGTTCGGCGGATATGTAGCGGACAGGGTTACATTTGGTCATCGTGTGTTGTTTGGAGACGCGGCGATTGCGTTGGATGCTCCGGGGGAATATGCGGAGGCGCTGCGGAAGGGCTTCGTGGTTGCGGATGTGGAGGTGCGGCGGCAGCGGATTCGAAAGGCGCTGGACAAGGTGACGCGGGCAGGTGATACGGACGGGCTGGGATTGCGTTGGCGTGAGGACCATGCCCTTGTCGACAAGCTGACACATCTGACGGAGTGGCCTTCGGTGCTGATGGGCGGGTTTGAGCCAGAGTATCTTACGTTGCCGGAGGAGGTGCTGGTAACGGTGATGCGGGACCATCAGAACTACTTCGCCTTCGAAGACAAAGACGGCAAGCTTGCGCCGCATTTCCTCGCAGTGCTGAACACGGAGACCGATGAGGCTGGGCTTGCGGTTATCCGGCATGGGAACGAGAGGGTGCTGCGGGCGCGGTTCAACGATGCGCGGTTCTTCTGGGAGTTCGACCAGCGAGTGCCGCTGGAAGAGCGTGTGAAGCTGCTCGAGAACGTGACCTTCCAGAAGGATTTGGGAAGTTACGCAGAGAAGACGGAGCGGGTGCGGAAGATCGCGAAGTCGCTTGCGGAACGATTGACGGCGAGTGGCCTCACGGTGGACGCGTCGGCATTGGACAAGGTGTCGTTGCTAGCCAAGGCGGACCTTACGTCGGAGCTTGTGAAGGAGTTTACGGAGTTGCAAGGCATCGTCGGCGGGCTGTATGCACGTGCCCAGGGCTATCCGGCTGCTGTGAGCGATGCGATGTATGACCAGTACAAGCCGCAGTCGATGGAGGATTCAGTGCCGCGGACGGTGGAGGGCGCGCTGCTGGCAATTGCGGATAAGACGGATACGATTGCCGGGATGTTCGGCCTGGGACTTGAACCGACCGGGTCGAAAGACCCGTTTGCGCTCCGGCGGGCAGCCAACGGGATTGTGAAGATCCTGGCCGAGAGTAGCGTCGCGCTGCCGCTGCCGTTGGATGAGATTGCCGCAGTGGGTACAGCGGATGCCCCGGTCGTCGCGAAGGTAAGGACCTTTCTTGCGGAGCGGCTGGAGTTCTATCTGCGCGAGGCCCGCGGGCAAGCATATGACGTCGTCAAGGCAGTCCTTGCGGCCGGGTCGAACGATGTGCGGGATACTGTAGCGCGCGCGGAGGCGGTGAGGGTGATTCGCGACGCTTCGTCTGGACAGACGGGAGATTTTGCGGCGGTGTCGGCGGCGTTCAAGCGGATGAAGAACATCCTTTCGCAGGCCAGGGAGAAGGGAGTTGCTGCCTACTCTGAGGTGAATCCTGCGCTGCTGAGCGAGGCGGCGGAGAAGGCGCTGGCGGTGCGGTCGGCGGAGTTGGCAGAGCGCGTGAAGGTCCTGCGGTTGGAGAGGAAGTACGCCGAGGCGCTGGAGCAGATTGCTACGCTGCGGCCGCAGGTGGATGCGTTTTTCGAGGCAGTGATGGTGATGGCCCCGGATGAAGCGCTGCGAGCGAACCGGCTGGCGCTGCTGGAGACGGTGCTCCGGGATTTCTCCGGGATCGCAGACTTCTCTGAGATCGTCACGGCTGGATAAGCAATCTGGACGGTAGCAGACACATTCGATGTAGCTGTCTTCAGGTGGTGCCCTGCCCACGGCATAAGGTCGTGCGCATGGCATGTGCCTGGCGTTAGGTCGAGGTAGTTGTCGCGAGCGAAAATGCAGGTCCTTCGACTGCGTCTGTGGTGATCGAACCGCGACAGGGTTCCGCTCAGACGAGACACTTTCCGAAGAGTTGAGCCATGTACAACTCGGCTCTATGTCGAACGACCCCTAGTGGACGCGCTGGAGGCGATCGATGAGTTTCTGGGCGAGGAGTTCGCCGGACTCGGTCCAAAGGAGGCGGCTGCTGATGCCGCAATTTTTTTCTACAAGGAGAGTGAAGGCGAGGAGCATTTCCACGTTCGCCTGGATGTGTTTGGTCGCGTCGTCGTCCAGCTGATCGTCTTCGAGGGTTTCGGCGAGCCAGGGCGTATCGAGGCCGAAGTCGATGCGGATGTGGCCGTTCTGCTCGAAGCTTGCATCGTCGAAGTGCGGCCCGAAGCCAAGGATGCGGACGGTAGAGGGCTGCTGGCGCCAGATGGGATCGAGAGCGACAGAGCCGTAGGAGGTGTCGCCGTCCGGATCGAGATCGCTGACGGGTGCGGTGGATTCAACATCGGGGGCCCAAAGCTTCCAGCGCATCTCGAACTCGTAGGCGGTGTCTTCGTGAAGCTGCTCGGTGGCCTCCCCTACGGCGTTTTCAATAATCGCAGCTTCCGTATCGCGGCCTTCTGCTGCGCGGCCGTCATTGACGTAAAGGCGCTGATAGGCTGGGGCTTCGGTGAAGCTGAGAGGGTATGCCGTGGCGGCCGCAACGCGCTTGCCTTCGGGGAAGGAGGACCCGCTGATGGTGGCAAACTGCCGCATCACCGAAATGAGTGTGGCGGGAAGTGATTCGAAACGGAAGTTCGGAAACCAGAGGCTAAGGTAAAGCTGATCGGCCATAGAAATAGTTTAGACCTGTGACGGCAAGAGCAGATCCGCTTATGGATAACCACCATGAAGGCACCGGCAGGCAGCTTGCCGGCTTGCCAGCCAGGGAGCGGCAGATCGTTTCGAGGCTCAGACAGTGGCGGGTGAGAAGATAAAGGGGAATGAAGGTAACGGTCGAGCGGCTGCGGGTCTGGTTATTGGCGGGTGCCTGCCTTCTGGTGCTGGTCATCGCCGGCTTTCTGGGGTATGCACGGTACCGCGCGCACCGCTTCTTTCGTGACCTGCCCAAAAAGCTGGGAGTGGATATTCGTCGGGAGACCAACGGTTACACGCTTTCGCAGTCGGTGCAGGGTCGCACGGTGTATACGATTCACGCGGCGAAGGCGGTGGAGCGACTGGATGGCAAGGTGACGCTGCACGATGTGGGAATCGTGCTGTATGGGCGCAACAACGATCGCGACGACCGCATCTACGGCAACGAGTTTGAGTATGACCAGAAGACGGAGGTGATACGCGCCGTGGGAGAGGTGCATATCGACCTGCAGGCGCCGGAGGCCGCGAACGCGAACAAGAAGATGGACTACGCGGCGGGCAAGGACTTGCATGGGCCGGGTGGATCGACCGAGGTGAAAGACGCGCGGCTGATTCATGTCACGACGAGTGGGCTGGTGTTTCTGCGGAAGCTGGGTGTGGCCGCGACGGAGAATGAGATCGAGTTTGAGTCGGGCGGCATGACGGGGCATGCAGTGGGGGCAGACTACAGCTCGGACACCGGTGTGGTGGTGCTGCATTCGCAGGTGAAGATGAACGGGCTCGAGCATGACAGGCCTGTGGTGTTGACGGCCACGCGAGCTGAGCTGGACCGGCCCGACCAGAAGGTGGTGCTGACGCAGGCGAAGTATGTGGCCGTGGGAGAGTCCGGAAACGGGGCGGGCGGGACCAGGCACCGGGGGACGCAGACCGCGCAGGGACAGCATGTGGTGATGCATGTGCGAAAGGATGGGTCTGCGGAGCGGGTGGAGGCTGACGGCGAGGTGATCCTGACAGATGGGGATGGAGGAAAAGTGTCAGCTCCCCGGGCAGAGATGATTCTGAGTGAGGGCAATCAGCCACGGTCGGCGACGTTGTCGGGTGGGGTGCGGTACTCGTCGGAGGATCTATTGCGAGAGGCGCAGGGAGAAGCCGCCGAGGGACGGGTGGCGTTCGATGCGGCGGGGCGGCCGGAGCGGGTGGCAATGTCCGGCGCGGTGCATCTGCGGGAGCGGGTCAGAGCTTCGCAGGGGGCGCCATGGAGTGAACGGGCGTTGCAGGGGGCGACGGCGGAGCTTGTGCTCGCTACCGGTGCGGCGGGCACGGCCCACCTGCAGGATGCGAAGGCGAGTGGAAATGCGAAGTTGAAAATGAGTACCTTTCCGGCGAAAGCTGACAAGAACAGCCCCGTGACCAGCGATCTTGCGGCAGATGTTCTTGCCGCTCATCTCATCGAGATGCAGGGGAGAGACCACGTCGCGGAGGTGCATGGAAACGGTCGTGCCATGTTGCACCGGGTGGACGCGAAGGGTGTTGCCACAACGACTTCGGCGGACTCACTGGTGGCTCACTTCAAGCGGTCGGCGTCCGGTGCTGAAGGGATGACGAACCGCACTGAAGATCGTAGCCACAGTGGCCTCGGTGGACAGGAGAGGGATGAGATTTCGGACGCACTGGAGCAGGGACACGTCGTCATGAGTAAGCTCGCCGTGAAGAGGCCCGGGGATGCGGGTGCGCCGGTAGAGGAGCGTGCGACTGCCGACAAAGCTTTTTATGACGGAGAACACGATCGCACCACGTTGACGGGGAGCGTAGTGGTGAGCGATGGAGAGAGTGTGCTGCGGGCGGACAGAGTAGTGTCGGAGCAGCAGAGCGGAGACGTTGCGGCGGATGGCTCGGTGAAGGTGGCGTATACCCAGGGGGGGAGTGCGGCCGAGCCCGTGCATGTGCTTGCGGCGAGGGCTGAGATGAATCGGGGCACGCAGACAGCCACATTTTATGGCACACGCGAAGTCCCGGCGCGGCTTTGGCAGGGAACGTCGCAGGTGGACGCTCCGGTGCTGCAGCTGAATCAGAAGCAGAAGAGGCTTCTGGCGCATGGCAGTGGGCTAGATACGGGAATGCCCGTGCGTACGGTGCTGTCGAGCGGAAACAGAGGCGCGAAGAAGACTGGGGAGCATTCTGCCGCGGACGCTCCGGCCGCTGGCGGCAAGACGGAGGTGATTCGGGTAGAGAGCCGCGAACTGGCGTATGCGGATGAAGCACGGAGGGCAGATTTTACCGGCGGCGTTGAGGTGCAGAGTACCGGCGGAGAGATGCGAGGGCAGCAGGCGGAAGTCTATTTGATGGCTGCGCCGTTGGGAAATGCTGCGGGGGCGAACAGTCGTATCAAGCCCGGCACGTCGGACAACTTTCTGGGAGGAAGCGTGGAGCGGATCGTGGCGAGCGGAGGGGTTGCGCTTGAGCAGGCGGGGCGTCGCGCGACCGGCGCACGTGTGGTGTACACGGCAAGCGACGGCATGTTTGTACTGACAGGCACGCCGGAGGTTTTGCCGAAAGTGATCGACGATCAGCGAGGGACCGTGTCGGGCACATCGCTGCAATTTCACGCCGGTGGCGACAGCATCGTGATTTCTAATGGAGGAAGCGGTGCGGGGGAGCGGGTGCGCACGGAGACTCGGGTGAAGAACAGGAAATGAAGACGCTATCCACGGAGGAGATCGGCAAATCATACGGAGGCCGGCAGGTGGTCAAGGGCGTGAACCTGTCGATTGAGCAGGGCGAGGTGGTGGGGCTGCTTGGACCGAACGGCGCGGGAAAGACGACGAGCTTCTACATGATCGTCGGGCTGGTGCGGCCCGATTCCGGCAGAGTCCTGGCGGATGGACACGACATCAGCCGGTTGCCGATGTATCTGCGGGCGCGGAACTATGGCATCAGCTACCTGCCGCAGGAGCCTTCGGTGTTTCGTAAGCTCACGGTGCAGGACAACATCCTTGCAGTGCTGGAGGCGCAGCAGCTGAGCTGGGAAAGCCGCCGCACGCGCACCGAAAAGTTGATCGAGCAATTGAACCTGGGCCATGTGCGCAAGACGCGAGGCTATGCGTTGAGCGGCGGCGAGCGCAGGCGAGTGGAGATCGCGCGTTGCCTTGCGATCGAGCCCGCATTCATCTTGTTGGATGAACCATTTTCGGGCATCGATCCGATTGCGGTGCTCGATCTGCAGGAGATCATCTTCGGTTTGAAGAAGAGCGGAATCGGCGTGTTGATCACAGACCACAATGTCCGCGAGACGCTTTCAGTGACGGATCGCGCGTACATCATTGCGGAAGGCAAGATTTTTCGGCATGGAACGCCTGGAGAACTGGGCCGCGATCCCGAAGTGAGGAGGATCTATCTCGGAGAAAACTTCTCCATGGGTTGAGCATACAACTTCGGTTGTAATCGCGGGTTGCTATGGATGCAGCGGATGTTCCCGCGGGCAGAGTTAGACTTACAGCCAGAAGGTAGAAGGCCGTGTAGACTGTGGCCAAGCCGGATTTGGCGCTTCGTTTGCGGAACGCTTCAAGCCGAAAGGGCTGAGGAGCGCTAAATGGTCTACCCACGACAAAGTAAGTACGAGCCGATGAGAGGTTAACGTGTTGCTGCAACCGAAGCTGAACCTGAAAGTCTCGCAAAGGCAGGTGTTGACCCCTGGCCTGGTGCAGATGGTCAGCGTGCTCGCTCTGAACAAGCTTGAGCTCAAGGAGATGATCAACACCGAGATGGTGGAGAATCCGGTGTTGGAAGAGCTGGAAGAGACTGCCGTATCGCTCGAGGAGCGGGCGGGTCTTGAGGGTGATCGGGAACGCTCCGCGGAAGACGTTGCGGCGGAGAATGAGAAGGTCGAGAAAGATCCTTTTGACGAGATCGATTTCGGAAGCTACTTCCAGGACTACCTCGATCCCGGTTTCCGCACGGCGTCGAATTTCGAAGAGTACGACAAGCCTTCATTCGAAAACTTTCTCTCACAGCCGAGTACGCTGAGCGATCACCTTGCGTGGCAACTGGGTTCGCTGACGCTGCGACCGGAGGTAGCCGCCGCCGCCGAACTGGTGGTTGGCAATCTAAATGAAAATGGATACCTGACGGCAACGGATGAGGAACTAGCTGAGCTGCTTCTTGGTTCGGATGCTCCAGCCCGGCCTGAGCCGATTCCGTTCGAGCGCGGAGTGAAAGGCAAGCCGATGCTGCGCTGGAATGAAGCGCGGGAAGTGGAAGATGCAGACGCAGACGAGCCTGAGCAGACCGTCCAAATTGCCGCGAACGCCGCAGAACAGGATGAAGACAGGGCAATAGCTTTACAGGCCGTCGGAGAGGCTCGAGGCATTGTGAACTTTCTTGACCCCGTCGGTGTCGCAGCGCGCGATCTGCGGGAATGCCTTCTGATTCAGATCGCGGCACAGCAGGGCGAGGCGGCAATTGTGCTGCGGCGCAGGGAGATGGTTGCGGCGCGGCGGGCGGAGGACTTCGCGAACGATCGTTTTCCCCTGGACGGTGTGAGTGAGCAGGCCCCGCTCGCCGATGATTCAGCCCGGGAGGACGTATTCAGCATTGCCTGTCACGTGGTGACACATTGCCTGGCTCTGCTGCAGAAGAAGGATATGCGCGAACTCACCCGGAGCTGCGGCCGGACCCCGGATCAGGTGAATGCCGCGGTGGAGTTCATTCGCACGCTCGATCCGCGTCCAGGGCAGCGCTATAACCAATCGGAGACAAGGCTGATTGAACCCGATGTTGCATTTGTAAAACGGGATGACCAATATGTGGTCGTGGTGAACGAAGAGGACATGCCCACGCTGCGTCTGAACCAGGGCTACCGCAAGATGCTGCAGCTGAAACAGACCGAAAAGGACGTTAAGGAGTACGTCAAGGAGCGGTACAAGTCGGCCATTCAGCTGCTGCGGAATATCGAGCAGAGGAAGAACACGATCGTGAAGACCTGCGAGGTGATTGTGCGCCGGCAGACGGAGTTCCTGGAGCATGGGGTGAATGCGCTCAAGCCGATGATGATCAAGGAAGTGGCTGAGGAGATCGGGGTGCATCCTTCGACGGTGAGCCGCGCGGTCGCGAACAAATATGTGCATACGTCCCAGGGCGTGTTCGAGCTGCGGTTTTTCTTCTCAGAGGGCGTGAACGGACCTGAGGGCGGAGACCTGCCGCTGGTGCTTTTGAAGCGCAAGGTGAAGAAGCTGATTGAAGAAGAGGACGAACGCAAGCCTCTGACAGACGATCAGCTCGCGGCCGAGTTGCAGCGGCAGGGGATCCAGGTAACGCGCAGGACGGTGGCGAAGTATCGAGAAGATATGCAGATTCCGAGCACACACCAACGTCGCGTTCGCTGAAGAAGCTCGTCTGCTGCTCGTTTAATGTTGGCACTGCGGTAGACTGCTTGGACTGAGGTGAGCAGATGGATGTCGAGTACACCGGCAGGCAGACCACGGTAACCAAGAAGCTGAAGTTGCAGGCCGAAGCAGGCCTGGCACGCATCGCGAAGATCCTCGGCGACTCGGCCAACGTGCATGTGATTCTGTGCAAGGACAAGTATCGGCACAATGCCGAGGTGACCGTGCAGACCAGGCACCAGAAGCTGGTGGCCAGTTGCGAGGCGGCCGAGATGGAGGCCGCGTTGCGCGATGCTCTGGCGAAGCTCGAACAACAGGCGATTCGCCACAAAAAAAGATTCGGTACGATCAAGCGGCATCCCAAGGTGGACGTGAAGGGCAACGGAGCGGATCAGAGTGTGTCTGCGACGGCGAAGAAGGTTGCCGCGGTCAAGGTTGTCAGCAGAAGCAGTGTGGGACGCAAGGCGGTGCCAATGCTGGTGCATTCTTTTCCTTCCCGCTCGCCCTTGCCGGAGCCGCACGTGGTGCGTTCGACGGAAGGCATTGCACTTCGTCCCATGTCGCTCGAGGAGGCGGTGAAGGAAGCGGCCTTTCGCGACCGGGACGTGTTCGTGTTTCGCGATCATCAGGGGCAGGCAATGGTGTTGTGCCGCAAGCGCGATGGAAAAATGGAACTGATCGAGATACCGTAACATGGGGTGCTGGAGATTCTAAAACTTGAAGATGACAGGCGGGCAGGTGGGGAAAGAGCGCAGAAAGGTGGAGGCGAAGCGGACCAAGCGGACTCCAGCGACGCTGCATCCGGCCGAGCTGGTGATTCTGACTGGACTTTCAGGGTCGGGCAAACTTTCCGCGCTTAAGGCGTTCGAGGACCTTGGATTCTATTCGGTCGACAATCTGCCGCTGGAGCTTGTGTCGCGTTTTGCGGATCTGGTGCGCCAGTCGGCGGAGATTGAACGCGCGGCGCTGGTGGTCGATGTTCGCGAGGGCATGAGGCTGGACCGATTTCCGGCAATCCTGAAAAAGGTTCGCAAGGTGCTGCCGACTCGTGTGGTTTTTCTGGAGGCGAGCGACGAAGCGCTGGTGCGCCGGTTCTCCGAGACGCGACGGCCGCATCCGCTCGGGCGAAGCGAGACGGTGGTGAAGTCGATTCGGGCGGAACGAAAACGGCTCGACCCGATTCGCAACGTGGCAGACATCGTGCTCGACACGACAAAGTTCAACGTGCACGAGCTGCGGGCGCACATCAACTCGCAGTTTGAGCGCGAAGCGGGCGATCAGAGCCTGATGATCTCGTCCAACAGTTTTGGTTTCAAGAATGGTGTGCCGGCCGAGGCGGATCTTGTGTTCGATGTGCGTTTTCTGCCAAACCCCCATTTCGTTCCGGAGTTCCGCAAGCTGACCGGCAAAGATCCCAAGGTGGCCAGGTATGTGCTGCAGTTCCCGCAGACGAAGGAGTTTCTGGACAAGACGGCGGAGATGCTGACCTTCCTTCTTCCTCACTACATCAAGGAAGGGAAGAGCTACCTGACGGTGGCCTTCGGGTGCACGGGCGGGCAGCATCGCTCCGTGTTTATCGCGGAAGAGATGAAACGGCGGCTTGCAGAAGCGGGGTATCACGTGAAGACCGCGCATCGCGATATGCCGAAGTAAGCTGCATCCACGCGCTCCGCACACTAGAATAGAGACATGCGCAGCACGAAGAACGCGAACGGGAGTGTGGCGGCTTGAGGCGCATCTGGCGATTGCTGCTGTATGTACGGCCCTACCTGCTCTACTCGCTTGTTTCCGTGGTGCTGATGGCAATCGTCGGCGGAATGGCCGCGTTCCGCATTCTTCTGGTGAAGCCGATCTTCGACAATGTTTTGAGTCCCGGAGCCCCGCCGGGACTGGTGCTGGTCTTCCGCATTCCACACACCGATCATGTGCTGAACCTGCAGCGATTCTTACCAAACTATTTTCATAACGCCTGGACCGTCGTGGCGGTTGCGCTGGTGGGGTCGGCATTTCTGAAATCGGTGTGTGACTACGGCGGCACGTATCTGGTGAACCGTGCCGGGTTCGGCATGATCACGGATCTGCGGAACGATCTCTACAACGCCGTGTTGCGCCGGTCTGTCGGCTTTTTTCAAAAGCATACGACAGGCACGCTGCTTTCGACTCTGATCAACGACATTGAAAAAGTGCAATTCGCCATGTCGAGCGTACTAAGCGATTTCCTGCAGCAATTTTTCACGCTTGTATTCACCGCAGTTGCGGTTGTGATCGTCGGTGGCAAGCTTGCCTGGGTGCTGCTGTTGTTTGTGCCGGTCGTGATTCTGTCGGCGCGAAGAATTGGGCGGCGGGTGCGGCAGACTACGCGCCGAGGGCAGGACAAACTGGCGGAGATTCAGAACATCCTGCACGAAACGATTACGGGCAATCGGATTGTGAAGGCGTTCGGGATGGAACTATGGGAGATGAACCGCTTTCGCCGGGCGGCGCGAAGGCTGTTCGATGCGAACCTGCGGTCGGTGAGCGTGCAGGCGATCAGTTCGCCGCTGATGGACCTGATCGCGTCGATCGCCATAGCGCTGCTTCTGCTTCTAGGACGGATCAGCATTCAGCAGAAGCAGATGACGGCGGGGTCGTTCATCACATTCCTGATTGCGGTATTTACGCTATATGATCCGGTGCGGAAGTTTGCGGCTTTTTACAACAACTTCCAGCAGGCATTGGGAGCGAGCGAGGACATCTTCAAGTTCATGGATGCCCAGGATGATGTCCAGGAAAAGAAACGTGCCCATGTGCTGAAGGACTTTCGCAAAGGGATCGTCTTTGAAAGCGTCGGCTTTGCCTATGAGAGCGATGGAGAGGTGAAGCAGGTGCTCTGCGGCATCGACCTTTCCGTGCAGCCGGGCGAGGTGATTGCGTTGGTGGGGCCGAGCGGAGCGGGAAAGTCTTCGCTGGTGAACCTGATTCCGCGTTTTTTCGATGTGAATGAAGGTCGCATCCTGATTGATGGATATGACCTGCGCGATGTGACGATTGCATCCTTACGCGAGCAGATCGGTAAGGTGACCCAGGAGACGGTTCTGTTCAACGATACGGTTCGGAACAACATCGCATACGGCCAGCCCGATGTGCCGCTCGAGAAAGTGCAGGAGGCGGCGCGCATGGCGCTTGCGCATGAGTTCATCCTCAAAATGCCGGATGGGTACAACACCAAAATCGGCGAGAAAGGCACGAGACTGAGCGGTGGAGAGCGGCAGAGGCTGGCCATCGCGCGTGCCATCCTGAGGAATGCGCCGATCTTGATTCTGGACGAGGCCACCTCGGCGCTCGACATGGAGAGCGAACAGTATGTGCAGGCGGCGCTCGCAAACCTGATGCAAGGGCGTACCGTATTTGTGATTGCGCATCGGCTGTCAACGGTGAGACGAGCGACGCGAATTGCGGTCATCGAGCACGGAAAGATTACAGAAATGGGCACGCATGAGGAGTTGATGCAGCACTCCGGCATGTATCGGCGGCTGTACGACATCCAGTTCAGTGAAGATGCGGTAGGGCGGTCGCCGGGTGTTGAGGTTGCGGCTGCAGCAGGGTTGGAGGGGATTGCGTGAGCGGAATTTATTCGATGACGGGATATGCAAGTGTGCGCGGATCTGCCGGCGATGGCTCGGCATTTACCTTGGCGATCAAGAGTGTCAATCACCGTTTTCTGGACTTACATTTGCGTCTGCCATCATTCTGCGATGCGTTGGAGGTCCAGATGCGGCTGGCGCTGAAACAGAACCTGAAGCGTGGTCACGTTGAGGTGACGCTGCAACTGGAGCGGCGAGCGGCTTCGGAGGTGCAGCTGAACGTGGGGTTGCTCGAGGCGTACGTGTCGGCTTTCCGCAAGGCCGCCGTGATGAATGGCGTGACGGGTGAGCCGGACCTGAATGCATTGCTTCGGATTCCAGGGGTGATGAGTGCAGAGGCAGGCGCGGCGGCAGGCTGGGTCGAGGGTCTGGATGCCGCGGTGCTGGCGCAGATTGGACCCCTGGTGGAGATGCTGAACGAGGGAAGATTGCAGGAGGGTTCTGCGCTGGCGGCGGAGCTGCGTAGTTCGATGGCGCGGCTGCAGGGTTTCGCCGAGGAGATGGCGGCATTGCGCAGCGGTGTGCGCGAGGTGCAGTTCGAGAGATTGCGAGGGCGGCTGCTGGAGCTGACGCAGGGCGTCCCTGTGGGTGAGGAGCGTCTGCTCGCTGAGGCTGCGGTGCTGGCGGAAAAGAGCGATGTCGAGGAGGAGATTGTCCGGCTGCGAACGCACGCGGAGCGGTTTGTGGCAATGCTCGAGGAAGGCGGAGAAGTAGGGAAACGACTCGACTTTCTGCTGCAGGAGCTGAACCGCGAGGCGAACACGATGCTTTCAAAGACCAGCGGAGCCGCGGGCGACAACGGGCTTCGCATTACCGAGCTTGGACTGGAGATGAAGGCGGAGATCGAAAAAGCGCGGGAGCAGGTGCAGAACCTGGAGTGACTGCCAAACAAAGCAAATTGAGGCTGTCAGCGCGCTTGTTACACTGGGGCAGAGATCACATACCTGTAATTTTTGAGGCTCATGGCGGGCATACTTTTTATTATTTCGGCGCCTTCCGGTTCGGGCAAATCTACGTTGGTGAGTATGCTGCGTACGTTGGTCGAGGGGCTGGACTTCTCCATTTCGTATACGACGCGAGCCCCACGTGGATCTGAGGAGGACGGGCGAGAGTACCACTTCACCAGCCGCGAGCAGTTCGAGGAAATGATTCGGGCTGGCGACTTCCTGGAGTGGGCGGAGGTCTTCGGCAACTACTACGGCACAGGGGTCTCGGCGCTGCAGCATGCGGCCGATGCGGGCAGGGACTTGCTGCTGGACATCGATGTGCAAGGCGCGGTGCAGGTGATGGAAAAGCTTCCGGAGGCAGCCTCTATCTTCATCCTGCCGCCCAGCCCGCAGGTGCTGGAGATGCGTTTGCGCCATCGAAGTCTCGCGGAGCATGTGACTTCGGAAGACGTGATTGGCAAGCGCCTGGCCGAGGCAAGGAACGAGTTGAAGCAGATTCGGAGCTACAAGTACGCGCTGGTGAACGATGTTCTGGACCAGGCGGTGGGCGAGATGCGGGCCATCGTGCTGTGCGAGCGTGGCGAGCGGGATGAGGTGCAAGCGGTCGCTTCGAGCTGCCGGACAGACACCGCATCCCCGAAACTCAAGGCAGCGCTCGAAACATTTTGTGATTAGGGCCCTGATATCCACCGCGATTTGTGTAGGGCATTTCCGCAGGCTGGGATATAACTTCAGACACGGGGTGAGATGCATGACAATCGAAGATGCTTTGCACAACAAGTACAGCCTGGTGAAAGGTGCGGCGCGACGGGCGCGGCAGTTGCAGTCCGGGGCCTCTCCGTTGATCGTTGCCAAATCGATGAAGGCTTGCCGCGTGGCGCAGGATGAGATCAAGCAGGGGCACGTCAAATTCGTGCTGCCGAAGCGTGTGGTCGAGCCTGTGCTGGATCTTCCGCTGTCCTGAATCCCGCGTTCGCCGGACGACCCGCAAGACTTCAGACTTCGAGGGTATCGGAAGCCGCATGCCCGACGCGGTAGGATAGAGCCATGGCGGCCGATGCAGGTTCGAGCGAGGCGATGCGGCAGTTGCAGGCGTATGTAGACTACCTGCGCGACCTGGGCGTCCATGATTTCTACCGTCACGGCGAGCCTGTGTATGCCGATGCTCCTTCTCCTTCGAGTATTCCTTCTGACGCTTCCTTGTCACGCGCTCCGAACCCATTGCCAGCTCCGGATGCTGGTCAGGAAGAAGGCCCGGTTGCAGACAGACCAGCTTTCCTGGAACCTCCCATTCCAAATTTAATAAGTTTCAGCGACCTTGCTCCGCTCCCCGAGGTACGGGTGGCTGCGGGCGGCAAAGGCGATGCGCTGTCCGCAATACAGCATGAGATTGGCGACTGTACGCGCTGTCCGCTGGCGTATGCAGGTCGGCGTTCCATCGTGTTCGGCGATGGCGATGCGAACGCGCGGTTGATGTTCGTCGGCGAAGGTCCGGGCGCGGATGAGGACGTCTCGGGCGTGCCGTTTGTAGGCAAGGCCGGACAGCTGCTGAATAACATGATCCAGGCGATGGGGTTGAAGCGCGACGAGGTGTACATCGCGAACATCGTGAAGTGCAGGCCGCCGGGCAACCGCGTTCCTGAGCCCGCGGAAGCTCAGACGTGCGACCCCTTTCTGCTCCGGCAGATTGACGTAGTGCAGCCCCAGGTGGTGGTGGCGTTGGGGGCTACGGCCGCGATGTATCTGCTGGGGCTGAAGCAGTCGCTGAGCTCGCTGCGTGGACGGTGGCATGAGTGCCGGGGAGCGAAGCTGGCGGTGACGTATCATCCAGCGTTTCTGCTGCGCGACCCCAGGCAAAAGGGTGAGGCCTGGAAGGACCTGCAGATGGTGATGACGGAGTTGGGGCTGAAGTCGCCGACGCGAGCATAGGGGCCACCAGGGTTATCGGCTGTGTGCGCGATCGATCTGTTTGCGAGGGCGATTAAGCGGCAATATCAAAACAGATACAGCAGCGGACCGACTTCGGTGAAGATAACCCGAAAGACCGGTACGAAGAAGCCATCAGGGTGGAGTGATGCGGACCGCGTTGGCTCGGCAGGACCGAATAGGGCCGCAAGCGATGGGGTGGGCGGATCTGTCGAGGCAGACTTCGATGGCGGTCAGATAGTTGTTGCCGCACCTCAGGGCCAGGCTCGAAGTGGACAGGTTGGGGTTGGCCTGGGTAAAGAGTTGAAGAATCTCGGCGAGAGCTAGCGATATCTGGTGGTCGAGTTGCGCGAGCGAGGGCGGGATGGCTACGCTGTGGCTCGCGGTTCGGGCGAGGGTGAAGAAGCTATCGGGAGAGAGGCCGGAGCAGGTGCCGTGGGTGCGCCACTCGTGCTCGAGGAGACCCGCGTCGGGATAGATGTCGCTGTAGGCTGCGGGATTGGCAGGGCCGGGAGCGTCTGTGCATTGCTGAGGATAGGTGCCGTCGTTATTCTGCGGCCAGAAGCCATGGAGGACGAAGGCTGCGTGCAGGTCACATTCCCGGGCGTTGGGGTGGGAGTGGCAGAACTCGGGGGACCAACTGAGGTTGAGAAGGTAGAAGTCGAACGGCTGGCTGGCGGCGGCGGGTTCACGGTTCGAGCTTTGCCGATGGGGAGCGCTCCGGGTTTCGGGTGTCTGCGTCGGCGGCTTGCAGCCCAGAAGCGAGAACGTGAGCAGTCCAGCGAGGAGAAAGGCTTTATTCATGCGGTCACTTCTTTCGTACGCGATCTCAATTTATCTGCCGGTCGAAGGCGACTTCAGTCTTGAACTATGTCAGATGCAGCCTTCCCTAAGCTGCGCGCGCAGACCGCTACATCTTCTCGGGCGGTTCACGCGAGGGTCAAGTGCATGCATGAGTTTTCAGGCCGCGCTCTAAATTTGAGAGGGCGGCCACTGCTCGGCGAAGCAGCTCTCCTTCGGGGACGGCGCGCAGACAGGCGACGGCAAGCTTAGCAGCAGAGGAACATCCGGAGTCTGCTTCCGTTAAGCTGGAGAGATGGCGTTGTATTGCGATGTCGCGCTGCCGGTGCCCTTGGACCAGGTGTTTACCTATGCGTTGGATGGGCAGGTGCCCGTGGTGGGGGCGCGGGTGCTGGTACCGTTCAGCGGGCAAAGGCTGATGGGCGTGGTGGTGCGGGTGCATGAGGATGCGCCGGTGGAGGAGTTTGAGATCAAGCCGGTGCAGCAGGTGCTTGATGATGCGGCGCTGCTGCCGGAAGAGTTGATGAAGTTGGCGGCGTGGATCGCTTCCTACTACGTGGCTCCCCTGGGCGAGGTGCTGCGGGGCATGCTGCCGTTGGGTGCGGAGGTTAGGCGGCATTCGGTGTACCGGATTGCCGAGGCGGGGCGGAGGGTGCTCTATGAAGGGGCTGCGAAAGGTTCGTCCCGGCGCTCGAAGCTCACAGTAGAAGAGCAGAACCGTGAGTACGCGGTATTGAACTACCTGGAGGGAGGGGAGCCGGCCAAGATCGGGGCGCTGCGTTCGGCGACGGGGGCGAGCAAAAGTTTGCTGGAGGGAATGGTCAGAAAGAAGTGGCTGACGCGAGAGGCGGTGGCCGAGGAACGGGACGCGCGACGAACGGAGAAGGTCGCCGTGATCGCAGGCGGCAGGGAAGAGGAAGAAGAAAGTAAAGGACGGGCAGACGACGAGGTAGAGATAGCGGAAGAGGAATACACATGTTTTCCGCAAACTCAAGGCAGCCAGGCCGACACTGCCCCTCGCGGGGAGACGACGCACGACTCGGCTCAGGATGACACGTTGTCCTTGAACGCACAGCAGTCCCAGCAGGCCGACACGCTTGGCTTTGCGGCGCGAAGGTTGCCGCGTTTAAACGAGAACCAGCTTGCTGTAATGGCGGAGCTCGCCTCTGTCGGTGGGCGAATGCGAGTTCGGGAGTTGCGAGCGAGCCTGGCGCGGGCGGGTGTCCCGGAGTCTACGCTGGCGACACTGGTGAAGCGCAGGCTGGTGCGGGTGGAGGAGGTGGCGGAAGCATTCCACCTGGGCGGAGTTGGAACAGAGGGAAAGAAGCACGCACATGAGCATGCGTTGAACGAGGCGCAGATGGAGGCGTTGAGCACCATTGTGGCGGCAATGGAAAAGGGAGGATTTCGGCCGCATCTGCTGTACGGGATTACGGGGTCGGGGAAGACTTCGGTCTATCTTGCTGCCATGCGTCGTGCGTTAGACGCGGGCAGGTCGGCGCTGCTTCTGGTGCCGGAGATCGGGCTGACGCCTGCCATGGCGGCGCAGATGTTCGCGGCGTTTGGCGGTGAGGTGGCGCTTCTGCATTCGCAGTTGACCCCCGATGAGCGCGCAGAGCAGTGGCACAGAATACGCAGGGGAGAAGCAAGAATTGTCGTAGGCACACGGTCAGCCGTGTTTGCGCCGATGGTGAACCTGGGGCTGATCATCGTCGATGAAGAGCATGACTCGAGTTACAAGCAGGAAGAGACGCCGCGGTATCACGGTCGGGATGTGGCGGTCATGCGGGCGAAGTTCAACGATGCCGTGGTGGTGCTGGGCTCGGCGACGCCCTCGCTCGAGAGCTGGGCGAATGCAGAGCGCGGACGGTATGCGCGGTTGGAGATGCGGGCCCGAGTCATGGACCGGCCGTTGCCCGAGGTCGAGTTGGTGGATATGCGCGAGGAGTTTCGCGAGACCGGACAAGAGCAGATTTTTTCGCGGCGGCTGGTGGAGCAGACGCAGGGGACGCTTGACCGCGGGGAGCAGGTAATTCTGCTGCTCAACCGCCGCGGCTACTCGTCGACCGTGATGTGCCGAAGTTGCGGAGAGAAGATTGAATGCGAGAACTGCGCAATCTCGATGACGTATCACAAGCGGGTGGAGAACGGCGATGCAGTGGCGCGCCCCGGACAGAGGCTGGAATGTCACTACTGCGGGTTTCGGCGAGCGGTTCCGGCGAAGTGTCCAAAGTGCGAAAGCGAGCACCTCTATTTCCTCGGCGTGGGCTCACAGCAGGGGGAGGAAAGGCTGAAGGAGCTGTTTCCGGCGGCGCGGATTGGCAGGATGGATCGGGATACCGTACGTGGCCGCTCAGACATGGAGCGTCTGCTGGCGCGCCTGCATGGGGGCGAGATCAACCTGCTGGTGGGAACCCAAATGATCGCGAAAGGACATGACATTCATGGAGTGACGCTGGTGGGTGTTGTGGGCGCGGACTTCCAGTTGGGCCTGCCGGATTTCCGCGCGGCGGAGCGGGTTTTTCAATTGCTGACCCAGGTTTCGGGGCGGGCGGGCCGGGGCGAATTGCCGGGGACGGTGCTGGTCCAGACGTATCATCCGGACCACTACGCCATCCAGTTTGCGGCAATGCACGACTATCCGGGATTTGTGGCGAAAGAGATGCAGTACAGACGGTGGATGCATTATCCGCCCTACGCCGTCCTCGCAAATGTGATGGTCCAAAGCGAGAAGCTGGAGGAAGCTGCAGGGTGGTCGGAGACGCTGGGTAAGTGGTTTCAGCAGCAGCGGCTGGACAAGGTGCGTGTGCTTGGTCCGGCGGCGGCACCGATCGTGCGGCTGAAGAGGATTTACCGTTACCACATCGTCCTCAAGGCGGAGCGCAGGCAGGCCCTTGGCGAGGCGCTACGCCGGATGCTGGCATTCGCGGATGCGCAGGGGATCGCACGACGCAACCTGATGGTCGATGTGGATGCGGTGCATCTGATGTGACGCGAAGAGAAGGAGTGGGTGGAAACAGGTCCCGCGTAGTGGAACTCGGCGGGAGCAGGACCCTTGGTGAGAACAGGTTAAGACGCTTAGTTCAGGAGGTGAAGTTCTTTGCCGGGCTTGAAGCGTACGGCTTTGCCCGGGGCAATGGTGACTTCTGCGCCGGTGCGAGGGTTGCGTCCTATGCCGGTTTTACGGGGCTTGACGGTGAAGACGCCGAATCCGCGCAGTTCGATGCGATCGCCGGCGATCAAGGTCTGCTTCATGCTTTCGAAGATGGCATCGACGGCAGATTCCGCTTTCGTCCTGGGCAGGCCGGTGCGCTCAACCACGCGTTGTATAAGATCCTGCTTAATCATTTGCCGCCGTCCTTGGGCTGTATTTTTATTAGGAACTGGAACCGACCCGGTTAGAGATAACGTGATGGTAGAAATAAGATACAAGATTGTCAACGAAAGAACGCTGCCGTAAGATGAAGAATCTAATGATCCAAGAGTAGATGCGGTATGTTGTACCGAAGTTACTCCCTTTGCAGGAAATAGGGAACTTCGAATCGTGTTACCGAAGGGGTGTGGACCAGAGTGGCGATAAAAAGTGACCGTTGGATTCGCAAGCAGGCGCTCGAGCATGGAATGATTGCACCGTTCAGCGAGAAACAGGTGAGCGCGGGTGTGATCTCGTACGGGCTGTCGTCCTACGGGTATGACCTGCGGGTGTCGGATGAGTTCAAGATCTTTACCAATGTGAACAGCGCCATTATCGATCCCAAGGCCTTCGATGAGCGCTCCTTCGTGACCGTGCAGCAGGAAAGCGTAATCGTTCCGCCGAACTCGTTCGCACTGGCGCGGTCGATCGAATATTTCAAGATTCCGCGGGATGTGCTGACGATCTGCGTAGGCAAAAGCACGTATGCGCGGTGCGGGATTATCGTCAATGTGACCCCGTTCGAGCCCGAATGGGAGGGGTTTGTGACGCTTGAAATCTCGAACACAACGCCCCTGCCCGCGCGGGTGTACGCCAACGAAGGCTTGTGCCAGATTCTTTTCTTCCAGTCCGACGAAGTGTGCGAAGTCAGCTACGCCGATCGGAAAGGGAAGTATCAGAACCAGCAGGGAATCGTTTTGCCGAAGTTGTAGGGGATAGAGGCAGGATCTCCGCACTTCCGAAGGCCTACTTAAAGAACGACGCAGAGCAAAGAGGCTTCGAGCAGATGAAAGACGACGGGCGAGAGGGACGTCTGCGCATTGGGCTGGTCGCGACCGATCCGATGCGCGTCCTTGGGCTTGAAACAATGTTTTCCGGCGATGGCGCGGTGGAGATTGTGCCGCTCTCGATCCCGGGTGTGCTGGACGATGCGGGCGTGTCGCTGATCCTGGTGGACTCAGCGTGCGTCGATCACGTCTTTGAGCTGCTGGCCATGTTCCTTAGGGCGCGGCCGCAGGTGAAGCTGATTGTGCTTGGGCTCGAGGAGGACCACGCGCATATACAGCGCATCATTGGAGCCGGCGCGAAGGGCTACCTCGCGCATACGGCGAAAGAGAGTGAAATTCGGCTCGCGATCGAGATTGTGCAGGATGGGTCCGTGTGGGCGCCCCGTAAAGTGCTCGCCAAGCTGTTGGAAGCACCTGCCCGTGACGCCTCCCGGGAGCGAACCGTAGGGGAGTTGAAGATTACCAACCGCGAGGCAGAAGTGCTGCGGCTGCTGGTGGCGGGACATCCAAACCGGTCGATCGCCGAGGAGATGGGCATCGACCTGATCACAGTCAAGGCGCATGTAGGACGACTGATGCGGAAGGTAGGCGTGGCGAACCGGATAGAACTTTCAGTGCAGGCAGTAAGCCGAAAGCTGGTGCCGCCTCGAACGTGAACGCTGAATGGAATGAAGCTTGCCCGGATAGTCGCCGGCGAACCCTTGATGATCACCGGCGATCGACGATCACCGATAGGCGTAGTAGCCGCACAGCCAAGCAGACGAATCCAAGTACCGATCGCAACGGTGCAACGCATTGATTCTCAGTCTCACAACGCTTTCAAAATCACAACAGCATCTCCATAAAGACATCAGCGCGTGTGTATCCGGCCAGTGGAACCCTTTCCGCAGGCACATGTTGGAATCCGACTGATTCGTAGAGATGCACGGCGTTCTTCAACTTTGTACTGCTCCCCAGAAACAAGGACCGCGCGCCCATCTGACGTGCCTCGCCGATGGCATGCTCGAGCAGCCTGCGTCCCATGCCACGGCCGCGGAGTTCGGGCGAGAGGGCCATCTTTGAGAGCTCAAAAACTCCATCGCCGGCCGGGATCAGGGCGACACACCCCACCGCCTTGCCGTCGGCATCCATCATGAGGATGCGTCCGCCCTTTGTCAGGATAGTATTCTCCGGGTCACCCAGCGTCTCACGGTCTTTCTCTTCCAGCGTGAAATAGCACGTGATCCACTCCTCATTCAGGGCTCGGAACGCGGCGGCGTCCTGGTCTCCGACAAGTAATCGAATCACGATATTGGAAGTTGCCGCCGCCGATTGTGCTTTGTCTGCTCTGTCCGCAATTTGCATACTTTTCTTAAACCTCTGAGTCTCAGTCTCGCCCTTCGGCTATCCATACGTCCAATATCTTATTCGACAAGATTAGGATGTTTAGGATATGGATGAAGGGATGGATGATGATATAGAGCTTCGGCATCTCCGGTACTTCGTGGCCGTCGCCGAAGAGCTGCACTTCGGCCGTGCCGCACAACGGCTTCATCTCTCGCAACCTCCTCTCTCCCAACAGATCCGCCGGCTCGAAGAGATCCTTGGGTATCCGCTGTTCACGCGAACGTCCCGGTCCGTGAGCCTTACACCGGCTGGTGTCGACTTCCTGCCCCGCGCTCAACGCACACTCCGCAAGGTGCAGCGCGATTTGGACGAGGCCCGCAGCATTGGCCGAGGCGAAGTCGGTACGCTGCATATCGGCTTCGTCGGCTCCGGAATGCTGACCACGCTGCCGGGCGTCTTTCGCGCGTACCGCGAAGCCTACCCGCGCGTGCAACTACATCTTCACGAGTCGTTTACCTCGCAGGTGGCCAGCGGATTGGAAAGCGGTATGCTCGACGCAGGCATTCTGCGCGATGGAGATCCGATGGACAACACACAAACGCACACTCTGTTCTCTGAGCCTTACGTTGCCGTCCTTCCAGTCAGTCATCGCAAGGCGGCCTGTAAGCGGATCTCTGCCGCAGCCCTGCGCGACGACCCCTTCGTCTACTATCCACGGAGCGCCGGAAGCCGCGCTTTCGAAAAGCCCATGACGCTCTGCGAGCAGCATGGTTTCCGTCCTCACATTGTGCAGGAGGCCTCGCACTGGCTTACGATCCTGCGTCTGGTGGGAGCAGGCCTGGGCGTCACCATTGCGCCCGCGTGTGTGCGGCGCATCGCTTCCGCCGAGGTGGTTTGCCTTCCCCTGATCGGAGCGAAGGTCGTCAGCAGCATCGAACTCGCATACCCAGCGGGAGAAATGCCATTGATTGTGGCGCGGTTTGCCGAGATCGCCATGCGGACGCAGCGCCGCCGATAGCCCCAGGCCCTTCCATGCGGTTGACGCGTACGAGACTGTCTCGTATCGTGGTGGAAATTTCTTTGGAGGGGACGAGCGATGCGGCAGGTACTGGCGGGACTAGCATGCATGCTCCTCACGGCCTATGCACTGGGCCAGACGAGCACAGGACAGATGAACACGGGCATCGATCGAGACTCGGAGTCTTCCATCGCCGCGCGGGCCAGCGCTTTGAAGGCCGAAGCTGAGAGCAGTCCCACCGGCCTCGCGATGGTGACGCTCAAAAAGTATCCCGGTCATTACACGATGCTGACCGTCCGTACCAGGAGCGGCGGCGCGGAGATGCATGCGGAGACGAACGACATTTTCGTGGTGCTCGATGGCGAGGCCACTGAGGTCAGCGGGGGGACGATCGTCGAACCGAAAGAGATCTCTCCGGGTGAGACTCGCGGCGTCAGAATCGAAGGGGGCACCTCGACGCCAATGCACAAAGGCGATATGATCCACATCGAACCCAACACGCCGCACCAAACGATTCTTCCACCTGGGAAGACATTAACCTATTACGTCATCAAAGTTGCAGCACGTAAAAGCTGAAGCCCTGCTCGTTTGGATGGCCAGGACGGCCGACCTCTTTGTGTGGAGACGCATCTCACGTGGCATGAATCGTCCGGGGATGAAGAAGAATCGTCCGAGCGGCCCGAGTTCCGTAGAAAGTAATATTCGGGCGATTTCGGAGATGCAAGCGAACTTGGAGGAGAACCGCGGCCTGCTGGATAAGCTGGCGGACGTCATCGCGAGCTTTTCGGGAAGCATCACCTTTGTCCTGCTGCATGTCGCCTGGTTCGTGCTGTGGTTTCTTTGGAACACGGGAGTATTTCCCGGGGTGAAGCGGTTCGATCCCTATCCCTTCATTCTGCTGGCAATGATCGTCTCGGTCGAAGGCGTGCTGCTGAGCACCTTTGTGCTGATGAAGCAGAATCGGATGCAGCGGCGGAGCGATGCGCGGGATCATGTCAATCTGCAGATCGATCTGTTGGCCGAGAAGGAGGTGACGAAGGCACTGCGGCTGCTGCAGGCGGTTTGCCGAAAGCTGGAGATCAGCGACGCCGAGGCGGATCCAGAACTGGACGAGATGATGGCCGTGACTTCGGTGGATACGTTAGCGGGGGATGTGCGGGCGAAGCTGCTGGAGGAGAAGAAGGAGAGCTGACCGAAAAACGACCGCCGCGAAGATCGGCACCCGCTAATTCTTACTTGTAGCCCACAGCGCGATTGAAAACGTCAGCATACGGTCTCTGACCTCCGATGGTAGCCAAAAAAACAAAACCTTTAGGAAGCGGAAAGGGTCTTCCGTTGAGAAGAAGCTCTTGATTGTTCTGAAATCCTCCGTATTTCGACCCCCAAGCGTCTTCTGTCATCTGCACTGTCGGTTTTCCGGACAAGGCGGCGAGCTTGCATAAGCTTCCAGTGGGATCCTCGTAAAAATTTCCCTCTCGAGGCGCATCGACGAAATGAAGGACTAATGCCTCTTTGGGAGCAATCGGATCATTTGCGGTGCACTCCCAAAACATTGCAACCGTAATCTGCATGTGCCTCGTCTTGAGGCCTTGGAAAACTCGGAATGCATAATAGCCCCCACCCCCAACTAGAAGCAGAACTCCAACCACGAGTAATGTGCGGGGCGCTGCCATCATCAGCGGGCAAACAGGTCTTTCACCTGCTGAATGAACACGTCGCGGCCCATGTCGCTGATGGCCTCGGTAAGGGGAAGCTGTTTGGGGCAGGCCTGAACGCAGTTTTGCGCAAAGCTACACTCCTGGATACCCCCGTCGCCGGACAGGGCACGAAGACGTTCTTCTTTCAGGACTGAGCCAGATGGGTCCATATTGAAGAGTTTGGCCTGCGCAATGGTGGCGGCTCCGACGAAGCCCGTGGCGTCGTTGAACTGGGGACACACCTCCATGCAGATGGTGCAGGAGATGCAATTGGAGAGCGGATAGCGCTTCTCTTGTATCTGCGGCGCTTGCTTGGGTCCGGCGCCCAGGTCGTACGTGCCGTCGATAGGAACCCACGCTTTGACCTTCTTGAGGTTCTCGAACAGCACCGAGCGGTCGACGGCGAGGTCGCGGATCACGGGAAATTTCGAAAGCGGCGCGAGCGTAATCGGCTGCTCGAGTTTGTCCACCAGGGCCGAGCAGGCCATTCTCGCCTTGCCATTGATGAGCATGGCACAGGAGCCGCAGATCTCTTCCAGGCAGTTCGAATCATAGGTGATCGGCGTAGTGTCGCGGCCGGAGACGTCGACAGGATTGAGCGCTATCTCGCCCAGCAGGGAAGTGATATTCATGCCGGGGCGATAGGGAATCTCAAACTTTTCGGTCGTCGCGGCAGCGTCCGGGCTGGACTGACGTTTGATCTCGACTTTGATAGTGCCAGGTGCTGCCTGTGCCATGCCGATGCTCCTTAACGACTACAGATTTCCTGTACCTTCAGCCCGTGGTTTTGCTGCAGGCGTTGCATACTCGGTGATGATCGCTGCGGCTGCAGTCAGAAGCTGCCCGTTTTGCCGTTCCGTTCCTTCTCTTGAGTTGCGATCGCAATGCCTTCTTCCTTGCTGACAGGCTCGCGGCCTTTGAGGCTCATGGTTCGTTGCCGGGTACGAAGACGCGTGTTGTAGACGAACATGTAGGTGAGAACGAGAGCGAAGACGATGGCTAGCGCGATGTAAACCATGTTGATGTTCATGATTGGTTAGATGGCGCACGCGGGATTGAAGTCGATCGGTCATGAGGGTAGTTCGTGATTTGTTTGTGGCGGAACCCGCTGGATACCCGCAGCATGGCATCCAGGAACCATGCCGGCTATGCGGTAGCCGCGTAGTTGCGGGCGCGCGGTGGAATAAGGCTGGTGTCGACGTCTTCAAACTCGAAGGCGGGGGCGTTGTCCTTGAAAGTGGCCTTGGTGGTTTTGAGGAACTTTTCGTCGTTGCGTTCGGGGAAGTCGGGCTTGTAATGGGCGCCGCGCGATTCGTCCCGCAGCCGTGCGCCCTGCACGATCACGCGCCCAAGCTGGAGCATGTTGTAGAGCTGTCGCGTAAACGCGAAGCTGGTGTTGGCCCACTGACTCTTGTCCGATAGGTTTACATTCTTGTACCGCTCAAGCAATTCGACGATCTTGGCGTCGGCCTCATCGAGCCCGGCGTTGTACCGAATGATGGTGGCGTGCTTGGTCATCGTTTCACCCAGTTCGCGCCAAAGCTTGAACGGATTTTCCGTGCCCGGGTTATTGAGCAGCAGCCCGTTCTTCTCCTTCTGGCGCTGCAGTTCGGCCGCGTGGCCCCCGTCCCCTTCGGCCGCAGGCAGGGACCGGGCATACCCCATGGCGTGGGGGCCGGCGACGAAACCTCCGTAGATGCACGAGAGCAGGGAATTCGCGCCCAGCCGGTTCGCCCCGTGAATCGAGTAGTCCGCTTCCCCTGCGGCATAGACGCCGGGAATGTTGGTCCGCTGCTCGAAGTCGACCCAGAGACCGCCCATGGTGTAGTGCATGCCCGGGAAGATTTTCATGGGGACTTCGCGCGGATCATCCCCTACGAACTTCTCATAAATTTCAAGTATGCCCTCAAGCTTACGGTTTAAAGTCTCACGATCGATGTGGGTTAGATCGAGATAGACCATAGGCTGGCCATCGATGCCCATGCCGTGTTCGTAAACGACTTTGAAGATCGCCCGGGTGGCAACGTCGCGCGGGACCAGATTGCCGTATTTGGGGTACCACTCTTCGAGAAAGTACCAACGCTCGCCTTCGGGAATGGACTTCGCGACCCGCTTGTCGTTCTTGTCGCGCGGCACCCATACGCGGCCACCCTCACCACGGGCGGACTCAGACATGAGCCGGAGCTTGTCTTCGCCGGGTATAGCAGTAGGGTGGACCTGGATAAATTCTCCGTTCGCGTAGAAGGCTCCCTGCTGATAAAGCGCTGATTGAGCTGATCCAGTGCAAACGACTGAGTTGGTGGACTTTCCGAAGATCGCTCCGTTGCCTCCGGTGCAGAGGATCAGGGCGTCGGCCGGAAAGGTGCGGGTGTCCATGGTGCGCAGATCCATGGCACATATCCCTCGAGCCGCCCCTTTCGAATCGAGCACGGCGGAGAGGAATTCCCAGCCCTCATACTTAGTGACCTTTCCTTCCGCCTCGTAGCGGCGGACCTGCTCATCCAAGGCATACAAAAGCTGCTGGCCGGTGGTGGCTCCGGCGAACGCGGTGCGGTGAAAGAGCGTGCCCCCGAAGCGCCGAAAATCCAGAAGGCCTTCTGGCGTGCGGTTGAAAGGGACGCCCATGCGGTCGAGCAGGTCGATAATGGCGGGGCCCTGCTCACACATCTGCTTGACGGGGGTCTGGTTGGCAAGAAAGTCGCCGCCATAAACCGTGTCGTCGAAGTGAGCCCAGGTGCTGTCGCCCTCGCCTTTGAGGTTTTTGGCGGAGTTGATGCCTCCCTGCGCGCAGACGGAGTGGGAGCGCTTGACCGGAACGATGGAGAAGAGGTCGACCTTGCCGCCCGCTTCGGCGATCTTGATGACTGCGGCGAGACCGGCGAGGCCGCCGCCTACAACGATGATTCGTGGTGTAGCTGCCATAAGTAAATTTCCTATTTGATCCCGCTATTGCGCAGCGTAATGGCTGCCGATAACCATGAGAAAGCCAGCCCCAAACAAAATCCAACTAAGTCCGAATACCTTATTTAGCGGCCCACCCTTGTGAGACTTTCTGTACGTGTTGACAATGTCATTTGAATGAAATCTAACAAAGAGATGCCATGTTGGAATTCTGTCTTCCGCGAAACGATTTTCATTGATGACGTTCAGCATTCTGTATCCGGTAACAAACAGGAGGCTCACGCTGATAACGAGAATTACAAAGCCGCCAAGAAACAGAAAATTCTCCATCAAGATCACTGCACCTGTCCCGGCTGTGCAGGATTGGTTGTCTCCGGTGGAGCTGTTGTCGGTGCGGGCAGGGCAACGCCGGCGGGCTGGGCTGGCATGACATTCGCCGGCGCATTCGGGTACTTCCAGACGACCGCGTAGATGCTGACCAGACCCATGAGGCAGAGGGCGATACCGAACAGCGCGCAGACGTAGCCGAACCTTTTACGGGCGCGTTCGCCGGGGGTGATGCCCCACTTGGCCGCAAACAGCCAGATCCCATACGCGAAGTGCCACGTGGTCGCGATCATGGCGATCACGTAGATGGCGAGCATCCATGGGTTCGAGAGTTCCACCTGCACCTTGTGGAACGCGGCGCCGGGGTTTTCGGGAAGCGAAATTCCGGAGAAGCGCTGCCGCCACACATGCTGAACGATGTACAGAAACGCGATAACCCCCGTGATGCGCTGCGAGACGTACATCCAGTTCGAGGCCCACGGGTAGAGGTTCACGTTGACGCGGCCCCGGACGGCGATGAACAGACCGTAGAACGCGTGGAAAGCAAGCGGGATAAAAATAAAGGTCCACTCGAGAACACGCACCAGCGGCAGGGCGTTGAGGAACTTCACCTGCTGGGCGTAGGCGAGTGGGCCGTTCAGGGTTTCGAAGTTCGAGACGATATGCTCGATCAGAAACGCGCCGATTGGCACGATCCCCGTCAGCGAGTGCAACCTGCGCCACAAGAAGGAGTGGCCCTGGTTGGCGCGGAGGGGCTGCACGCCTTTCAGAGGTGGTACGGCAGGAGGTGCGGCAGCGGCCATGGGTGCTCCTTCAGGCGTGCTCGTTCGTGGGAACGCGAACAGAAAAAGTGCAGCAGGCCGATTATTCCGCTACGGTCAGACAGCCGTCAAGAAAACCTGCCAGTTTCGTGCGATTACCGTCGACATTGTGCGATTTTGTTACTTGGGCGGTATTGCATCAAATTCCTGACCCAGTTTTTCGAGCAGGGCGGCCAGTGCTCGGCCACGGTGGCTGAAGCGAAGTTTGACCTGAAGTTCGAGTTCGGCCATGCTCTTGCCGTACTCCGGAAGGTAAAACAGGGGGTCGTAGCCGAACCCTCGGGTCCCTCGCGGGCTGGGGAGGATTTCCCCCGCCACGGTGCCATCGGCGGTTGTCAGGACCTCGCCATTGCGCGCCGCAGCAAGAACGCAGCGATAACGGGCGGGGTGCGGGCGGGGGATGCGCCACAGTGCGTGCCGGAGACAAAGATTGTTGCGCTCGTCGGCACCGGCTGCCAAGGGCGCGACAAAATGCATGTTTTCCGCAAAGCGTGCCGAGCGAACGCCGGGTGCGCCGCGGAGTGCGTCCACCTCGAGGCCGGAATCGTCGGCGATGACGATTTCCTCCGGCGCGTGGCGCGAGTAGAAGATCGCCTTCACGCGCGCGTTGCCTTCGAACGTGGATTCGTCCTCGGCCGGTGCGAGGATTGCGTCGAGCCCTGGCAGTGGAGCAAGCGGAATCGCAGTTACGGCGCTGAAGTCCCGCAGTTTGCCGGCATTTGAGGACGCGATATAGAGGGTCATGGCTTCGGTGGATTCTTGTCCTTGATCATAGACGCGACATGACACACACTCTCTAACCGCTTGCGCAAATCCCGGCTTTGCCGAAAATAGCAAAGCGGGGCGCATCGCGGTCCTCAGACCATCAGCCGATTTGCTCCAGGATCTCCGGCGCATGATCAGTAGGGAAGTTCATCGACCTGGCGATGAAGCAGAAGCGATGCGCCTCGGTATGCAGCTCCAGTGCTCTCACAACATCCTCTCCTGCAGCCACCGTGACGACTGGCTGGAGCAGCACGCGCGTAAAAGCACCTGACCCATCGCTGTTCATTTGCATCGTTCCGCGAGCTTGATCGTTGTAAGACACGACACTGATCTCATTGCTCGAACACAGGTGCAGGTACCAGAGCATGTGGCACGAGGCAAGGCTCGCGACCAGCAGTTCCTCGGGGTTGTAGCGTTCCGGGTCTCCGCGGAAGTTCGGATCGCTCGATCCCGCAATCGCATGCTTGCCGGAGCACGAGACCGTGAAATCGCGACGGTACCCTTCATACGTCTCTGTTCCATTGCCGTTGTTTCCGGTCCATTCGATCGATGTGGTGTAGGTGTGCTGCTTCATTTTGCCCTCTCCGCGAAATTGGATTTTCGCTCGTCCCCTCTGCTGCGCTCAGCTTCCCAGACTTCTGAGACAGCCCGTCCCTTTGCCATATCATCCACTACCAGGATCAACTGATGTTCGTGGTCGCTGTAGAGAACCTCGATGTTGACACCGGCGTCGGACATCTTGCGGCACAGTCTGCCGAGTTGGCCGGGCTGGTCCTGACGCAGACGTTGCACGAGCACCTCGCGTACGCCGAGAACGCGTACGCCTGCCCTTTCAAGCGCCGTGCGCGCCGCCTCGCCGTCGGCAAACAGGAAATGCCCGATGCCTCTGCCGTCAGAGACAAACGCGCCACCGCCTTCGATGCTGATGTTTGCCTTTTCCAGGGCATGTCCCATCTCCGCCAGGGCGCCGGGACGATCTTCAAGATCGACGGTCAGATTCTTCACGCTCCACCTCTTCATTGGCTACTAGTTTTCAGTATGAGCCCAAGAAGCGCCGTGACACTACCATCCCGCTCGAACTGTCCAGCCATAACGCGGAGCTACTATCAAGATATGCACATGGGGCGAGATATTGCTGAGGTGGGCTCCCTGATTGGAGATCCGGTACGAGCTGCGATGCTTGCAGGCCTGATGGATGGACGCGCTCTGCCTGCAGGTGAGTTAGCGATGTTGGGAAACATAGCTCCCCAGACCGCAAGCTTTCATCTCTCCAAGCTGCTTGAGGCTTCGCTCGTTAGCGTAGAGCGGCAAGGACGGCACAAATACTATCGAATTTCGAATGAGTCCATCGCATCTGTCCTCGAGGCCCTCGCCGCAATCTCGCGTGCGCGGGAGCGGGCGGACCTTCGCACCCAAAGCCGACAGCAGTCGGAAGCGAAGAAGGAGCTTCGATTTGCCCGCAGTTGTTACAAGCATCTGGCCGGGCAGTTGGCGGTGACCATCCATCACGCGATGCTGGAACAAGGTTTGCTGCTGGCCTTACCGTCGAGGTCGTATGAACTGAGCGAGGCGGGACAACGCTGGTGTGAGTCGATCGGGCTTTGCTTTGCGGGTACCCCATCCAGTCGAGCTCCGGCTGGCCGTGTTTGCCTGGATTGGACCGAGCGCCATCCGCACCTTGGCGGGCGTCTTGGAGTCATGCTCTTCTCTCATTGGAAGTCGCGAAACTGGATCGTAGCGAAACCGGATTCTCGTGTGGTGCGACTGACCGACATCGGGCGACGCGAGCTTCAGGATGGCTTGGGTCTGACCGTTCGCTTGGGATCTCTCAGCTTCAGCGAAAGCGTTTGAGCAGGACGACCGTGCCGATAAAAAGACTGGAAGCTGCGAGCGTCATCAGGATAATCGCATGTCGGTAACCGGCCTGGACCCCAGGCGGAGTGGCGGCGGTGTTGTCCAGGCACTGCGTGCAGCCTTGCGCGTGCAGAGACGTGGACAGCATAAGAGCAAGAACAAGCGCCAGAGCTACCCGAAACACAATGTTCAGCGACCCTGAGCCAGTGAACGCGAATGGTGATCGGCCGTGGCCGATTGCTGATTTCATTGGAAGAAGGCGAGCAGGGTAAAGAGGAACAGCCACAGGATGCCCATGGCATGCCAGTACCAGGCTGCCCCGTCGACCAGGATCTGCCGTGTCTCCAGCTGTCGCGAAATGTGCAGTCCGACGAAGGCCATGGCCAGCGCAGCAAGGCCAAGAAAGAGGTGAAGCGCGTGCGCACCGGTGATCAGGTAAAAGAAGTGACTGCTCTGGTTGGTGCGGAAGAAGACTCCCTGCACGGCAAGCTGGCGCCATGCGGTCCACTGGCCGGCAAGAAAGAGCAGCCCAAGGGCGATCGTCGCTGAAAGCCATGGCAGGGCCCGGCGGGTGATCGGCTTGCCCAGCCCCAGCCACTCGTCCATGACGTCGTTTTCGCGGAACATGTTCCGGCGAGCAATCTCTATCGTGACCGAGCTGAGCAGGAGCACAGCCGTGTTGAGCCACAGGATCGGCGGGATCCTGGTCGGCAGCCAGGAGTTGATGTAGTGGTTGTAAGCGTCGAAGTGACCGGCATTCTGGTTGACGAAAAACGTGCTGACGATCGCGACAAAAAACATCAGGTCGCTGGCGAGGGCGAAGAAGAGCCCCATCCGGTAGCGATGCAGGCGCTCGTAGGGACCTTTGCGACCGCGACTGCGTTCGTTCCAGTTGTCGTTGTCGCCTCCGCCGCCGGTGCGCTTGTCGGTAGGCGGACGGCGGCCGTGGCCGTTGTCGTGGTCTTCAACGCGGCGTTTGCGTTCCTGCTCGGTTTTATTGGGAGTAATGATGGCCGGCATAGAGAGCCTTTGAGAGAACCACGTTGGCTACAGCTTACTCCGGTTTTGCGTTGGCCGGATTCTGGATTTTGATGGGAACGAAGGTGGCGTCGACCCATTGCGGCAGGAACGAATCCGCATCGGAGGTGAATTGGTAATGGCACGGAGCGCGGTGCACGCAGATCTCTGGCATCTCTCGTCTATCGGATGCGTGCGAGGGGGCAAAAGGATTCAGGTCCGGGTGCCATTCGAGCGTAGTGGCCTGCCACGGATTTTTTCCCGCTATCGCACCATGCCGCAAGCTGCGAACCAGATTGACCACAAACAGGAGCTGCGTGAGAGCAAGGAAAATGGCACCGTAAGTGATGTGCCGGTTGAGCGGAAGAGTCCCTGCCAGCAGAGCGCCTGCGGGGCTAAGGCTCATGTTGCCGCTATGTGCTCCAGCCGCACCCGCGATGCCGGTCAGCTGCGCATAGTGCCGCGGCTCGCCCATCAGGCCCGTGAAGTACATGGGCAGAAACGTAGTGTAGGCCCCAATAAAAGTACACCAGAAGTGCCAGCGGCCCAGCCGCTCGGAAAGCAGGCGGCCGGCTCGATCAGAGCTGGCGGTCAGCAGCGGAAACCAGTAGTACATCGCCGCATAGAGCCCGAAGACGCCCGCCATCGCCATGATGAGGTGGAAATGGGCAATGACGAAAAACGTGTTGTGGAGATACTCATCGAGAATCGGCTGTGCCAGAATGGGCCCGGTGAGACCTCCGGACAAAAACAGGCTGACGAAGCCAAGAGAGAACAGCATCGCTGTGGTGTACCGCGGCTTGGCGCGCCAGATCGTCGCCAGCCAGCTGAGGACCTTCGCCGACGCAGGCAGCGCGATGGCCATCGTGGACACGGAAAACGCCGAGCTCGCAAAGGGGTTCAGGCCCGCGACAAACATATGGTGCCCCCACAGCAGGATGCCGAGCAGACCGATCAGCAGAGTCGTCGCGATCATCGTGCGGTAAGCGAAAACGGGGCGGCGGCTGAAGTTGGCCAGCACCATGGAGGTCAGGCCGAGCCCCGGCAGGATCGCAATGTAGACCTCGGGATGGCCGAAAAACCAGAAGAGATGCAGCCAGAGCAGCGGGCTTCCATCGCCCCCCCTGCCTCCAGGATGGCGCAGCACACCGCTGACGAGCTCTCCCGCCGGCAGGAAGAAGCTGGTCCCGGCGTGACGGTCGCAGAACAGAAGAACAATGGCCGCCAGCAGCACAGAAAACGCAATCAGGCTAAGCAGCGCCGCCGTGAACCACGCCCAGACAGTGAGTGGAAGCCGGTCCCAGCTCATGCCCGCGCAGCGGTACCGAATGACCGTGGTCAGTGTGTTGATGGCGCTTGCGGTGGAGGCAATCGCGAACAGTGCGATCGAGCCAAGCCAAAGGTCCATGCCGGTACCCTGACCCGGTCCCGCCGCCGCGATTGCGCTTAGCGGCGGGTACGCGGTCCATCCCGAGATGGCTGCACCGCCCGGCACGAAGGTGGAACTGAGCAAGGTAGCCAGTGCGGCCAGAGTGATCCAGAAGCTGGCAGCGTTCAGGACGGGAAACGCCATGCGCCGCGCGCCGATCTGGGCCGGCAGCACAAGGTTGCCGAAACCTGCCTGAGGTGCGGTGGTCAGAACGAAAAACAGCATGATCGTGCCGTGCAGCGTAACCAGCGCGAGGTAGTCTTCCGGCAGAATAGGACCGTGCAGCGGCAGCGGCCACGCTGGCCACACGATGTGCACACGCATCAGCAGCGACAGCACCGTGCCAATCGCGACAGAGATCAGGGCGAGCAGAAGGTATTGTTTGCCGACCGTGCGATGGTCGGTCGAAAACAGCGACCGAGCAGGGAAGTGGGAGCCGGGGGAAGAGTACTTTGCATCGCGCGGTCTGCGCTCCTTCGGAGTCATGGGGCGGACTCCTTTTGCTCGGCTGCCTCCCACCGTGTGAACTCTGCCGGGGACACGACGCGGAGCGTGGCGTTCATTCGATAATGGCCCGTACCGCACAGTTGCGTGCAGAGAATCGCGTACGTGCCGGGCACGGTGGGAGTGAAGTGGATGTGGATCGTCTGCCCGGGGACGGCGTTCTGCTTCACGCGCAGCTCGGGAAGAAAGAAGCCGTGGATCACGTCCTGCGCACGCAGGCGAACATCAACCTCCCGGCCAGAAGGAAGCACAAGCTGCGACGTGACCTTGTCGTCGGCGGAGTGCGGGTCGGCTGGGTCGAGACCAAGCGGGTTCCCTTCGCCCGGGGCGACGAGCTGCGGGCGTGTAATCCCAAAGGTGGCGTCCGGGCCGGGGTAACGAAAGTACCAGGCGAACTGGACGCCGGTGACCTCAACCTGCAGTGCGGCCGGGTCGGCTCCCGTGTAGTGCGTCCCGGCCCACAGGCGCTCGGCCCGCGAGGTGAGAAAGGCAAAGAGCAGAGCGAGGGCTCCGAGTGGAAGGTACTCGACATGCCAGCGACCCCCCGGCTGGGCACGACGGCGAAGCAGAAGCCCCGCAATCAGGAGAAGGTGCGCCAGCGTGAACAGGGCGAGAGCGATCCAGAGATTCAGCAGCAGGTGACGGTCGAGCGCTGCCCCGTGCGCACTGGCTTCGAATGGCAGATGCCAGATCTGGTTGCCCGGGGTGAAAAGCGCATACACGGAATCAGGATACTTGGTCCGAGGCTTCAGGTTCGGTCTTGAAGGCACGGCCTGTTTTTCGCCCCACCAGATCGAGGAAGAACCGGTGCACACGCGTATCGCCGCTCAGTTCGGGGTGGAACGTCGCAGCAAGCAGGTGAGCCTGGCGAACCAGCACAGGGAACCCTTCGCGAGCGGCAAGCGTCTCCACCCTCGGCCCGGTACGTGTGATGCGTGGAGCGCGAATAAACACCATCTCAAGCGGGCCGCCCGCGAGTTCGGTGGGAGCAGTCAAGATGGCAGAATCGAGTTGGCGGCCATACGCATTGCGCTCGATGGTGATGTCGAGCGCGCCGAGCGAGATCTGCGCGGGATTTTGGACGTCCTTGGCGAGCAGGATCGCGCCGGCGCAGGTGCCGAAGGTCGGCGTATGGCGAACGAACTCCATCAAGGTGTCGAGAAAGCCATGGCGCTCGAGGAACTTGAGCATCGTCGTGGACTCGCCACCCGGCATGATCAGACCCTGCAGATTCTGGAGTTGGTCCGGGGTGCGGATAAGCCGCGTGCAGGCCCCGAGCGATTCGAGAGTCTTGGCGTGCGCCTCAAAAGCACCTTGCAGTGCGAGGATGCCGATGGTCTGCTGCTCCTGCACTGTCTATTCCTTCCCCTATTGCTGTTTACGCAAAGGCTCCAACCAGGAACTTCAGGTGTGGCAGGGATGTACCCTTGGCCCGGCTTCACCATAGCGGCTGAATAAGCTTGGCCGCTGATCGAAGTATAAGACATTGAGACGTGATCCAGGCCTCAACAAACCGGAGGTGATTCAGCGAATGAAAGTATCGGTCCAGCGATGCGATACGTTCCTCAATGCCCGCAACGCCTCATCCGGAGATGAGTTCAACAGCGGGTGGCGCAGACAACTGTAGTCCTGGGCCAGGAGCGGGAACAAGCGACCGGATCTGAGCGGAGAACGAGGGAAAATCTTCCGGCTTCGCTTGAAATCGTGGATAACACCAGGCAGGCAAGCAAGCGGCGAGAGAGAATCGACACTGTTGCGCGCTGGAAGGGATCTCCCCACTTGACACCTTGATTAGTAAGCATTAACTTACGGTAAGTGGACGCTTACCTGCAAGCTGGATTGGACGCTTTGGGAGATGGCACAAGGATGGCCATCTTTCAGAAGCTGACTGCTGGTCCGATGGCTGTGCATGAGCTTGCGGGCATGCTGCCGGTAAGCCGTCCCGCAGTGTCGCAACATCTGCGCGTGCTAAAAAGCGCGGGCCTGGTCATCGATAGCCCCATGGGCACTCGCCGGGTGTACCAGCTGGATCCCGAGGGGATCGCACGTTTGCGCGCGCACTTCGACCAGGTATGGGATAAGGCCATGAGCGGGTTCGAAGGTGCAGCTAAGAAGCAGCACCACGCAAGCAACGCCGCACCGCTATCGACTCAGTCTGCGGCGAAAGCACGACAGGCTGCGCCCAAGTCAATCAAATCACCAAAAACTGGAGGAGAGCATGGCAAAGCCCGTAGAAGAACTCGTCGTACGTAAGAGTGTGCGCGTCCAGCTTCCGGTGGAGCGCGCTTTTGCGCTTTTCGTCGAGCAGATGGAGACGTGGTGGCCGCCGGAACACCAGATTGGCGACACTCCGTTTGAGGTGCTGGTCGTGGAGCCTCGCGTGGGCGGGCGCTGGTACGAGCGCGACCGCGACGGAAGGGAGTGCAGCTGGGGCAACGTGGTGGCTTGGGACCCCCCGCGCAAGGTGACCTTATCGTGGCACTTGGGGCCGGACTGGAAGTTCAATCCCGACCCTGCGGCGGCGAGCGATGTGGAGATCCGTTTTACCCCCGATGGCCCGGGAGCGACCGTGGTCGAACTGGAGCACACCAGGCTGGAGCGCCATGGTGCAGGCTTTGAGCAGATGCGCGCGATGCTGGACTCGCCCAGGGCGTGGGGCTACACGCTGGGAGAATTCGCCCGGGTGGCCAATGGCGAGGTGAAGGCATGAAGGCTTACCTGTGGTTGAGAATCGGCTCCGTGCTGGCCCTGGTGCATGCAATCCTGCATACCGTCGGAGGCGTGTACGGCAAGCCCGAACCAGGGGCTGCCGCGACGGCGGTTGCCGCGATGAAGGCGAATATCTTCCCCCTGATGGGCCTGCCGCGAAGCTTCTGGATGTTCTACCGCGGAATGGGGCTCGCGGTGACCGTGTTCCTCATCGTCTCGGCGGTGGCCCTATGGCAGCTAAGCACGCTCGCCAAAGTTGGAGAGCTGCGGCTGCGGCCTCTGTACTGGACCTTCGGTGTAGGTTTTTCCTGTTTCGCAGTCATCTCTTGGACGTACTTCTTTGCCGGCGCGTGGGCGACGGAGCTACTCATCGCAGGCTGTCTGGGAATGGCGATTGTGGCTTCGGGACGCGCGGACCAAGGCATTGAGAGACAGTGAAAAGGGGCCGAAGCAAACACGTTTCACACCCGAGACGTAAAGTCCCACTCAACGCCGGACCCGAGCTCACCGGCACGTCTCAGACGCACGAGCAGATCCTCTTCAGCGATAAAGCCAGAAAGGCAACAACGTCATTTCGCGGAGGGTGCAGGCCCGGCGGCGGAACTGGCATTGTCCCGCGCAAAGTCCTGCATCAACTGGACCACCTCGGGCGGTATTGTCACCATCTTTGCCTGGACGACCTGGTTCGTTTTCGCAGTGGCTTCAGGCATCTTGGCAACGATGGAGGAGCCCAGAGGAGACTTGTAGAACGCGAGCATCGCATCCATCTCTTCCTCGGTGTAGGTCTGCGCATAAACCTGTTCGTATTGCGGCTCCATTGCATTCCATCCGATCTGTGCGTTGAGAAGATCGAAGACCTGCTTCTGGAAACTGGCAAACTTGGTCTGCATCTCTGGAGTCATCTTGCCTCCGTCGACCTGATTCGAAAACGAAGACGCTTGCTTCATGACCTGGTCCATCAGCTGCGCCGTGAGCTTGTCCAGATGGAGAACGGCGAAGAGTTCCTTGGCTTTCGCGCGTTTCGAAGCCTCGTCGGCGCGGCTGACGGATGGAAGACAAAGCAGAAGCGCAAGCAGCAGGGCGAGACGTTTCATATTCACCTGAGGGATATGGCGTTGATTGCTGAGGCTCACATAAGCCCTCACGATTCTAGCGCGGGAAATCCCCAGACCTGACAGGCAGTCCGGGCTTTCTCCTGAGCACACCCGAAATCAGCCTCTCGAAATCAGCGTCACGAACCCGCGTCTCGAACCATCCGCAAGCCCTGATCGACTCTGCTACCCCCAGCCCGCCAAGGTATCATCAGGCCATGACTTCTGAAGCACGCGCAAAAAATATCAAAGTCCTTATCTTCGATGTAGATGGTGTTCTTACCGACGGCCAGATCTTCATTCTCCCCAACGCGGACGGCCACGGTACCGAGGCCAAAGGCTTCGCCGCCCACGACGGTCTCGGCATCTCGCTCGCCAGGCTTGCCGGCCTGCGCATCGGCATCATCACCAAACGTCAGTCCCAAACTGTCGCCATCCGCGCCAAAGACCTCAAGCTCGAATTCGTCTACCAGGGCCAGGCACACAAGATGCACGCCATCGACGACATTCTCGCGAAAACCGGCTACACCCTCGACCAGCTCGCATACGTCGGCGACGACATCATCGATCTCCCCGTCATGCGACAGTGCGGCCTTTCGATTGCCACCGCCAACGCCCGCCAGCAGGTGAAGACAGCCGCCCACTACGTCACACCCAACCCAGGAGGCTTCGGCGCCGGCCGCGACGCCATCGATTTCATCCTCTCCGCGCAGGGCACTCTCGACAACGTCATCGAACAGTATCTCGACGAATCCAACACCGCTGCAGCCGCCTCCGACGTAGGCCAGGGCAACATGTAATGCGAGACAAATCCGCCTCTCCGTCCCTGATCCCCGCCTGCTTTCGGTAGACTGGAAGCACAGGTTCCCGAACCGACTTGTCTCTGTCCCTGTCATGGGCGGCCGTTTTGCATTTACACCTAAAGGATCTTCCCTCTATGAAGTTGCGGTATCTCGTTCCGTGCCTCACCCTGGCCCTCCTCTCCATCGCCGCCCGCGCGCAAGTCGGTCTCTACGTCAATCCCGTCGGCATCCGTGTCTCCAACTCCACCGCCGACACCGGGCCCTTCGCCTTCCTCGGCGAAAACTCCACCTCGCGCACCTTCTATGGAGCCAACATCGGCGGCTACTACAACTTCTTCCACACTCCAAAGACCGACGTCGGCATCGATGTCCGCGACTCCATCACCAAGGGCAACAACGCGTCCATCAATGAGTTCCTCGTGGGCGTCCGCATCGTGGCGAAACCCCGCCAGTACAACTTCCGCCCCTATCTCCAGATCTCCGGCGGCGCAGGTTCTACCAAGCCGCCCCACAGCACCGTTCACATCACCCGCGCCACCTTCGAGGTCTACGGCGGACTCGATTATCCCATCGCCAAACACGTCGACTTCCGCGTCGTCGAAGTCGGCTACGGCTCCCTCTCCACCGTCAGCAGCGCAAGCTTCAACAGCGGCACCGCGGTCGGATCCTCACGCCTGCTCAGCATCAGCACCGGCCTCGTCTTCCGCATCCCCTAGCCACCAAATGCCAAAGGGCCAACCGTCTCCAGTTGGCCCTTTCGCTTTTTCGAAAACTCATGTTGAAACTCGTCAGATTGGTGCGAGTTTCAGCAGCCTTCATCCGTCGTTCCATGAACTTTTAAGCGATGCTCAGGTGGTCTGCATCAACGATATTGTATCGACGCTCCATTGAGTCGGTTTTGTGACCGCTGATCTTCATACGGATCACTTGAGGTACCCCGGCCCGCCCATGTTCCGCACTGCCGTCCGCCTCAGGTCGTGAAACTGCAGCTCGGGCACACCGGCAGCAGTGCAAGCCTTTCCCAGAATGAGCGAAAGTCGACGATCTTCTTCACGTCTCGACTGAAGACCCACGGCGAATCTGGCCAGCTTTCGTCCCTTGCTTTTTGCTTGCCAACAGGAGGTCGCGCATGTAGCCCCTCAGGATCGGAACAGACCGGCCCTCACGATTCTTCGTCGTCAGGGTCTAGCGAGATGATCTCGCTTTCGAAGTCCACTTGGTGCCACTGGATGCCCGTGAACTCGCCCTTACGTATCCCCGTAACGTAGCCGCAGACAAAAATCGATCTGAGTTCAGGCAAGAGCGCCCTTAACAGGTCTGTGTACTGCTGATCGTCAGGAAGCCGTTCCGAACCGTCGTCTCCTTCACCATGGCAAAGTAGGGGACGATGTTTACCTTCGGCGGAGTCCTTTTTCGAGCGTTGTTGAACGCCGTCCGTATGATCGACAACTCGCGATTGACGGTAGCGTCAGCCCTCCCCTCGGCTAATCGCTTCTCGCGGTATCGGTCCATGAGATCAGTCGTAAGCCGAGCGGCTCGCACGTTCCAAACGCAGGTCAGATGTTTTTTTCGATGACAGCGTTCCAGATGTACCGAGTCGATTCCTCTAGGTCGCTCTTAAGACCGTCGTCCAGCAGTTCACCGATCAAGACCTTGTCCGGAGCGCCACCGGTTATTTCGCCGCGATGCTTCTTGCCGAGGAGCTTATCCCTCAGCTTGATCGCGTCTGTCTTCTTTGTTGATTTGCTGGACTGTACGTTGACGGCAACGGGTCGAAGCTTTCTTCCATTTGCACAAGACATGCTTGAATGCGCTCCAAAGCGGTCAAAGCTACGACATCTATAGCTGGCGTACCGTTGAAGGTCAGTACTGCGTTCATCTGTCTACAGTCACAGAAGCGTCCGGTTCTCCCCATTTTGGCATTTCAGATTACACAGCGTCGCAGTGTCAAAACTGACGCAACGGCGAAGAAGAAACGGTCGCTTCGGCGCGTATCACGGCGATTGACGGGCAAAAAGAGCATAGGGAAGACCGATAGAAGCATAGGAAGCAAGTATTGGACGGCCCGGTTTCCTGATCCTAGAGTCAGGCATATCACGGCTGCAACCCAGTCACTGGTGATGCTGATGATTCTCAGGAACTCTGGGGCGGCTGCAAGCTTCTCCGCCTCGGCTGTCATCAATACCGCACTGACGCGCAAATCCGAACGGATATACTGAAGCTGTGAGCAAGACTTTCTATATCGAAACCTTTGGCTGCCAGATGAATGCGCATGACTCGGAAAAAGTCATTGGCACGCTGGTACAGCAGGGGTACGACCGAGTGCAGGATGAAGCCGACGCTGGCCTGATTCTCTATAACACCTGCTCGATTCGCGACAAGGCGGAGCAGAAGGTCTTCCATCGCCTGAACGAATATAAGCGTCTACAGGGGGAAGGCAAGAAGTTTGCCGTGCTGGGCTGCGTGGCGCAGCAGGAGGGCGAACGGATTTTCGAGAAGGCGCCCTATGTTTCGCTTGTCGCCGGTTCAGCGTCGTATCGCAATCTGCCCGACATGCTGGCTCGTCTGGAAGCTGGAGAAGAGCGCATTACGGGACTCGACGATCGCCAGACCGACCTGACCTTTGAGACTGAGTTCGCCGCGCGCTCCAATCCTCACCGCGGCTATATCACGATCATTGAAGGCTGCGACAAGTTCTGCGCATACTGCGTGGTCCCCTATACGCGTGGCAAGGAGCGCAGCCGCACCTCGGCTTCCGTTCTGGTCGAAGCGCGCAAGATGGTCGATCTCGGCTACACCGAAATCCAGTTCCTGGGGCAGAATGTGAACTCGTGGCGCGATCCCTCGACAACATCCTCGAGGCTCAGTTTTGCCGAGTTGCTGGTAGCCGTCGGGTCGCTCCCGGGCATTCGGCGCGTGCGTTTTACTACGTCGCACCCGCGCGACTTTACCAAAGACATTGTCCAGGCGATCGACAGTATGCCGACGCTCTGCGACCATATCCACCTGCCTGTGCAGTCCGGCTCCTCGGCGGTGCTCAAGGCGATGTCGCGTGAGTACAGCCGCGACTGGTATCTCGAACGCATGAGCTGGATCAAGGCCGCTCAACGAGATATCAGCATCACAAGCGATATGATCGTGGGCTTTCCAGGTGAGACGGATGTCGACTTCGAGCAGACCCTGACGCTGGTCGATGAGGTGAAGTACGACGCGGTGTTTGCGTTCAAGTTTTCACCGCGTCCGAACACACCCGCGGTGACGATGGCCGACAGCGTTCCCGACGAGATCAAGACCGAGCGACTGCGCATCCTGATGGACCGTCAGCGCGAGATCCAGCGCGAACACTATGGGCGGCATCTCGGCCAGGTGCAGGAAGTTATGGTCGAAGGCTACAATCCGGGGCGCCAGCAGGTCATCGGGCGCAGTTCCCAGAATAAGACCGTCAACTTCACCACGAGCCAGGCGGGTCCTGCTCAGCCAGCGCTTGGAAGCTACGTGCCGGTGCTGATCACCCAGACACTGCCGAACTCCTTGGTCGGCGAAGCTATGGCTGCTGCGTCGAATGTCCCTGTTTTTCCGCCGGTGCGTGTGCCGGACTTTGTGGTGCTGAACGGATGAACAACTCCGAGGCCCGCACCGTCACGCTGGCTCCCGATGAAGTGGAGATGCAGATTCGCGGCTTGATGATGGACCCGACAACGAACATGCCGATCGTCGTGCTGAAGGATGTGGCGAGCGATCTGGTGCTTCCGATCTGGGTGGGCATCTTTGAAGCGAACGCGATTGCGCTGGAACTCGAAAAGATTGCCACGCCGCGTCCGATGACGCATGATCTGCTGCAGAATATGGCGCGCGGGTTGAATGCCGAGGTTCGCAAGGTGGTTGTCTCTGAGCTGCGTGAGGACACCTTCTACGCCGTGATCTGGATGGACCATGCGGGGGAAACCGTGACGATCGATGCGCGGCCTTCCGATGCGATTGCGCTTGCGCTCCGTTGGGACTGCCCGATCTATGTCAATCGCGCGGTGCTCGAGAGCTCGAGACAAGCTGCGGGAGGTACGCCAAGTACCAACGCCGAAGAGATGCGGCGATGGCTCGAGAATCTGAACGATGACGACCTGGGGCGCTATAAGATGTGAGGCCAGCCGGCCGGGCCGCCTGCGTGGCGCGCGGTCAATTCGTTACGGGTATACCCCTTTGGCTGGCGCTCCCGTTGGTTGTGAAGGATTGTTGTGTCGACAAATGAGAGGCCCCGGGGCGAGCTCGGTACAACCGCTTCGCGCAGGAAGCCCGTATGGTAAGACCTACTCCGGGGGCTCGTTCGCGTCCCGCGGAATGCCGGTCAACGTATGCAGCAGCCGGTCCCAGCTCTCTCCGTACTGGTCCCAACCGCCAAGATGTTTCACACGCAGCAATGCCGCTTCACTCAGCCTTTGCTGCAGTGCGGGGTCATCGGCGACCTGCTGCATTCTCGAGCTCAGCGCGTCCACGTCACGATCGGCAACGATATAACCCTGCTCGCCGTCCGTGAATAGATCCTCGGCCCCCGTGGCGGTGGTGGCGAGCACTGGACAGCCACACGCCATGGCCTGTCCCTGCACAAGGGCCAAGCCCTCTTCGATGCTGGGCAACACAAGCAGATGGCTGGCGCTCATCCGTTTGGCCAGCTCTGCCTGGGGCATTACTCCGGTAAAAACAACGTTGTCGGCTGGGAGCTCGTGCAGCAGGCGCCGCACGTCTTCCCCCATGTGGCCGACGACCGTCAGGCGCTTCGCGGGATGGTTGAGCCGGGAGAACGCCTCGAGCAGATACGGAATGCCTTTGCGCAGGCTCACCTGTCCGGCGAACAGCACATCGAAGGAGTCTCGAGGCGGCTCCTGCGTGCGGGTGAACTGATCGAGCCGTACGCCGTAGGGAATGACGTGGACCTTCTCCGGCGCGACCCCCATCTGCATAAACGAACGCTTGGCCACGGTGGAAGGAACGGTGATAGCGTCCGCCGTCTCGTAGATCATCTCTTCGCGGAGGGCGATGTGCGGCTTCTCAAGAGGCAGTGGGATGTTCCACCGTTTGTACTCCTCTGCGACCGTGTTCTCCTGAAAGCGCTGGTGCGTGGAGCCTCGGTCGCAGATGTATTTTCCGCCGCGCGCCTGCACCTTTCGCCCGGTCATCAGGCCTGCGCCGGAGATCGCAATGAACGCGTCACAAGGAGCCATTCGCGCTGCGGTCCAGCGATCGAAGCTGAGCGCGTTCCAGGCATTCACCTTGGAGGAGACCGTCTGCGGGTAGAAGCGCGTGCGATTGAGCAGGTAGTCCGCCGTATGCAGCAGAGGGAAACAGCCGACCATCGAGGCTGGAAGTCCTTCGCGCTTCAAACGCGCCCACGGCCACGTCGAGTAGATCTTCTGCAGGTGGTGACGACGGTGGAGCTGATGCGCCAGTTCGAAGTGGTGGAAGACGCCGAAGACGGCCTGGGTTACTTTCATCGAAAGAGTTCGCTCACCTGTGGCCCATGCTAGCAGATACGACGCGGCGAACAACGGTCTTCGGCTCAGTACAATCGAGGCTGCACTTAAGGCTTGTGAGAGGCTGAAGAAATGCTGGCTGGCACGCTGCTTGCTATCGAAAAATTATTACGACCAAAGGCTTCTGCTGTCGATCCTGGCAAGGTTCGTCATGTGCTCGTGCTGGAATATCTTGTGCCGTTGGGTTGCTGCGTGCATCTGACGCCGTTCTTCGAAGCACTGAAGCGTTGCCGGCCCGAGCTCGAGATCACGGTCGCAACCCGTGCGATCGGATCGCAGGTGTTGCGCCACTCTCCGCGCGTCGACCACTTGCTCGACACGCCAGATCCGCTCACCGACCTTCGCGGAACGATCAAATCTCTTCGCATGCGCCTGCGTAGTTTAGCCGTGGAGCCCGACTGCGTGCTCACGGGAGCGTCCGATCAGAGAACCCGGATTGCGCTGCTTGGGGCGTTCAGTACCCCTGGATGGCGTGGAGGCTATACCGTCAATCCGGCCGTCTACCAGCGTCCGCTCGCCTACGACCTCAGCCTCAGCCTGATCGGAAACAACCTGCGGCTTGCGCAACTCCTCGGCTGCCAAACGACCTCCATCGAGCCGCAGGTCTTTTTCTCGCACGCCGATGCAGAGACTGCACGGACGCTTCTTCGCGAGGTGAATCCCGATGCCAGGCCGGTGCTCGTCATGGTGACCCAGAATAGTGGAGGGCAGAGAACGGGATGGCATACAGATAGATTTGCCCGGGTGATCGCGCATGCCTCGCACACGCTCGGGTACGAAGTGGTGTACGTCGGCACCTCGGCAGACGCTCCGGCCATCGAAGCTATCTGCCGAGCCTCTGGCGGAGTGGGAAGATCGCTTGCAGGAAAGACGAGCGTGACACAGCTTGCGGCGCTGCTTGCGATGAGCGATGCGATGGTGACCCTCGACACGGGCACCATGCACGTCGGGCGCGCGGCCGGTACGCCCATGGTCGTTCTGGGACCGTCCTGGCAGAAGCCTTTGGAATGGCTGCCGTTGACCGTGCCAAGCGCGAGAATTCTGCGCGGGCCCGATCGCGATGCGATTCCGGAAGGCTATCAGCTGGATGAGATCTCAGCCGAGGCGGTGATCGAAGCGTTTGAAGATATCGGCCGCACCTACCCACCGGACGAGCAGGCGCGTGCCCGGAGAGTGGGCCGAAGCCTCTCGCCGGTCGATCATCTGCCCGCGTCGTGAGCGTGCCTTATCGCTGACTGAGCGTTTCCAGGTGGGTGAAGAATTCGGGGAAGCTGATCGCGGCTGCTTCGGCTCCGTGTATTTCGGTTTCGCCTGTTGCTCGCAGCGCGGCGATGGAAAATGCCATGGCGATGCGATGGTCGTCGCCGGAGTCGATCTGCGCGCCGTGCAACTGCTGCCTGCCCGGGATTTCGAGTCCGTCTTCGTGTTCGGTCAGCGCTGCCCCCATGGCGCGAAGGTTTTTCGCAACCAGCGCGATGCGGTCCGACTCTTTGACCCGCAGCTCTTTTGCATCGCGAATCGTGATGCCGTCATTGGTATAGGGCGCGATGGCTGCGAGCACAGGCAGCTCGTCGATGATCTGGGCGGAAAGCGCTCCGCCGATATGCATGCCGCGGAGACCACCGGGCGCGACGTTGACCTGGATGGTGCCCATCAATTCGCCGTGATGCTCCTCCACGTTGAGCACCTTGATCCTGCCGCCCAGGGCGGTGATGACATCGAGCAGAGACGCGCGTGTGGGGTTCATGCCGAGTGAGTCGAGGACCAGGTTCGATTCCGGAAACAGCAGCGCGGCACACAGGAAAAATGCTGCCGAGGAAAGGTCGCCGGGAACGGTCGCATCGATGGCCTTGAGGCTCTGCCCTCCCGGGATGCTCAGCGTTTCGGCATCGCGTCGCAGTGTCGCGCCAAACGCACGCAGCGCGTGTTCGGAGTGGTCGCGTGTGCGGACCGACTCTGTGAGGCTGGTCGTACCCTTTGCCTGCAGCCCCGCAAACAGCACGGCCGTCTTCACCTGCGCGGAAGGAATAGGGGTGTCGAAATCGATCGCCTGCAACGGGCCGCCCGTGATCGTCACAGGTGCGTGTCCATCCACCAACTGGATCCTGGCGCCCATCTTCTCGAGCGGCTTGCGGATGCGCTCCATCGGCCGCTGTGTCAGCGAGTGATCGCCGATCAGCGTAAAGGTATGTGGGTGCGGCGCGATCAGACCGGCGAGCATGCGCATAGTCGAGCCGGAGTTGCCGCAGTCCAACGCTCCCTTTGGCTGGCCAAACGCGCCCCCAACACCCGTAACCTCGATGGTCTTGTCAGCGTTGTGGACCACCTTCGCGCCCAGGGTCTCCATGCAGGCAAGGGAGGAATGCGGATCAGCGCCGGTTGAAAAATTCGAAAGCCGTGTGGTGCCGTGGGCAAAGCCGGCGAGCATGGCGTAGCGGTGGGAGATGGACTTGTCGCCGGGAAGCGTCAGCGAGCCTTGCAGGTTGCGTGCGGGACGAACAATTTGAATGGACATGCTTGCTCTATAGTAGCCAATCATTCCGCTCGCTGTAACGATATTGCCGGAGCGCACACTATGCGAATGAGAATGACAAAAAGAGGGCACCGGATTAGACTCATTCGCATCACGCCAACCGACGGGCTGCGGTTTCGCTGATGTTGAGATCCATGGGCCACGTATCACTCTGGGACCAAGGAGACATCGAAATGAAACTCAAGACTTCAAGCGCTTCGGCAGCCGCATGGCTGGTTGTGCTCCTCGCCGGTACAGGGTCTGTCGCCCATGCTGACTTAACCTATACCGATACGACCCAGCTTACGGGCGGCTCCATGCTGCAGTTGATGAAGGTAGCCGGGACCTTCAGCAAACAGGCTCGGCAAAGCAGGGAACCCGTCGTATCGACCGTAATCGTCAAGGGCAATCGGCTGGCACGGATTGGTGAACAAAGCACGGAGATCATCGATCTGGATCGCGAAACGGTCACCACCATCGACCACGTAAAACGCCAGTACACGGTGATGACCTTCGAGCAGATCCGACAACAGGTACAGCAGGCGATCGCGAAAAGCACGCAGCAGCAGAGGACGGCGCCCCCCGCGCCACAGCCCGCGTCCAACACTGACCTGACGTTTCAAGTGCATGTGCGAAACACTGGCGCCACGAAAGACGTCGCTGGAGTAAACGCCCGCGAGTCCATCCTGGCCTTGACCATGGATGCAACGGACAAAACCTCCGGACAGACCGGTTCGATGGCCATCACTAATGACCTTTGGCTGGCGCCGGACATTCCCGGATATGGCGAGGTGCGCGACTTCTACGTACGCTATGCAGAAAAGATGAAGATCGTCTTCAGCGGGATGTTGAACCCCGGTATGTTCTCCCAATATCCGGGGGCAGGGCAGGGAATGGCGGACATGGTCAAAGAGATGTCGAAGCTCAAAGGCATTCCGGTCCTGCAGGTGATGCGCATGGGGATGACCATGAATGGAGCGGCGTTGCCGGCCGCCTCGGAAGCTCCCCTGCCCCCCTCGCCGGACATGCCTGAGATGCCCAGCGCAGGAGAGGTGGCACAGCAAACAGCCCAGCAGTCAGCCACGGCCGCCATCGCGAGCAAGCTTGGAGCATTCGGAGGATTGGCTGGCGGTTTTGGAGGCTTCGGACACAAGAAAAAAGCGGACCCGCCCCCGCCTCCTTCAGACGAAGCTAAAGCTGCCGCACCCGCAACCGCCGCTGTGCTGATCGAATCGAACACGCAACTGGCGAGTTTCTCGCAAGCCTCGGTCGATCCAACCCGGTTCGCAGTGCCCGCCGGATACGAGCAGATCACCCCGGCCAGTTCCCACTAGAGACCTTCATTGCCAACCATCGGGAGGGCCGGGCGAAGCCGGTATACCCCCACGAAGTGGGCGCGCCGCGCGTAGCGGGCCCGCGCGGCAGCGCACCCTCCATAAGTGTGCAAGGTTTATTCCGTGTCGCGATCCTCATCCTCACGAGTACGAGGAGCGAACGACACACCGCGCAGCACTTCGGCAAACTCCGCTTTACGCACCACGCGGAACCGCTCCTTCGCCGCCACAGCCGCGTCCTTGTTGTCCAACATATCGGTCACGGAAACCAGGCGATTCGGGTCCGCGCCCATATCGCCGCTTCCACTCACTGTCGACGTAAGACCGTACAACGTCACCTTGCCATCATCCACAATGCCGGTCAGGTTGCGCACGCCGTCGGTCGCAGGAGCCCAAGGCAGATCGGTCAGCACGTTGTTGCCCGCCGGATAGCGCTTGACGACATAAGGCTGGCCCAGTCCAAGCCCGGTATGCAGTGTGTAAGCCAGGCTCCAGTTCTGGGTCGAGCTGTTGAACACCCACTTCTGAATGCCCGCCGTGGTCTGCGCCGCAGCGTGCGTGTAGAGGTCTGCGCCGCCGGTGTATTCATCGCCTTCATCGGCAACATACAACGTTTCGGCATCGGCAAACCAGATGCCGAACGGGAAGGCCGCAGGGTTTGCGGTCTTTGCCGGCCTCGTGGGAAAGCCCGACAGGATGCACATATTGGTCGGCAGACCGGACACGGCGAGCCTGGCCGGATCGTAGGTCAGAGGCGCAATGGGAAGCGTCGCACCTAATGCCGGAACGCCTACACCCTTAGGGCAGGCAGTGCCCGTCGTGTCCACAAAGTACACCGTGTTCACGCCGTTGCCGCCGCTGCCTTTGGTGTAATACACCACGTCGTTGAAGATCGTCATGCCGCGGAAGTTATCGTCCTTACCGATCTTATCCGCCTTCGCGCCGAGCACGGTTTCAGAGAAGCTTGCCAGCGGAGTAGGTGCCATCACATTCTGAAAGCTCTCCGGAGCCCTGGCCGGAACGATAAACTGCGCACCCGCGCCCAGCACCACATCAGCCGGCTGAGGATTGGCGCCATTGCCTGCGTTGCCCGAGGTGTAGAAAACATCCGCGCCGCGCGTGTTGTTCAGAATAGCCACGCGTCCATTGTTGCCGCTGTACGCATTCGTCTCGGTAAAGGTGAATCTGCCCGCGCGGTTCACGGTTGCCACTGCGCGATAGTATGCCGCCCCATCCGGATTGGTCGGGTCGACCGCCCCTGGCGTGTTCGAGTTCGAAACGTCCAGGGCGTTAATCGGCGCAACATAGTCGATGAACGTGAGCAGCTTGCCGTCGGTCGAAAGATGGAGCGCACCTTCGGACTTCGAGCTGAAGCTGGTCACAAGCTGGTTGCTCTCCGACCGGATGTTTTTGAGCGAGCTGTTCGGAACCTCAAGGGTGTCCAGCAGAAATCCCGAAGGCGTGATCTGGTCGAGAAAAATCTTCGACGTGATGCCAAAGCTGCCGTCCACCGCGTCGTTGTTGAAGACATAGGGGTAAGTTCCGTTGTTGGTGGCTTTGGCGCAGCGCCCGACGGTGTTTTCGCAGTTCGGAGGAAGCAGCGCGCCGACCTTCACGTTGTTGGCATTGTTGTCGTACACACTGCGGCTAACAACCAGATTGCCCGGGTAGAAATACATTCCCGCGCCCGGCTCCTGGGCAAACGCAGAGGTGTTGACGCCAAGTGCGCCAAGAGAGATTGCGGCAAGCCCCAGCACCGCAGGGCGCAGGGAGTTCTTCGTCTTTACGTCGTTTGATCGCATCGGGTCTCCTGAAGTTCTGAAATCGTTACAGTACGAGGAGGACGATATGCGCTGCGTGTTAGTGCCTCATGAATATCGGTCGTAAGTCCCGTCTCGATCTCCCCCCGTCCTGCTCAAAGAGGGTCCGCTTTGCGTATCGGAAGATCAGAGGCGGGTCCGTGTGCGCACAACGGCTTTTCTCACGTGTACGGGCGACTTTCGAGTGCAATCTGCGTCCAATCAGACTACGGCCGGCAGACTTTCTTCGCCTAATGCCGTGTTGTAGAGCTTGCCGTCGTTTGTATCTCCCCCCGACATGGGGGGGCCTGCTGTTGCCGTTGAAATCGTCGAACTCAGCTACGCAGAATAAAGCTGTATCGGAAAAGGGACGCACATGACTTCTCAGGAACAGGAAATGATCGGCGGTTTGATCGACCGCGTGCAGAAGACGCAGCTTGCCGAAAAAGATACGGATGCCGAACAGATGCTGCAGCAGGGACTCGGCCGGAATCCCGATGCGCTCTACATTCTGGCGCAGACCGTGCTGGTGCAGAAGTACGCGCTCGAGCAGGCACAGACGCAGCTCCAGCAAGCCAAGGCGCAGATCGCACAGATGCAGCAGCATCCCGAACCGAAGCACGCCACCAGCTTCTTGGGCAGTCTGCTCGGGCACAACGATTCCCCCGCGCCTCCACCGCCTCCGCCTCCCCAGCCCTACCCGCCCCAGCAGTCCTATCCTCCTTACACCCCGGTCGCCTACGGGAACGCTCCGCAATACGGTTCACCGGCAGGCATGGGCGGCGGAGGTGGATTTCTCCAAGGCGCGCTGCAGACCGCTGCAGGTGTGGCTGCCGGTGCACTTGCCTTTCAGGGAGTCGAATCGCTGATGCACGGCTTCGGCCACGCCGCAGGCTATGGCCAGGAGTTCGGCGGGTTCAATGGAGGCATGGGCGGAAATCAGCGACCGGAAGAGGTCGTGAATAACTACTACGGCGATGACAAAGGGGACCGCGGAGACCGCGGCGTCACCGCCGACGAGCGCGACCTTGGCAACCAGGAAGACCGCGACTTCGGCGGACGCGACACGCAAACCGACTCGCAGTCCAGTCAGGATTCCTCTGACTCGTCCAACGACTTCGCCTCCAGCGATGACACGGACAGCAGCTCCGACGCCGGCTCCGACGACACCTCATTTGACGATTCCGGCGGAGACTTTGGCGACAGCGGAAGCGACGATAGTTTCAGCTAGTGCGTTCGCTCTCGGGAAGAGTCTGCGCGTTGCTGCGGCGGCTCATGTGCCCCGACGCGGACTGTACTGTCGGTCTATGACGGTCTTGCCGCGTTTGTAACCAGCTCGGACGGTGCGGACGCGATCAGTTGGAAGGGAGCTGACTCGCGTTCCACCCGCCGCCAAGCGCCATCTGTAGTTGTGCGCTGGCCACCACACGCCGCGAAACCAATGCCGCCGCCGTTCGCTCGTCGTTAAGCTCTACGGTCTGATTGGTCAGCACCTCTAGGTAAGCCGCCAGTCCGCCCTTATATCGCAGCGTGGAAAGCTCCGTACTCTTACGGGCCGCTGCGATGGCGCGCTCCTGAACCGTGGCTTCCTGCTCGAGCACACGAAGCGCTGAGAGCTGGTCTTCCACATCGCGAAACGCCGAAAGCACCTGCTCGCGATAGAGCGCTGTGGCCTGTGCGCGCTGTGCAACCGCAAAGCTCACCTGGGCTTTGCGCAAACCGCCATCGAACAGCACTTCATTGGCTCCAGGCCCCGCATTCCATTGCGTGCTGGACGCGCTGAACAACTGTCCAATCTGGCTGGTTTCGATGCCGCTGTTCGCTCCAAGGGAAACAGTGGGATAGTACGCCGACTTCGCCACGCCTATCTGCGCGTTTGCCGAAGCGACACGGCGTTCTGCCGCTGCGATGTCGGGACGCCGTTCGAGCAATTCGGAAGGTACGCCGGTTGGAATGGCCGGAGGATCGCCAGCCAGCGGACGCTCCGCGATGTGAAATCCGGTAGCGGGCTCGCCGACTAGTACAGCAATGGCGTGTTCGAATTGAGCGCGTGTGACGCCGAGGTCAATCATCTGCGCCCTCGTCTGCTCCAGTTGCGCCTTTGCCTCTTCCACATCACTCTCCGAACTCAAACCACCAGAAAGCCGATCCTGTGTCAGCTGCAACGCCTGCGTGTACGCGTCCAGGGTGCCGCGCAGAAGCTGCGCCTGGAGATCAATGCCGCGGATTTGAAGCAAGTTGACCGCCAGCGTACCTTGCAGGCTGAGCCGTGTGTTGGCCAGATCGGCTGCCGAAGCCTGCGCATTCGCCGAAGTCGACTCAATCTGCCGCCGCACCCTGCCCCACAGATCCGGCTCCCATGAGATATTGAGCGGAATCAAAAAATCCCAATACGTAGAAGCGGCATTCGCCGGACGGAGCGGACGATTGGTCGAAACACTGTCGCGCGAAGCGGATAGCCCGACCGAAATTGTGGGATAAAGAGAAGACTTGTTTTCACGCACAAGGTCATGCGCCTGCTCATACGCATGCAGCGCGGCCTCGATGCTTTGATTCGCCGAAGCGCATCGTCGCTCCAGCTCGTTCAGCTCGGCGTCCTGGTAGATGGCCCACCAGTCGCCTCGATCCGCGCCGTCGGCTGGCTTGGCTTCTGCCCAGTTTCCGTTGTGTCCATCGTCGCTGTACGCCGGCGGTGCAGGCATCGCGGGAGCCTTGTAGTTCGGCCCCACCTTGCATCCCGCCAGCAGCAGGGAACTGAACAGCGCGCTCCCGACCGTGAACCGAAGCGCGGTCATCGCTTCGCCTCCTTCGGCTGCTGCGGTTCGTCATTGCCGCTTCCCACTACACGCACCGCTTCCCCCTCGGTGATCGAGTCCGGTGGAATCGCAACGACCTGCTGATCCGGCTGCAGCCCGCTCAAAATCTCCACCGTGGTGCCGAAATCCCGCCCTGGCACAACCCGCACCAGGTGGGCACGATGGTTCACGTCCACGGTTGCCAGACGAAGCCCGTCCGGCTCGAGGATCAGCGCACTTGCAGGAACAATGAGCGCAGGAGCGGCTCTCGACACCTTCAGATGCACCTCGGTATAGCTTCCCGGCAGCAGCTCTCCCGAGCGATTGTCCACGTCGATCTCCGCAAGCAGGGAGCGCGTAGCCGGATCGAGCGCGCCCGAAGACCGCACCAGCTTGCCAGCAAAGCTGCGTCCCGGATACTGCGGCAAAGTCAGCGCGGCCACCGCGCCGTTGATTGCGTCCGGCGCATAGACCTGCGGCACATTGACGAAAACCCTCAGCGTGCGAGTCGCGGAAATGTCGAAGATCTCTCGATTGCCCGAGGCCGCTCCCGATCCCGCTCCAGGGCCCGCACCCGACCCCGCACCCGTCGTACTTCCTGATGCCGAGATGAGCTGCCCGATGTCCAGATTGCGTGCCGTCACAACACCATTGAAAGGCGCCTCGACGCGTTCGAAGGACTGCAGCTCCTCGAGCCTTCGAACATTTGCCGCAGCCGAAGCCACCTGCGTGTTCCTCGCCTCGAGCTGTGTGGCCGCATTGTCCGTGTCCTGCTGCGAAACCGCGTTCCGCCCGATGAGGTCCTGATATCGCTGCGAGGTCACTTTCGCCAGCCCCGCACTGCTCTGCGCCGTCGCCAGATCCGCCCTTGCCGAAGCGAGCTGCTGGTCGAGCTCAGGCGTCTCAATCACCGCCAGCAGCTCACCCTTACGCACCGGGCTGCCGATGTCGTGATACCACGCCTTGACGTAGCCCGTCGTTCTTGCATAGATCGGCGCCATCGCGAACGCCTGCATATTTCCCGGCAGCACGATCTCCTGCGCGGTCTGCTGCCTCACCGGCTGCTGCAACGTCACCGTCGGCGCGGAGGTGCCCGCAGTGTACTGATCGAGCGTCGCACTGGCGTGTTTGCGCCGGACGATTCCAACAATCGCGAGCACCGCCGCAATCAACACCACCACCACGACCGTGACTACAACAGACCGCCGAGAGACCTGCGGGATGGCCGGCCTCTGCTCCTCGGGCCTCCGCTCACTCCCCGCAGGGGTATCGTTTCTGCGTATCGAATCACTCATGCATGGGCCTCATCTTCTGTTTGATCCGGCTGCTGCGACGGCAGGGGATCGTTGCGATGCATCAAGGCGAAAAACGTAGGCACGAAGGTCAGCGTGCCGAAGGTGGCAAGCAACAACCCGCCGATGACAGCCCGCCCCAGCGGCGCATTCTGTTCGCCCCCATCGCCAAGCCCAAGCGCCATCGGCACCATGCCGATGATCATCGCAAGCGCGGTCATGATCACCGGCCGGAAGCGCGTGAACCCCGCCGAAAGAGCCGCCCCCGACGCATTCATCCCAAGCTCCATCTGCTCCTTGGCAAAGCTGACCACAAGGATCGAGTTCGCCGTAGCCACGCCCACGCACATGATCGACCCAGTCAGCGCGGGTACGCTGATATGAGTTCCGGTAAGAAAGAGGAACCACACAATCCCGGCAAGCGCTCCCGGAAGCGCCGCGATGATGATGAACGGATCGAGCCAGCTCTGAAAGTTCACCACGATCAGCGCGTACACCAGCACGATCGAAAACAGGAGCCCAAGCGTCAGCCCGAGAAACGACGAATGCATCGTCTGGATCTGTCCTCGCACCGCAATCTCCGACCCGCGCGGCAGCTTAGCCTTACTGTCCTTCACGATCTGCTCGATCTTGCCTGCAACATTGGCCAGGTCGGTCCCTTCGACGGCCCCGTAGATATCGATCGTCGGACGTGCGTTGTAGTGACTCACACTCCCTTGCTCAGCTCCGCGTTCGAGCGTGGCCAGGTTGCCCAGAATCTGCGGCTGCTGCGCCGAACCGTTGATCGCAATCGGAAAGTTTTCGAGTTCCTGCAGATTCTGCACGTCGTACTGCGGCGTCTGCACGGCGATGTTGTAACTCACATGGTTCTGTGGATTCAGATAAAAACTCGGGTTTGTCTGAAAGCTTCCGCTCAGACTGGTCAACACACTCGACGCGACATCGCGCTGCGTGTAGCCCACCTGTTGTGCCCTTGTACGATCCACATCGATGGTCCACTTCGGCAGATTGAACGGCTGCTGAATGCGCAGGTCCGTCGTACCCGGGATCGCGCTGATCTGTTCCATCATGTGCTCTGCGAAGGCGCGGTTTTCTGCCACCTGCTGCCCCACCACCTGGATATCGAGCTGCGCAGGCAGCCCGAAATTCAAAATCTGGCTAACCATATCTGTCGGCAGATAGTAGAACTCGGTACCCGGAAAATCCCGGTTCAACTCATCGCGAAGCGCGCGCGTGTATTCCGCCGTAGGACGATGCCGCGGGGCCAGAGTCACCAGGATATCTGCATCCGCCGTACCTACCGGCGCCGAGTTCGAGTAGGAAAGATTCAGGCCCGAGTAAGGAATACCGATATTGTCGAGCACTGTGCCAAGCTGTGCCAGAGGAATCTGCCGGCGGATGACGTCTTCCACCTGGTCGCACAACCGCGCCGTGTCCTCAATGCGTGTGCCCGTATGAGCGCGCACATGCAGCTTGAATTGCCCGCCATCCACGGAAGGAAAAAAATCCTGTCCCAGCCACGGATAGAGCAGCACCAGCGAGATTACCCAGAAGGCTACGATCGACAACAGGAACACCGCCCGATGCTCAAGGCAAAAGCCAAGCAGGCCGTGGTACCCGTTGCGCAGCTTTTCGAACGTGTGCTCAAACATGACCTGGAACCGCACAAACGGATTTCTGCTTTTCCTCGTCTGCTCTTCACGATCGTGTTCGTGGCCCTTCAGCAGATACTTCGCCATCGTGGGCACAATCGTTCTCGAAAGAAAATACGACGCAAGCATGGCGAATACGACAGCCTCTGCCAGCGGCACAAAAAGATAGCGCGCCACACCTGCTAGAAAAAACATCGGGACAAACACGATGCAGATTGAGAGTGTGGAAACGAACGCAGGCACGGCAATCTGCGCCGCTCCGTCCAGGATCGCCTGTTCCACCTCCTTGCCTTCCTCGAGATTGCGATTGATGTTCTCAATCTCGACCGTCGCATCATCCACCAGGATGCCGACCGCCAGCGCCAGTCCGCCGAGTGTCATGATGTTGATCGTCTCGCCCAGCGCCGCAAGCATCAGCAGGGAACAGATCACCGACAGCGGGATCGAGACCGCGATGATCAACGTCGAGCGCCAGCTTCCAAGAAAGATCAGAATCATTGCCGCCGTCAGGCAAGCTGCAATCAAAGCCTCGCGCACGACCCCGCTGATCGCGCCACGAACAAAGACCGATTGATCGGATATGGGTTGAATGCGAAGTGCCTGCGGAAGCTGTGCTGCAATGCGTGGCAGCTCCGCGCGCACATTGCGGATGATGTCCAGCGTCGAAGCATTGCCCGTCTTCTGGATCACCAACAGCGAAGCGCGCTTGCCGTTCACCCGAACGATGTTGGTCTGCGGCGGATATCCGTCCCGCACATTGCCTATATCGCGAATGTAAATCGTCGCGCCATTCAGGGTTTTGATCGGCAGGTTGTTCAATTCCGCGATCGAGCCAGCCGCGCTGTTGGTCTCGATTTCGTAATCGAGGTGACCCATCTTTACATCGCCTGCGGGCAGGATGATGTTTTGCGCGTTCACCGCATTCACAACGTCAGCCGACGAAAGCCCGTAGGCCTGCAGCTTTCGTGTGTCGATGTCCACCTGGATCTGCCTCTGTTTGCCTCCATAGGGGTAGGGCATCGAGGCGCCTTCGACAGTGGCAAGCTGGGTGCGAATGAAGTTCTGACCGAAGTCGTTCAGCTGCTGCTCCGTCAGACCGTTTCCGGAAAGGCCAAGCTGCAGCACGGGCACACTCGAAGCACTGTACTGGATGATCAGTGGAGGCGTGGTTCCCTGCGGAGCCTGACGAAGCGCCGTCTGCGCGATCGCCGTGACCTGTGCCACTGCCTGCGAGATGTTCACGCTTGGTCGGAAGAATATCTTGATCACGGAGACGCCGTTCAGGGTCTGTGATTCGGTGTGCTCAATATCGTTGACCGTCGTGGTCAGGTTGCGCTCAAACGGAGTTACAATTCGGTCGCTCAACTGCTCCGGCGACAGACCCGCATAGTTCCACACCACGGAGACCACGGGAATGTCGATGTTGGGAAAGATGTCGACCGGCGTCCGCAACATCACAAGAGGCCCAATGATGAACAGCAGCAACGACATCACGACGAAGGTGTAGGGCCTCCTGAGCGCGAGACGTACGATCCACATAGAGCTCCCCTTTAAGCGGTCTTGCTTCCTGCAACCGAAGTATTTCCTTTAAAAACAAACGGAACACAGTCTGGCACCTTGAATACGAAACCGGCAGTCTAGAAATACGATGAGCGCGAGCTGGGCAGCGACTCAAAAACCAATCATCGTTTCGGCGTCAGACTCGCCGCTGGCTTCTTTCTTTCGATGCCGCGAGATCGCTTCACTCCGCTGAACAATGCCTCAATCATCTTTGCCGACTCGTTATCGTTCAGCAACCCGTGGCCTGCCAGCAGCCGAAAGATGGTTGGACCGTACACCAGGTCGAGGACAATCTCCGCATCGAGGTCCTCGCGAATCTCCTTGCGTTCGACCCCCCGCCGCCACATCACACGTGCCGCATCACGCCTTGCGTAAAGGAACCTCTCGCGAAACATCGCAAGAAACGCGGGATCGCTTTGCCCTTCTGCGATGAACTGGCAGAACAAACGTCCCGAACGAGAGGTGTAAAAGGCCGTAAGCGACTGCAACTGAATGGTGAAGTCCACCTCTGCCGAACCTGTATCCGGGGTAGCGACGCGTTCTGCCATACAGCCCAGGTAGGCCTCAAGCGCCACCTGCGCCTTGTTCGGCCACCACTTGTAGATCGTCGCTTTGCTCACCCCGGCACGTTGCGCAATGGCATCGGCCGTAACCCGGCGCAGCGGTCTACGTTCAAGCAG
>JALYVA010000159.1 GCA_030853485.1 Acidobacteriota bacterium
CTCCCCAAATGGCAGCTATCTGAACTCAGAAATAGCTGCGCTACACTAACAAACAATCTGGTTCAAAAGATCGGGCAGGCCACGCGGATCTAAGTCACTGAAGGACCGCGAAGGTAACCTATGGATCGCTACGGGCGAAGGTCTGGACAAATTTCGCTTGACCGCGCTTACGCCCGCCCCGTTGCCAGCCAATTTCGTCAACTATGCTGTGTCCGCCGAGAAGGATGGTTCACTCCTTATAGGCACCGAGTTGGACGGACTTCGGAGGCTCATAGCCAAGCGAATGACTAAGGTCTTCACCGGAAATCAAATTGAGGATATTCATCCTTATCGTGCCCCAGATGAAAAGACCTGGCTAGCTGGCACCTCAAAGTTAGGTTACTTGGAAGGTGGCCATTACACGAGTGCTCCGCTGCCCGTAGAAATGCGTCCTCTTCGCGGTCGAGGGGCCCAAGCAATAACCACGGATCGTAACGGGGATGTATGGCTGCAGGAAGGCTCGAGGATCGGCATGTTCCGGTTGCACGATGGTCAATGGAGCAAAATTCCAGGTACAACTGATAAAGATCCTGCAATTGTACTGGCCACGGACGGCGGAGGGCGGGTCTGGGCGGGTTATACCTCTGGCATCGTTACGATTTTTGATGGGGCAAATCGCACAGATCTCGATCGGAACAAAGGACTTACCGTAGGGGGCGTCTCCGCTCTTTACCCGTCAGCAGAAGGCATATGGATCGGCGGACAAGATGGCCTGAACGTAGTCATTGACGGTCATCTTGTCGAGCTCAAGTTTGCTGGCGATATACGGATCGAAGGTATCTCAGGAATTATGCGCACCGAAAATGGCACCATGTGGCTGAACGCGCTGCCGGGCGTCCTGCGAATATCCCGCAGCGAAGTTGACCAGGCTCTTCATGGTGCCTCGCATGCAATGCACTATCGCCTTTTCACGCGTCTCGACGGGCTGACAGGAACGCCGCCTCAGCTCCGACCGCTACCTTCCATTATTCGGGGAACAGGAGACACAATCTGGTTTACGACGACAAACGGTGTGTTTTCGATTCATGCCGATCACATCAACACCAACACGCTTGCTCCTACTATAGCCATCAGAGGCCTATTGGTCGATGGACGCCAGCTTGAGACGAACGCGTCCGTTGTCCTTTCAAAGGGAGCGAAAGACCTGCGAATCGATTACACCGCTTTGAGTCTTTCGATACCTGAGCGTGTCCGTTTTCGCTATAAACTCGAGGGCTACGATAAAGAGTGGAAGGAGGCCGACACACGCCGGCAGGCTTTCTACACTCATCTGCCGCCCGGGCACTTCGTCTTTCATGTAATTGCATGCAACAACGATGGCGTATGGAACAACGCTGGTGCCACACTTCCGCTCGACCTTCCGCCAACGTTTCTTCAGAGCTGGTACTTCAAGCTTTTCTGTTTCACTCTATCCGCTGTGGCACTGTGGTGGCTGTACCACTTGCGCATAAGTCAAGCTGAGGAGAAGATACAAACCCGGTTGTATGAGCGGCTCGCTGAACGGGAAAGAATAGCGCGAGATCTGCACGATACGTTTTTCCAGGGGATTCAAGGGCTGTTACTCAGCTTCAATGTCGGGACAAAACGCCTCGCTGAGGGCGATCCTGTCCGTGCACTTCTAGAAAACACTCTTCTTGTTTCCGACGAGGTAATGCTGGAAGGTCGCAAACTGGTGTTGGATCTGCGAACCCGTAGTAGTGAAGCTGCCGAACTCTCAACGGACCTTGGGGCAGCTGCGGCTGAGTTCGCGATGATCTACCCAGCACGATTCGAACTTACGGTGATCGGTAAGGCTCGAGGTTTGGACACGGTAGTTGCAGAAGAGTTGTACAGAGTCGGCCGCGAGGCACTGTACAACGCCTTTCGCCATGCGCGGGCCACAAGCATCGAAGTTCAGCTTACGTATGGGTCAAGGGAAATGAAGCTTAATCTTCGAGATGATGGTGTTGGAATCTCAGTAGAGGTGATGCGGCACGGCGCCCTCGAGGGACACTTTGGATTACCTGGAATGGCAGAAAGGGCCAAAAAAATAGGGGCTCGATTGTCTATTTTCACTCGTGAAGGTGGCGGAACTGAAATAGAAGTAAAACTTTCATCGAGGCTCGCGTACCGCTCTGGCAGGCTTCGCACATGACCACGCCTCTGACCAGGGCGAGTATAGCTGGACACTCACTGCATAGCATGGCGCGAAGAAAGCGTGCGGTCCTGTATAGACACAGATCAATTAGGTGTGGGTATTAGTCGAAGCACTCTTGAGCTTTAGAAACAGTAGAAGACGATGTCGCAGGGAGCGCGTTGTGTCTTGATAGGCCACCGCAGCTGAAAGTCGAAGTTCAATCTCGGTCCCGACGCCCTCTCTGCTCCAGAGCTCTAGATGTCCGCCGATTTTATCGGTTCGTTCCCGCATTCCAGGCAGCCCCCAGTGTCCTTGGCGAAACCCATCGCTGAGAACACCCTCCTCAAGACCTATCCCGTTGTCACGGACCCGCAACCGAAAACCTGTTTCGGCATAGTTCAATTCCAATTCGATCTCACTCGCCCGTGCATGTCGAAACGCGTTCGTTAGCGCCTCTTTTCCAATTCTATAAGCTTCTTCGAAGATGAGAGGACGCAATGTCTTCGGCAATCCATGGGAAATAATGCCAAAGTGGACATCACGACCGCTGCGCAGGGAGATACCGACCTCCGCGAACGCTTCCGACAGAACGCTCTTTTCTTGCGTTCCACTGCGCAGATCAAGCACGAGTTCTCGTCCCTCTAGCATTACAGCATCAGACTGTTGCAGTGCCTCTTCAAAGATTGCCCTCGCAGGCTCATCTTTTTTCAACTGAGCTGTACCGGTGTTGAAGCGCAGCAGAAGTCCTTGTATCCCTTGGAAGAAAGTGTCGTGCAGATCACGTGCAATTCTCTCTCGTTCCTGCATGCGCTCCTCGAGCAGAAGTCGGGCCTGACCTATCAAGACTCTTACCCGCAGGAAATACAGCAAGGCCAGCACAAAAATGACAAGTGCCGCCCCCAGAATGCGAAACCAACCGCGTTCGTAAAGAACGGCCTGCTGTTGAACAGCATAGCTAAACTCAGGCCCACCCCATACCCCATTGCTGTCTGTCGACCGAATCAAGAGACGATGTCTGCCAGAGGGAATATTGGTGTAGATCGCCATCCTTGACGGCGGCACATTCTGCCAACCTGCATCCACCCCCTCCATGCGATATTCCATACGAATCGACTCGGCTGCATCCAGATCGACGGCCGCCATATGGATCTCCGTGCGGTGCGATCGAGGCGAAAGTTCTAATGCGTTTCCCACAGGAACGTCGACACCATCGACGGACGCCCCCGTCAGAAAGATGACAGGGCGGCGTCCTGCTCGTGGCCATCTCTTGAGGTCCAGCATCGCGAGACCCTTTACCGTCGCCACCCAGAGCTTATCGTCTGCAGATAGCACGATGTTGGGGGAGCCTACGCTTGTTTGACTTGATAGCAGGCCATCCTGCATATCGAAGCGACCATAGTCCAGCGGTAACTCAGGATTATCCGCGTGCTGTCGAAGCGACTCCCCGGAGATCCTGTAAATGCCGTTGCGACTGCTACACCAGACTTGATGATCTGGCGTCTCTACCATCCCAGTCAGATTCAGATCATCGAGAACAAATCCAATATGTGTTTCTGAGATCCGGCTAAGGCCTGAAGGAACACCGGTTACATAGAGATTTTGAAGACCATCCTCAACGAAGCGGTTTGGGCTCTGATCATCGTGCGAGGAGGCCATTAAGACGGGCGCGAAGCGGTCGTCGATCAGACGATCCAGTCCCCCCTGTGACGTTACCCATATTGAATGGGAGCGATCCTCATAGATGTCGACCACGCTGTCACTTGCCAGACCGTCGCCACGCCTGTAATTCCGAAAGTGTTCTCCTTCCATATGGCTGACTCCGTTCAAGGTAGCAATCCATAGGGAGCCGTCGTGGGCCACGACGATCTTTGTGACTACCGAATCTGCGAGCCCCTGCGGCTTCGAGTAGCGAGTGAAATGATCATCCCTGAATCGGAACAGCCCGCCTCCGTAGGTGCCAATCCAGATGTTTTTCTGAGAATCATTTGCAAGGGCCCAGACGCATGTATTGACTAGGCCATCCTTCTCGGTATATTTCCGAAAGGTGCGTCCATTAAAGATGGAGAAGCCGCAGTTACTGCCAACGATGAGTCTCCCGTCCGGTTCAGAAAGAACGGAGATGGGTTGATCGTTAGGTAATCCATCTGCTTGCGTATACATACGAATGGCACGTGGTTTGTAGAGCACCAGGCCATCACCATTAGTACCTATCCAAAGATCGCCATATTCATTGCCATAGATGGACCGGGCGTGAATCGTCGTGTCCAACGGTAGGAGTTGATTGCCGCTAATTTGATAGATCCCAATCCCTGTCCCGACCAGTATGTGACCTTGTGGATCCTCATAGATGTGGTTCGTGCTGGTAGAGGCCGCCGGCGTTGGTTGCAAGCTCGAGATTACGGTGCCTGCAGTTGCCCTAATGCCGGCGTTGGTGCCATACCAGGTAGATCCATTGCGGTCCTGATAAACGTCGAACATTTGGTTGTTCTTAACGCCAAGTTGAGCTGCAGTCACAGAGGGTCGAATCACCGTTTGACCATCAAATTCAAACGCCCCATCACTCCCAATGAATAGGAGATGGCCGTTGGCTGCCTCGCTGATGCGGTTGACGTAGACCTGCATAAACACAGGAACAAGGGTGCGGCCGGAACACCGATAGAGGCCGTTGCTCGTCCCGACCCAAACAGTGCCGTTGCGATCCTGCAACAAAGCCTGAATTTGTTCTGTCTCCCTCTTCCCGGTTCGCAGGAACTCCAGAGGCCCTGGATCGATACGGTCCTGCCCGGCCCTGGGGATCACAGTCAAACCCACGTCCGTTCCAACCCAAAGGTCGCCGTCGGAGGTTCGGAGCAGAGCATTCACTGCACTGACTGACCTTCTTCCCTCGACGTTGAGTCGGACCTGATGAAAGTCCTTACCATCGAAGCTCGCCAAACCGGCCTCGGTTCCGATCCATAGCAGGCCGTTGTCAGTCTGCCCTATGGCATTAACAACGTTGTCGGGAAGGCCTTGCTCAACCGTGAATATCGATCGCACATAATCAAGTTGAAGCGGAGGGGGCCCTTGCAAAGACGGGTCCGCATGCAGAGGTTCTGTAAAGAAGAGCAATAGCAAGAAGACCAATAGATCGCCACACCGAACCATCACCCCCCCCTTCCATAGGTCTACTCCCCCATGTCTCATTGAGCCGGCTACACAGCCAGCCGTGCGCCTTGCAGAGATTTCGGGGTTGTTTCACCTTGATAGTACAGTGCTCGAAGAAAGCATTACGGAAGACGTCCAGGGCGCCATGCTTGCTTTAAATCGTCACGTTTCAGTCCTGTCCAACGTACAGCCATAGGAGGCCTGTAGATTCGAATCAGTCTCTCAATCTAAGCCTAAAGGGTAATCGCGGAACAAGCGGCCATGTTTCGCTGCAGGTTTCTTGGAGTGGAAGTTGAGTTGTACCTGCTCATGTCCCTCCGGGTGCAACTCTCGCCACAACGTCAATAAGAGGGGCGGCATGGCCGAAACAACTGCTTTCGTGCGATGGATTTTAGCGTGACAGCCAGGACAAAGCGACAGCATTAAGTTCAAGGCCGACTTTCCGGGCACCCTGTGATGCACAATGATGGAACGCTTATCGCGGCCCGATGCATCACAAACGCGGCAACGGTAGCCGTCGCGTTCCAAGACCATCTCACGCAGGCCACCAAAGTATTCTTCGTCTTGCCGCTTGAGGGTGTAACAAGTCGCGCACAGGCCAAGAGCCAGCATCTTTGCGTTACCGCAGGGACAGTGCATGACTTGCTGCTGGCCAGCCTTCAATTATTTTCTCCCGCGACATATCGATAGAGAGTCTGTCGGCTGATCCCGAACTCGCCGGCAAGTTTGGTCTTCGACTCCCCGGTTGTGACCCGGCTACGAAGCTCCTTTGCTTGAACCAGTGTGAGGGAATGCTTTCGCCCAACGTAGGCACCCTTCCGCAGCTTTGCAAGAGCGATTCCCTCCCGCTGCCGCTCACGGATCAGGTCCCGCTCAAACTGCGCGAACGCTCCCATCACGCTGAGCAGCAGATGCGACATGGGCGAATCCGCTCCCGTAAAAGTTAGGTTCTCCTTCTCAAACCGGACGTGAACTCCCCGTTCGGTGAGACCGAGAACGATCTTACGGAGATCATCCAGGTTACGCGCCAGCCGATCCATCGCGTGACACACTACCGTGTCACCCTCACGGACGTACTCCAAGAGCTGCTGAAGCTGGGGACGGTGCATGTCCTTTCCCGACGCCTTGTCGGTGAATCGCTTCTCAACCGTGATGCCGTCGAGTTGGCGAAGCTCTTTCTGGTCCAGGGCGCTCACGCGGAGATAGCCGACCATCTGACCGGCCCGCCGCTTCCCTTTTGTCACATTAGGTTCTTTAGCGTTCACCATCTTGTGTCACACTATCAGAAATGCAAGCCCTGTGAGACGCAATTCTGTCACGCAAGCAGCGTCACGCAGGGGTATACCCCACCGCAACGCTATCTACTAAGTTGAACAAAGCGTTTTTCTTAGGTTGGACGGAAGACGCAGCTAAGACGGATGAACGAGGGCATATGTTCCAAAACTGGCCAGAAGCCCAACCAATTTACGAAGCTCTTGACAGTCCCCTGAAGAAAGCCGTCTTCCAGGCCGCGTTAGAGGACTTCGACGGTTCCGATAGTCCGCTACGCGTGAACAACCTAGCAACAGCACTACGAGAGCTGATTCGACTGGTTCTTCGTGACCTTGCGCCTGATGCGGACATTAAAGCTTGCTGCTGGTATCAACCCGAATTGGACAAAAACGGCAACGAGATCATCACTCGATCTCAGCGGATTCAGTATGCCGTACAAGGCGGCTTGCCTGCTGATTTTGTTGAGAACGCTTTACAAATAGATGTGAAGAGCACCAAAAAGGACTTCTCCAATCTTAATGGTGAGCTGAGCAAACTTACCCATATTGAAGAGAAAACCTTCGATATAGGGGACCATGAAGCTCAGGTGTTTGCGGAAGAAGCTTTAGACATCTTTGGGCGCTTGTTTGAGACAGTGAATGATTGCCGCGCATCGACGCAGAGTGCGTTTGAAGATTATGCAAGGAGCGCTGTGTCAGATGAACTCGCGGACAATGTTCAGAGTGCCCTTGATCAGCTCGCTACGCACCACAATATTTCGCAGGTAAACGTCGAAGACGTGAGCATTGAAATCGTGAAGCTGGCAACAATCAAGTTCTCTGTGTCGGGCTCTGTCAATTGTGCGCTTCAGTATGGTTCAGACTCTGACAATGAAAGAGGAGATGGCGCGCGCTCCTCAGGTAATTTCCCATTCACGGCCGAATACACTGCCGACATCAGATGGCCGGATAATTTGACGTTAACCGAGACAGTAGAAATTGATAATTCGTCTTTCTATGAATGAGCCTCGTCATGGAAGGCGTCAAAGAATTTCCGATGGCCAATCATTGTGTCCAATGCACTCTACCAAAAAGCGATTTTTTGTTTTGTTGCAGGTCACCTGAAGTCGCCTTGCGTCTGTGGAAGACACATGAACATCGTAACCTTGCTGCTTGAGGCTCAATAGAGCGAGCTGCATGTCGGGTGCATCATAGAGCTCCCCGTTCTGGTAGAGCGGCGCGACCTTGTTTATGGTTTTCTTCATAATCTCCACTCGGTTCCGCCCCACATGTCACATGTAGTAGCGGTAGTGCAAGGCTGGATTTTCGATATCCGCAACCTTTAAAATCTCTCCAACTCGTTTCGAAAACGCTATCGTGATCGGATCGACGCAGCTAAATGCGGCAGTATTCCAGTTGAGTTTGGTAAGCCGTAAAAGGTCGGTCGCCACTTGGCTAAACGAGAGAGAGCCCCAGTTTTCAGTAACTTCTAAAGGTTGTGGGATACGAAAGCCTGGATAGCACCGGAGAAAAGGGATGTAGCCAATGGTGAAGACGAGGCCCTTCTTTTCTCCAAAGTGCACAATCGTACCCGTTCGCTGCTAAACCGAAGGATCAAGCCAGCGAAAACGACCGCCTCATCACGCAACTCACGAAAGCAGCCAGCATCCTCGAAACACATTTGAGCGGTGTCATTGGCATGAAGATTCTCAGCAAGGAGAGAGGTCTTCAAGTTCTTTTGCGAGCTATTCAACCTTGAAGAATGGGCAGGACATACCCCTCTGGTCTCCGATCAGGGAGTCGATCAGCAGATCGTCAACAGTGCCGTCTCATGGCAACAGGATCATCTCAGGGTATCTGCCCATGCAAACACAGTCTTTTCATGCGCCCGCTCTGCAAACGGGACCCCCACTGTGTTTCGAGACCAGGTTACGCACCGTTCGCTCTGCGGCGGCTTGCGCATCGTAACGACTTTCCCTGCTTCGTCATGCTGCTCTTCGACAGCCTCGAAGCGCTGACGGCAGACGGAGACTTCGTAGCTTCTCCCGGTAAACAGGTCTCCGGCAGTGGTGACGCTTGATGCTTTGAGCCGCAGCACAAGGCCCGCACTGGAGCGTGCGCACGGATGTTGCGTCAGCAACAGGATGGTGGTGCGAGAACGTTCCGCTGCTGCCCGAAAACGAAACCACGTCGCCATCGGGATGCGAGACGCAAACTCGGCCGGCGTGCTGCCCAGATCGAGGATCAGTGCTGCGAAGCCGCCTGCACTCAGCAACAGATCAGCCGCACGAATAGCCTGATCGAGCGCTGTCAAGGTCTCCGACCGTCTTGGTCCAGTCTTTTTGCCGAAGGCTGGCGTCTTTTCGAGCAACGCGTCTTTATTCAATGCTGGTGTGGAACCCACATTTCCTCGGCGTGCTTGCATGCGCATCGTCGGCGTCTCTGCACAGCAAGGCATGATCGCTGCCGGGTGACGCGCCTGCTGGTGGAAGTGCTCCCCGCGCCGCGGTGGTTGCCGGTCGGTCGGTGCTTGTTCCGTTCGATCCCACGCACGACGCGGAAACGTGCCGTCCGCTTCTGGCTGCAATGGACGGTTCGGCATTCCGGGCGTGCCGATGTTCTTGCGACGCCGTCGCGCTTCGACCGGGTTCTCGCCATCCTGTGTGGTCGGGCTTGGATAGTAAGTCTGCGCTGTTCCAGATTTGTCTGGTCGGTGCAGCAACGCCTGAACCGCTTCGGGCATGCCGCGTACCTCATTGCGCGGATGCGGACTGCCGCCTCCACCTGAAGGCGAGTTCTTGCGAGCCTCTCTGCAAAGCAGGCCAGGCACATCGGATTGCTGCACCAGATTTCGTTCTGGCTGTTTAGCGTCGCTCCCACAACGAATCCAGAGCAGTCGACTCAGGTCCACGCCTGCGGCGGCTGCTGACTCGGGATCAAGCGCATCCGCAACATCGATCCATGCCGTTATTTGGCCGGCGCTGGTAAGCTCTGCGATAAAAGCCAGTGCAAACGAGGTTCGCCCTGAGCAGGATGAACCTATCACCTCGGTGATGGCCCCGACCGGCAACCCGCCACCGAGCAGCGCGTCAATCTCCGGCACACCGGATACGACATGCGGAACAACGGTGCGTTGCCGGGGCGACAGCGCTCCAGGCACGCGATGTGCCAGCGTGTCTTCGATTTGTCTGCGAACTAATTTTGCGGCTACCAAGGCACACTCTCTTCGCCTTATCTTCGCCGTTACCGAATCCTATGTGCAAGCCCAGTTAAACTTCCCTTTGTTTGCCTCAACTTACGGAAGGTGAGATGAAGGGTGCGCTCTCAAAACAACGTTCCACGATATCTGAATGCTCTTCAGACCGAGAACGCATCGATGCCTGAAGTCGCTTATATTCCGGGGACTTCCCATCCCTTATCGGTCAAGTGGAGTCCGGCGACCTGGTTCACTTTAGAGGCACCGTCTATCGTGGCCTTGATGTCTGGAAAAGCTTGTTGAACATCAGCGCGGCTTGCCCACGCAGCAAGGGGCGCGATCTTGTAGGTGTAGGTGACTTCCGTTTGGGAACTGCCTCCTTCGGACACTGGGTCGGTTCGTTTGACGATGGAGTCGACAGTTCTTTGTCCATAGCAGAAGACGGAAGTTTGCCCTAGAACTCCGACGGATGACAGTCGAAAGTATTTCTTTCCCTCGTCGGTGAGTTCATAATGTCGTACAGGCTGTGGACGGGTTGGGCCGTTCAGCGCATCGAGCATGCCGTGCACAACTGCTGTTGTGTCACTTGCGTGTAATAGGCCAGCTTGCTCCAACGTGACCAGCTTAGATTCAATCCCATACTGGTCCTTAGGCTGAGAGCGGGGAGCATCGACCGGAAACTGACGATTGATTGAAGAGCATGCTTCGCCATGTCTCGATAGGTATTGGTCAATCGCGATAGTGAGATTGGCGTCGCTCGGCTTCTTTGCATCGTTGCACGATGTAAGAAGCAAACTGCCTGAGATGCAAACTAGAAGGAATCTCCTCATTAACAGCCCTCCCCTATTGCTCTAGATTATGCGACTCCATGGTTTACCCGTCCAGTCTGCGCGGGCCTATATGGACCGCAAATCTGTTTGACCTTTTGACAACGCAGACGGACAAGCCTACCGCTTTACGAGGGGATTGAGCTTGAGCGCCGCGACGCCAGACAGGGCAACAGAAATGAAATCCTTCATGGATGTGTGCACCTGGTCGTTGCGTAGAAAGAGAGCGGTCTCGATGCGTATCAGTTCATCAGTCAAAGGCTTGAAGAGAACACCAGAGCGCTGAAAGCGCGATGCCGACTGTGGAACCAGAGCTACTCCAACACCGTGGGCAGCGAAGTCGAGCGCCTGTGTGATCGTAGGGGCCTCCTGGAAGCGTTGCGGGTCGAATTTCAGCGTTCGTAAATAGGTCATGACCTGATCGTAAAACGGTCGATGGAGACTTCTCGGTATCCAGACAAGCGTCTCGTTACGGAGCTCCCGTGCCACCAATCGAGAATGTGCTGCAAAGCGATGGCGTTCCGCGATGCAAACGCTAAACGGCTCATAGGCCACCCGCTCAACCCAGAGATCTTTATCTACGATGGGCAGCACGCCAAAAGCCGCCCGGAATTCTCCGTTCCGCACACGACGTATCAACTGTCTCGTAGGATAGCTTCTAAGGATGATTCGCGGAGCTTCGCTGCCCGGGAGAACGAGTTGTTCCAGCAGAGGCAGAAGGCTACCGTGGATGTACGGCGAGTGACCGACGTAAAAAGGTCGCCGATGCAGATCTGCTTCATATCGTGCAAGATCGAAGGCCAACTTTGCCTGTTCCAGGCTCTTACGCATCTGGGTTGCATACACTCGTCCGACATCGCTTGGCTTCAGACCACGAGGCGTCTTGTCCAGAAGATCCATTCCGAGTTCGTTGCTTAGTGCTTTGAGGCTTCTGGAGATCGTGGAATGGGTCGTGTGAAGACGATTTGCGGCTTGAACAAGACTCCCCTCTTCCAAGACGGCGTGGAGAAACAGGATCTGTTGTAGTGACGGGCTGTACCACATGCCATCCATCCCCCTCTCGTAGCTCGACCGCATAGGGCGTCGTGCACATTTCTCGCTGAAAGCGTTCGCAGACGAAACATCCATTACGAGCGTAAGGCTCGTGTAGAGCACCAATTTGGCAAAGATTTCCATAAGATTCCTGAATCGTCCATTGGAAGCAGCAAACTCCGAGGCATAATGCGCCAGCGCCATGACCGATCCGGCGCTAAAGTTCGCCCTAAAAAACCAGTCGTTCCCCGCGCCGATCCGGCGCTTCCTTGCAAAGCATTGGAATACGCCCGCGGTCTCTGGGATTTTTGATCAGGAGACAGGCCCGATATGAACGCAAGATGGATCTGGATAACAGCATGGGCTACTCTGGCGATCGGCCCTTTAACATCAGCTCAGCAGAATTGCGCCAATGGGATGCGAGTTGAAGGAGCAATTGCCGACCCCACCGGAGCCGTCATCCCAGGTGCCCAGGTGCAGTCAGCCAGCGGTGAACGTACGACAACGGATGCAACCGGCTATTTTGTGCTGCCGTGCGTTCCGGCGGCCTCAACCACCATCACGGTTCAAGCCGATGGCTTTGCGAGAGGAACCACGTCGGCACGTAGCCGTCCGGGAGGAACTGCTCATGTAAACCTACAATTAGCTCTCGCCTCAGTACAGTCTGACGTGCAGGTGGGAGCGGATGCAACGGGCGTAGGCAATGATGGTGGAGCGGGAACAACGGTTCTTGGAACCGAGGAGGTTCAGCAGCTCCCCGATGATCCAGATGATTTATTGCGTGTACTGCAAAGCCTTTCCGCAAGTAGCGGAGGGAATCCTGCTGCAACCGTGATCGCTGTTGATGGTTTCCAGAGTTCAAGTGCAATGCCTCCGAAGAGCTCGATTCGGTCGATTCGAATCAATCCAGACTTCTTTGCACCTGAGTATCAAACACCCAATTGGGGCGGCAGTCGTATCGAGATCACGACAAAGCCGGGTGCCGACAGATTCCACGGAGCACTTTTCTTCACTGATAGCAACGGCATCTTCAATGCAACTGATCCGTTCTCTACTGCAGCGACGCCAGCAGGAAAGAAGCGGTATGGCTTTGAACTTACAGGTCCAGTTGTGGGCAAAAAGCTCGACTTCTCACTTGCTTTAGAACGTCGTGAGATCGACGAGTTCAACATCGTCAATGCGACTACCCTGGATTCCAACGAGAATCTGGCGCCATTGCGCCAGACGGTCAGTGCTCCACAGAGGCTTTGGATCGGCTCGGTTCGCGGCGACTGGCAGGTGAATGAGAAGGATGTAGCTACTCTCTCCTATTCGGGTAATGTGAACGATCAAGGCAACCAAGGGGTAGGCGGCCTAATATTGCAGCAGGCCGGATACTCGAGCGATGTAAGTGAATACGATCTCAGATTTACAAATGCCTGGACGTTGAACGCGAATACCCTACACGAGACGCGGATCGGATACGCATGGAAACGTACTCAGCGGGCTCCCAACTCCTTAACGCCAAACCTTCAGGTGGCCGGTTACTTTACGGGCGGAGGCGCAACCAGCCAGAACCTCAATGACCGAGAGCGCGATTTGGAAGTGGACGACGATGTTCTAGCCACTCGTGGAAAACACCAGATCAATTTCGGCTTTCAATCAATTAGTAGCTTTGTGCATGACTATGATCCAAACACCTTCAATGGAGCGTATGTGTTTGGAGGCGGCAGCGCAGCCGTGCTAGACGCCAACCAGAACCCCACCAGCCAGACAACAACGATCACCGGAATTGAACAATATCGCAGGGCACTCTTAGGCCTTCCGGGTGGGAAGCCAACCACATATCAAGTCACAACCGGAACTCCGCTAGTGCCTCTGTCACAATTTCAGTTGAGTTGGTACGCGCAGGACGTGATGAAAGTGTCCCCACACCTTACCGTCACCGGTGGCCTTCGATACCAGATCGAAACAACCCCCAATAGCTTCGCGAACTTTCGCCCTCGACTCGGACTTCTGTGGTCCCCAGACAAGAGAGGATCTTGGGTATTCGGTTTGCGTACAGGCCTGTTCACGGGCTGGGATACCCCAGCGAATCCGACTGAAGTCTACCGTTTGAATGGCACAAGACAGCAACAGTTCACCGTGTACTCCCCTAACTACAACAGTCCGCTCACCCCGGTAACGAACTCAATTCAGGTGAGCACAAGAAATCAGTTCTCCCCAAATTATGGGCAGATCCCCAATTTTCAATTCGATGCTCGCGTGGCCCACGACTTTCCGCACCATTGGGGAGCCCAACTCGAATACGGCTTTGGATCTGAGTGGGAGACATTTCGAATTGTCAATATCAATGCTCCGTTGGTGGCAAGCAGTACCGGTAGTGCACCGGACCCAACTGCGGCTCTCCTTGCGCCGCGCCCGTTCGCTCCCAACGAAAACATTCTCCAATTCCAGAATTACGGCCATAGCCGGGGAGCGATGTACATCGCAAGCATAAAGCAGAACAGCTACAAGCGGTTCAACCTGGACGCGAAATACTGGTATTTGGACTTCATTGGAGATTCGCAGACGCCTCAATCAAGCTACAGTGACAAAGGCGAATCAAGCCGCCCTAACTGGATGCGACGAGACGGAGTCTCATTTCTGGGTGTTCTTCAGTTGCCATACAAAGTGGAGTCGGACACGCAGTTCTCCGCAATGCCGGCCTTGCCCTACAACATTACAACGGGGACAGACTCCAACGGCGATGGTAATTTCAATGATCGCCCAGCTTATGCCTCAGGACCAGGAGCCGGTGTGTATAGCACGCCCTACGGATTAATGACTACGAACGCTATTAACGGCAATGTTGCAAACAACTCCGGCACTATGCCCGGTGTGATCAGTCTCGATCAGAACATCAGACGTACCTTCATCCTCAACCCGCAAGATAAAGATCATCCGAAGTCTCTTAGTTTCAACGCCCGCTCTTCCAATCTTTTGAACCATACCAACACGACCACGGTAAACACAGTGCTTTCTTCGGGAACAGTGGGCCAGCCCATCGCAGCCGGTCCTGCACGTCGGCTTGAGTTTGGGGTGCGATTTGAGTTTTGAATACACCGGGCGCAAAGCAAGACTAGAATTTCACGATAGTAAGAAAGGAAATGCGATGAGCGAAGGAACGGCCAGCGCAAGAATCCTTCCCATACGGCCAGGTGTTGGATTAGCCGCAATCTCATTGACTGCGGGAACTCTTGCGTTTCAGATCGCAAGAGAGTGCGATCGCAATATAGAGCTTAACCATTTGCACGCCCCCTTTGCTCCCTCTCTCCTTTATGGCTGCGTTTACTGGATATGGTGGGTTGCCGTGACGTTCGTTCTGTGGACAATCGCAGACCGATGGGGAGCCGCGTTCAAGCCTTCAGCACAGACAGTCATGGCTCATCTCGGAGCCTCGTGTGTTTTGGCGACTGCGCATCTACTCTGCTTCAGCACACCGTCTGGTTCGCCTCTCGTTATTGGCCTGCATGGGGCCGTGTGATGGCAACGTTCTGGGTGGTGAACTCAGAACGCTTCGGAGTGGAACTTGTTATTTACGGATTTATCAGCGGTGTATGTGCGTTCCTCCACTCTCGCGTGCAGACACAACAAGCCTTGATCCAGAAGTTGGAAGTGGAGCGTCAGTTAACTCAGGCTCAACTCAAAGCTCTGCAGATGCAAATGGAGCCTCATTTCCTTTTTAATACGCTGAATGCTCTTGCAAGCCTGGTTGCTCAAGGGAGAAATCCGGAAGCTACCAAGACCCTGGCACATCTCAACACAATCCTGCGTATGACACTTCAGCGCCGAGTGCCCGAGAAAGTACCTTTTATTGAGGAATTGCGGGTCGTCGAAAGCTATCTGGCAATTCAGCAGGTACGATTTGCTGATCGGCTACAGGTGATAATTGAAACCACCCCCGAAGCGTTGGAGGGACTCGTTCCATGCTTTCTCCTTCAACCCATTGTGGAGAATGCGATTCAGCACGGCATTGCTCCGATGGAAAGTGGAGGATTGATTGAAACACGCGTCAAACGGGTAGGGGATAGGCTCTGGATGCAGGTTAGAGATAATGGCTCTAGCTCGACTGGTTCAAACACCAAGGGTCACGGGATCGGGATGCGTAACACAAAAGAACGCTTGGCTTTTTTTTACCCCGATATGCATGAATTCGCAGCTGCGCGACTCGCCGCTGGTGGATATGAAGTTACGATACAGATACCTTATGAGCGGGCAATCGCATGAACTTACGAACTGTGATCGTCGATGATGAGCAGCTAGGGCGAGAGTTGCTGAGGGTTCTGCTTGCCGACCATAAAGAAGTGCAAATCGTCGCGGAGTGCAAGAATGGACGAGAAGCAATCGAATACCTGCAATCAGAGCCGGTCGATCTGCTGTTCCTCGATGTACAGATGCCAAAGATTGGTGGGTTCGACGTTGTGGAGCGAGTCGGACTGCAACATCTCCCGCCCACGGTCTTCGTGACTGCCTACCAAGAGCACGCGGTAAGGGCTTTTGACGTACACGCAGTCGACTACCTGACGAAGCCGGTCGAGGCCGAACGGCTTCAAAGGGCGCTTGATCGCGTCCGGGAAAAGATCGTGGCTAAGACAGCGCTCCTGACGCAAGCGCAGCTTTCGGAGATGTTAAATGGGTTGCGCAATAACAGCGGTGAGCCGAGAGAGTACCCTTCTCGTTTCCTGGTAAAGGATGGCGCGAAGGAAATTCTTCTTTCGGTAGAAAAGATCGAGTGGATAGAAGCTGCGGAGTACTATTCGTGCCTCCACTCAAACGGTCGCAGGTTCATGCTGCGCGAAACCATTACCGACCTGACTGAAAAGCTCGATCCCAGGCACTTCGTTCGCATCCACCGGTCTTCGATTGTCAATCTGAACCAGATAGGTGAGATTTACCGAGAAGGCCCGACTGAGGGGTCCGTCGTCCTGGTCGATGGCCGCAAGCTCAAAATGAGCAAGGCTGGCCGTCAGAAACTTGCTGAGATCGGTAGAGCTTAGAACCACCAATCCCGTTGCCCTTGGTCGTAAATTCATCAGCCTATCTCTTAGCATTCTCGGCGATCTGCCCGCCACCAAGAGCAGCTTCTTGTGGACCGGTCGTCAAAGCCAACCCGTGAGCTTTTTAAAGCTTCAACCCGTCCTTTCGCTCGCTCCTTGCAGGTTTTGCGGTGTTCCTTGCAAAAGGTTGGAAATCGCTAGCGTTCTTCTCGAAACTACAAGCTACTGAGTGAGTTCGCAGAGTTGCATTCAGGAGCATCGGATGCGTCGGCCCAAGATAAAACTCGATAACTTGGTCACATTTATGACGGTTGCGGCAAAGCACAGCATTGATGAAGCAGCGGACGAGCTTGGTCTCTCCGCTTCCGGGGTCCGAAGACAGCTTGAGAACATCGAGGAGGCGCTCGGCATACGCATGTTTGAAAGTGGAAGAGGACGGCTGGTTCTTACGGAAGACGGCGAATCGTTCCGAGACGATGCCAGGAAAGCTGTCGATCAGGTGCTTCTTGCGGAAGAACAATTGGCGGCTCGACGGGCAATCAGAAACCACCACCTCGTGATTGGCCACTCGACCAATCTTCCGCCCAAGATCATTGCCACGATCAATCAACTCCACATCGAGGATGAGAGTCCGGTTCACATCGAGCACAGGACTGGTCTCACGACGACCACGGTTCGAGGAGTGATCGAGGGATCTCTTCACGCAGGATTCGGCCTCTTGCCGATTAGGGCGTCGGAACTGGTGGTTCGAACGATTTTTGAAGAACCCCTCGTGGTGTGTATGCCGACCGGTCACCGACTGGCGGTTAAGCCTGCCATCTCGCCTTCCGACCTGGATGGAGAGCCGATGATCGCGGTATCGCGGGGGCCTTGGCCAGAGCGCCACTATGAAATTGAGGAGCATTTTTCAGACTTTGGAGTTGTTCCTCGCATCGTGGTCGACGCTTACTCGGCTCCCGAGGCGATTGCCTATGTGGAACAGAAGGTCGGTATCTGCCTTTTGGCTGGCACTTCGATTGGGGGTCATACAGGTGTGATAGCGAAGCCGCTTTCAACCAATGTCCTTAAGCGAAGATCAGGTGTATTCATCCGCGAGGACAATCATTCGCCATTGTTGCAGAAGCTCCTTGAGATCTGCTTCTGCGGTCGGATAGCCCGTATTTACAGCAGGGACCTTCGTCGGCCTCGACCAGAGAACACTTCCAGAAAGTGAAACGGATATCCTAATCCTCGCCGAGAAAATATCCGATTGTCTTGCCGTAAATCTTTGCGACTCTTTGCAATTCGATGATGTCCAGTCGGCGTTCTCCGAGCTCGCATTTGGAGACGAACGAATGCGGTTTGCCCATGCGTTTCGCAACATCTTCCTGAAGATAGCCAGCATCGTGACGTGCTTTTACCAGGCGTTTCAAGAACGCTTGGTAAGCTCGTTGATATGCCGCGTCGCCTTTATTCACCCCCTGAGACTGCTGGAGTGTTGACTGATTCCCCAAAATCGGGAATGCTGCCTTGAGAGCAACTCATCCAAAGGAATCGAGGTGGCGTATCTACATGACAGAGGACTTTATGCAACATTGTTATTTGGAATTCCCGGAGACGAAGGGCAGGACGGTGGAGCGAGTCCGGTACATCTATGATCCATCGGGAGTCCCGGAGGTCGATATCCGGTTCACGGACGGAGTGTCTCTGTCGATCAAACTTCAGGTCGGACTGAAGGCCGAAGGCGAACTCTACCGCATCCACGAGGGAGACCTGCAAACACTGCAACGGTATCCTTCCGTCTAAGGCTGCCTGCCTTCTGAGCCAACCTCGTTGATCTCCCGGACCACACGTCTACCATTCACGCGCACGATGTGGACGACCATATCGAGACACCGCTCTACCTCTTCCCTGATCCCACTGACGTCCACGTGAGCGTCACCGCGAAGAGCTAACGATCCCAGGCGGCGCAGGGCCTCGCCCGCGCTATTTGCATGAATGGTAGCCAGTGTTCCGCGATGGCCTGTGTTCATGGCGTCGAGCAAAGTGCGAGCCTCCGCTCCCCGCACCTCGCCAACGAGGATGCGATCGGGACGGTGACGCAAGACGGAGCGGAGTAGGTCGTCGAAGGTGATCGTGCTCTTATGCGTGTCTAGTTGGGCCTCGGCAGAGATGACATGGGCCTTGCGAATGTGCAACTCCGCCGTGTCTTCGATGATGAGGATGCGTTCCTCGTCCGGGATGAAATCCGCCAGCACATTGAGCAGAGTTGTCTTCCCGGTTCCTGTGCCACCGGCAATCAGGATGTTGTCTCCCCGGCGAATGGCCGCCGCGAGTTGGTTCGCCTGCACGTCTGAAAGCATTTGACGATCAATCAAGTCCTGGATGCCGAAGTTCCTGGAGGTGAACTTGCGGATGGTCAGCAGCGGACCTGGGTTCACAACGGGAGGAATCAGAGCAGCCAAACGACTGCCATCGGGCAGGCGAAGGTTCAGGATCGGCGAATCGGCATTTAGTCGTTTCCCAAACTTATTGGCGATCACCTCAAGAGCGGTCTCAAGAGTCCCCTGCTCGAATCGAACGCCCTTCAATAGCTGCTTCTGTTCGGCCTCCTCCATCCACACGGAGGAGTCGGGATTGACCATGATCTCGCTGATGGTTGGATTCAGAAGCAGAGACTCGATCGGTTTGAGGAACGGCAGGATCAAATCGAAGCTCATGCCTGTATCCTCCGTGGATCGAAGGCAATCCGCTCTTGGTCAAACCAAGTCATGTCGATGGGTAGGAAGTCAGGTTTGAGATAGCAGTAGGTTGGCGGTAGAGGACTGATGCCGTCGAAGGCGACGATGATGGACTGCGCATTCTTCAAGTCGAAGAAGACGTTCTCCTCGAACAACGGCTCCTTCTGTTTCTGGTACTGCTTCGAGGCAGAGACGGAGCCTTTGCTGGACGAGGTTCGTCCACTTAGCCACCCGACGTTGGCATTGCTGCTGGACTCGGAGACGGTGTAGCTGATGCGGGTCTTATCCGCCTTGCCGCACAACTCCGACGCATAACGAGCAGTATCCGGGTCTGAGGTGGAGAGAAAGATCTTGGTTCGGAACGCTTGGAGTAGGGTCTTCACACCTTCATTGGGCAACGCCTCCTTGAGACTGGAGATGCTCTGCATGGCGACGATTGGGATGCACTTCGGCTGCCGGGATAGCGACAAGAAGCGTTCGTCGCCGGTCGGATTGTCGCCGCCTACCGTGGCGAAGTTCTGGTACTCGTCGCATACGAAGACGGTTGGCCGGAAGTGTCGCTCCGAGCCATCTTCCATCTCCGGGATACGGAGCAGGACGGACCGCTGATAGTCGACCTTCATCATGGTGCCGATGATCTTTGCCAAAGCGGGGTTGAGGGCCGTCGGGAAGTTCAACCCCACGACGTTACCCGACTCGATCAATTGACTGAACTGCGGAAGAACTACGCCATCAGGATCGGAGGCGCAGGGTTTGCCCTCGTACAGCTCCTTCGGCGGGCAGAAGACACGCCGCACCTGGGCATTCGTCTCAAAGAGCGAGAGGAAGACGGCAATGCCCTGGATGATCGAAGTCTTGACCTCGGCACGAAAGAACTTCCAATGCTCCCAGTACCAGTAGTGGATGCTCTGCCAGGAGTCCTGCGTCTCTGGATCGCCGAGCTTGCGCCTATATAAGGAGGCAGCTATTGCGGTCTTCTGGATCAGGGCTGTTTGCAAGTCATCCGTGGCAGGGGCGACGTACTGGCCAAGCCTTTCGCTCCATGCAAATCGGAATGGGAGCAGCACAGATTCATGCTCTTGATAGTCAGCTTTGCCAACTCCAACGAATGAAGCGGGTGTGAAGCGTCGGCCTGTCATCGTCAGCATCGCTTCCAGAGTGCCCGAACTGATGACGGTACGAAAAATGTCGAGCAGTGTCACATAGCCATCGCGGACGCGATGGAGCATGATGACGTATCTCACAAGGTCGGTATAGGACTGCTGCCAGAACGGTTCCTTGCCCTTGCCCCAGATCGCCGTAATTACCGAGGCGATGTTGAACGCCTGGGCATAAGCATCGGAGTCGTTGTTGAGCGGGTTATAGCGCACGTTGCCGGTCAACGAAACTTCGACGTAGTCCGTCGTCCGTCCACAGCCATTGAGGATGGCCCGCACTTGACGGCAGAGATCGCCTTTCACTTCCAAAACGATGCCCGACAGTCTCCGTTCTGGATTTGCGGCCTGGTACGCGAAGAGCTGCCGCATGGCCGGCAGGATAACCGCCTTTGTCTTACCCGAGCCGATGGCACCGACGACGCACACACCCGTATAGAGACCACGCTCCGAGATGCACAGCCAACTCGGGTCTGGTGAGGGCTGCGGCCTCAACTGGTGGTGGAGTTCTCCAGCGACCAGAAACAAGTCCTGACGCCGCATCGGATCTGGGAAAGGCGGCAACGATCCGGCGACCTGATCCAGCTTCGGCGCATAGAAGTGAACGTAAGCGAGCGAGAACAAGATTGAGAAGAACAGAAACGGCGTGCTGTATAGAAAGAGGGTGTAGCTCCACAGCAGACCGTGAAAGAAAGCAGGTCGTTCCAGTTCCAGAAGCCGTAACAAGGGGTCGGCATCGTGGAATGGATAGCGGTTGTGGAGCACGATGCCGCAGGCCGCGCTCAGGCCAAGCGAAAGGATGAAGCGGTACTGAACCAAAGGATGCGTGAGATTGCGGAGTTGAGAGGAGAGGCTCATGCGGTCGCTCCTTTATCAGAGACAGCGGAGGCGCCACTCGCTAATGGAACGACTTTACGTGGATGTTCCGAAGCTGGCTTCGCATCGTTTCGAATAGGCGAAGCCATTACCGTCTGCTCGGCCTTGTACTTTTGGAACTCTTCGATCTGTGCGATAGCGAAACCGAGCAGGAGATTAACGAGATAGCTGCTCTCATTCTCTGACCACTGGCACATCAACTCCAGGTCGTCCGCTACAGTTCCATCGATGGTCACTTTGAGAGGCGCACGCCGCACCTTGCTTGCGCCCTTTTCGATCTTCAGTTTGGTCATGGCTGTTCTCCTCTGGGCCGAAGGATCGGCCCGGCTATGTTGCGTGTCAGTACCGGCGACGTACTCGATTTGATCTCTGGCAGTACATGGGTGGGAGCGACCAGCGCGGCTTCAGCCGGCGCGGTAACCCGGAAGGGTGGGGTCGCTCCCACCCATGTACTCCCCAACTCTTCGGAACCTCGTCCTCTATGCCTATGCAACGACGACACTTACGCGATTCACTATCTGCTGGCATGTGAACCCTGCTTAGAACCCCTGACTTCACTTCGTTGGATCTTGGGGTAGCTGTGCTCAAGAAGAACCGTTGTGAACCTCGCCTGGAGTCGAACGCGATGTTGCGGAGCAACAGAGCGCGTGTCCTCATCGAAGAGCCGAAGACCCGAGGGCAAAGCACTGGAGAAGTGGCTCCAGAAGGCGTGCTTGGCAGACGGAAAATTGAATGTTGATAAGGAGACATAGACCACTTCGAAGTTGCCGACCGCACGAAGTAGCGGGTCGGCAACCGAGAGAAAGCGAAGAAACTTTTCGATGGTCGAGTGCCCCTCGTCGATGAAGGCGAAGCGCACGGATGATTGAGCTGGCCGTGTTCTATCGGCCAGCGAGATAGGAAAAGAGCCAAGCAACGAGTGCAGCTTGCCCTCGATACCCATGAAAGTCTCGGGCACGATCCTGCGATCTTCCATGAAGAAGCGGACCCGCTCCGCTTCGGATTGAAGGTAATGGTCGCTGTCGTTTTCGAGAACGTAGTCGAGGGCGATGATGTGCGCACGGATCTGGGCATCGCCCTTCCTGCGCCGGTTCTGCGACTCGGGATCGCCCAGCAAGCGGTAGATTGCTCGGGCGGACACATGATAGACATGCCATCCCTGCCTGTAGTCCAGGACTTGAAGATGGCCAGCGCCACGCGCCTTCGTGAGAAGGCGCATGACCAGGGCGCCTTTGTTGCGGTCGGTAAAATAGTCGAACTGACGGCGCACGAAGTAGCCGGAGTGAACGGCTACCATGTACAGGAACGCGGCCTCGCGTTCCGTGTACCCTAGCGACTCAAGAGCGAGAATGGGATCGGCGCTCATGGTCAAAGCTCCAGAATGTTTTCCATGAGGTGGTGGTCGTCCTCGATCTTCGCGCTTAGAGACGCACGGTCGGACGACGACGCATAAGCGCGAAATCCGGCCTGTGCTTTCGCGCGCAGATGGCCGGAATGATAAGCAGCGGTCAGCACTTCGATGTCCTCGTGGCCGGTACGCGACCCCTGATCCATGTCGTACTGAATTCGTGCATCGGGAATCTGGATGCAACCGTTGATGTAGGGCAGCTCGAACTGTTGGGCGACCTGCTGCTTGATCTCAGTCATATCTCGGTCCGGTTCGGCTTTGCGCGCAGCGTGGATGGCCTTTTGGACGTCAGACTTCAACTCGAAGTCCAGTTGCACTCGCAGGTTGGTGCCGCCCTTCTGCTCGATGCTCTCTGCCTCTTTCCGATAAGCGCGGTAGATCTGTGAGTCGTGTTCGGCCTCGCGTGGCTTCACCAGCCCCGTGTAGAGGTTCTGGCTCTGCGGCAGCTGCGATGTTTGACGGGCGACATCCCTGCCTGCGCGGGTAAGCGTCACGACCTCGATGCGTTCGACTCTGCCGCCGCGCCCATCACGCCGAGTGTTAACGGCATCGACTGTGACCAATCCCTTCTCACGCAGGAACGAGAGGTCGCGCTCCATGCGAGAGTGCCGATTGCCATAGATGGACTCGGCAAGGTCGCGGGTGGTGATGACGCGAAAGCGTCCAACCTCCCCGAGCACCTTCCGCTCCTCTTCGCGCAGGGAGAGTCCCACGACCTGTTGTGGGATCGTCTCCCGACGACTGCGCTGGTCCACCTGACGTTCAGGTCGTCGTCCCCGTCCATCTGCGTGCTCGGGACGCACGGGGCGGTCACGCCTAACGTGCGAAATCTTTGGAGCGTTGCGGTCATGGGCACGAGCATCGAGATCCTCCTTTCGTCTTTCTACCGGGGAGGGTTCAAGTGGCGACGCGGACGGCGCAGCGCTCGGCACGCGCCCGCGTGGAAGCTCTTCGGGAAGATCGTGTCGCATCAGGCTTCACCCTTAGAGCGAATGTTCTTGTCGACCTGAAACTCAAGCTTCGACTGCGAAACGGCGACAGCCTCGACTTTGAGTTGCCCCTGGAGGATCGTGACGTCGTACTCAGAGACATCGCCGAAGGATTCCATCTCGCGTTGTGCTGCATCTTTCGCTGCGCGGACGCGTGCAACCTGATCATTTGAGCGGTCCAGATACATCTCCTCGTCAAGATCGTCAAAAGATGCGTCTGGTCTTCCGCCCGTATCCTGCTTACTCTTCGCCGAACTGCGCGGCGATTTCTTCTGAGAGTTCAGAGTGGCCACTGTGTATCTCCTGATCAAAGTGTTTGAGTTTTCGGCCTGTGTCGCGCAGGAAGAACTTGCGTTCGATCCAGATGGTGAAGCCGAGAATGTTGGCGAAGAGCAGAGCGGCATAGACTGCGATGCTCTGGAGGTAGCGGTGCAGGATAAGGCTGCGCCACTGCACAAGGAAGTGCAGCTCGTGCATCGACCAGAAGCCGAGCGCGAGAAAAATCAGTGTGGCGACGAAGACGGCATTGGCAATCATTGGTATCTCTCCCGCCGCTTGGAAAGAGCGACACTGTCAGAAGAAAAGCGAAGAGGCGTCAGCCTCTCCGCGAAAGAGGGCGGACGGCCTTAGCCGTCCTCGCCCGTATCGACCACTACCAACGGGCGCTCCAGCTTAAGAACCTGAAGCGCGCGGATCTCACAGACATACCGCTTGGCGGAAAATCGTTCTCCGGCAACAACGACTGGCCGGTCGTAATCGTGAACATGAAGTTCACCTTCGACCTCGACGTAGTCACCTCGCCGCATGCCGCGGGTGAAGCCGCAAAACCACGGGCCGGGGCAAACGATCCGGTGAGAGGTGGTGCGTGGCGTCCACTCGCTACTGGCGATGTCCCAGGTGCCGGACACCGTCGCCAGGAACAGGACCGCGAAAGCGTCTTCGGTGATTCCCTGCGAAGGTGGCACATCGGCATCCTTTACGAGGAAGCCGCGTAACTTGAGGGTGTTTTCAAAGAGTGTCATGGCTGCACCTCCCGAGGGAGGACAACGCGGCCTAAGCCGCGTCGTCCTCCGTGATCGGCTCAACATCGGGATTCTCTCCGCGCGAGCTCTCGGGCTGCGCCAGCTTCTTGACGATGCTGGCGCGCACCTCCCAACCCCGGCGCTTGACCGTGGTCTTCTTCTTACCCTCACCGACCTGAACATCGAACTCGGAGCTGCGCAGCTCGCCTTCGATCTCGACGTAGTCGCCCTTCTTCAGGTTCTTCGCGTAGTCAGCGGGCTTGCCAAAGGCGACGATGCGGTGCCATTCGGTGTGGTTCACCCACTCGTTCTTCTGCTTGTCCTTGTAGCCGGACTTGGTGGCCAGCGACACGACCGTGAAGGTCTTCTGCTGCTTGGTGGCGAAGTTCTCGGCGTCCTTGCCTAGAAACCCCTTCAGCTTGATGTTGTTTTCGTAGAGTGCCATGTCATTTCTCCTGTTTGTATTTGCCCGGATTGCCCTCGGGACACTCCTGCGCGAAGCGACGCGAGGTGCCCGGCTCCCAAGTGCCAAGCGGCGCTTTTACGGAAGGTTCGGAAAATCTTTTTGCGTTCTTGTTCTTTGCACAAAGATTTTCTGAAAGCCGTAACCCGTAGGGCGGCAAAGCCGAAGCAGAGACGCGCCGTGCCGCAGGGCGCGGGGTAAGCACCGAAGCGAGTGACCGAGGGTGAGCAGGGGAAATATGGGAGAGATGGCACTCTACGAAAACACCTGTTTGAAGGGTCCATGGCGCGTCGGACGCCATTGCCACCGGGCAGCAGAAGAACCTTTGTGTTCGCCGGCCACCGAGTCCGGCTACAAAAGCAGTGAGGGGGTGAACCATATCGGGTGGCACTGTAGTGCCCCCGGCATCCTGGCGTGCGAAGAACCTGGAGAAGGGCGATACAGCAGAATGTGAGGTGTGCGGCTCCTCATCCAGGGCGGCGAGGGCAAGAAGAAGACTCGCTTCGATCCGCGGTCGGGAGGTGCGCGCCAGTATCGTTGAAATGTGCGCTCGTTGGCTCATCGGACACTCCCGGTGCCGTGCCCATTACGGAGGATCGCATCGACGGCTGCGATACGCTGTCCGAGCCAGCGCATGACCGGAACAGCCATTGAGTTGCCAAGCGCTTTGTAACGGGGACCGTCCGCTGCCAGCCTGCCGCGATACTCAACTAGCGTGTAATCGTCCGGGAACCCTTGCAGCCGCTCACACTCGCGTGGCGTCAGCCGCCTCACAGCCATCTGGGGAGTCATCACGCCATCGGCCCGGCCACCTTCTCCACCGCGCTGCATCGTGTCAACGATATCGGTCGATGCGTTGAGTTTTCCCGTCCAGGTGATCGCAACATTCGCTGCATTCCGACCTGTCGCATTAGCATTGGTCCCAAGCGATTGCATCACCTCGCCGCTCAGGACATCGCCGGACTGGTTCTGCGCGTATGCGATAGCTACTTGTCCGCCGCCATTGGCATGACTCGCGTCGTGTCCCATGCCGCGCAGTGTCGGAGCAACGTCGCTGGCATCCGCACCGTAATCTTTCGCAGAGAAGGCGACAGCCTGGGTTGTGCCACGTTCGAGAGTGTGCGCGATGCCATCCGAAAAGCCGCTGCTATTCGATTGCGTATGCGTCGTGGAGATGGCAAGCGGAATCAGCGGGACACCCCGTCCAGTTCCGTCCTCACTCGCATCGAAGCCTTCGGCGGAGAGCGCGTGAACAACCATCGTCTCGGTCGAGATGTCCTCGACGCCTGGAATCAGGCCGCCGTCGATATCGAAGTACGATCCTGGGCCGCCACCGCCATGAGCGCGTGCGCTAAGGGTGGGGGCAATGTCCTTCCCCGCTTCTCGGCTCGGCGGAGGATACCCCGACAAGCCATGCCGCTCAAGTAGTACCGCTGCGGCAGCTCGCCAGTTTCCAGCACAGCCGACAACGAAGACACGACGCCGCCGCTGGGGTACTCCGAAATGCTGAGCGTCCAGAACTCGGTAAGCGATCCCATACCCGAGTTCGACCAGCATCCCGAGGAAGGCTCCAAACGTCCGTCCATCGTCGATGGACAGGACGCCGGGGACGTTCTCCCACTCCACCCATAGGGGCCGGAGTCGGCCAGCAAGTCGAGTAAACTCGATGGTGAGGTTGCCACGCGGGTCATCCAGTCCTGCTCGTTTACCGGCGATGGAGAAAGACTGGCAAGGTGTGCCTCCGGCCAGAAGGTCGATTGCTCCGGCATCGTTTGCTCCTATCTTCGTGAAGTCGCCGGCGTTGATGACATCGCCATCTGCAGGCAGAGCAACGACGTTGCGAATGGCTGCCGCTCGGCGCTTCGCCTCTTTCCGGTCCGGCGCGCCATGCGGACTGGGCATGTAGATGGGCCGCGATGCGCGATAGCGCGAGCGCAGCAGCCAGCAACAGAACGGATCGATCTCGGCGAACATCGCGGGCTGCCAGCCCAGCGGCTGCCACGCGACCGAGACCGCCTCGATGCCTGAGCACACAGAGAGATATCTCATGCGGCGCTCCGTGGTCGCGGTCCTGGCTTTCGTCGGCAGAGCACATCAAGCGAAGCGAGGATATGCGCTGTGGTCGTGTTGCGGCCATAGAGCACCATGTCGGCGTAGCGGACGGGTGCAAGGTCACCGGCACGATCTACCAGCAGCAACGGCATGGGCGAAGCACATGCGAGGATGCGATGAATCAGGCGCCCGGCAAGGTCGCCCTGCTGCGCGTGGATGAGCACGCCGCAGGCGGCGAGACCTCGTTCGCTCACTCTTAGCGCGGCATCGCCGTCATGAACAGCGGTGACGTCATAGGGATGCAATCGCAGCACGAACGCTATGGCGGACAGCAACTCGAGGTCGGGGCAGTAGAGCAGAATAGGCTTCTTCGGTTGCATATTTTCTAGCTCCCGAAAGCTTGGTCTTCGTGGACGTAGCTGATGACGACGCCGAGGGGATTGGTGAGCAACATCGCGTTCGGCACCTCATCGCGGAAGCCATAGACGACGTTCGCAGTCCAGCGTTCCCGGCTCTGCTCCTGCTGGTCGCCAAGAGAATAGGACACCTTTTCAAACTCGACGTGGGCGCGATACGGGGCCTGCCGCGTGTCATCGAGCACCACGGCCTTGATATCGATATCGACGTTCGGGGCACTGGGATCGAGCAGGAACATCTGAAGGGTCTTCGCTTTCGTCACGCGCGCCAGCGTCGCGCCCTGCAATTCGTTCGAGAAGAAATTCAGCGATTCGGCAAAGTCACGTTGCAGCGTGGCGTGATTGCGGCCGTAGTAAAGCTGGGCCCAGCGTGCTAGGTAGTATTTGCTGACGCGCTCGACAGGAACCTTCGAGAAGTCGGCGTAGTTCACGACTTGTCCCCGCCCCATATCCGAGACCGAGATGACGAGCGGCTTCAGCCGCAAGGCAGCGGTCTGTGCGCGATAGAGAAGCGCGAGCGAAGCAAGCGCGACGACCGAGAGCACGAGAATGGAGACCTTGAGATAGGTGTTGGTGACGACCGGCTCCGCGTACAACTCCAGGAACTTGTGACCGGCATCGGTGATTGAGCGTTGTGTCTCTGTTTTCGGCATAATTAGTTCCCCATCGGGTTGACCCAAGTGCCGGTGCGTCCGCTGAGGATGGCACTGGTAAGCTCCGGGATTTTGACCAGGCCGTAGATGCAGACGAAGAGCGTGATGAGCAACGCGGGCAGGATCGTGAAGGCGTTGGTGATGCTGATATCGCCGATGGCATGAAACATCGACGTCAGAACCTTCGAGAAGATGAAGATGAAGGCCGATGCAATGACCTGGTAAAAGCTGAAACCGATGAACGCTTTGAGCCATCCCCAGAAGAGCCAGTCCATCTTGGGCACGATGAACCACGGAATGAAGATGGGGCCTAACAGCACACACACGGCAGAGGCAACGTAGCCATAAGCAATCACGGCGAAGGCGACGGCTTCCATCGCGGCGAGGATGACTGCGATGAGCAGATAGGTAAGGTCTTCGAGGACGTTGAAGCTGCCGGGAGGTGCGCCGAGCTGCTGCTCCTCGCCCGTAACTGCATCAACGATCACTTGCGTCTGGTCGGACTCGATCTGACCGGAGATGCTCAAGGCCTCTTTGGTGATGAGGTCGCTGAAGCTGTAGCCAGTGCCGGGGATCGGCGTCGAGTAGTAAGTCAGCATGCCAAGGCCGAACGAGATCATCAGGATCAGGTCGGCAAACTTGGCGAAGTGGAAGCCGCCGTGTCCCTGCGAAGCAGACAGGGCGGACTTGATGCCAAACCAGACAATCAAGATCGTCGCCAGGCCACGGAAGATGTCGAGTCCCGTGGCCTGAAGCGCGGCGCTGTGTGACGAGAGCAACTGCGAGATCGCCTGGCCTAAGAAGGTGAAGGGGTTCTGTTGCATGGCTCAGTGTCCTGTCGTCGAGAGAGAGATGGAATGGATCGAATCGCTGACGCCGCTGTTGACCGTCTGCATCGTCGTCGGGAAGTTTTGCTGGAAGTAAACGGCATTGTTGAGGGCACGGTTCTGCGCGTCGATCTGCTGCTTCTGGGCGAGAAGCTGCTGCTGGGTCGAAGCCGTGAGGAGTTGATTCGTGTCCTGCTGCGAGTGAATCTGGAGCAGCGTGGCTGAATTTATCTTGCCGAGCAGGGCATTCGTGGTCTGCTGGTTGGGATCGGTGGAGAAGGTGTCGGACTCAAGATTGGCGAGCTTCGAGGCGAACGACTGCGAGTCGGAACGGATCGTGCCGAGCGTCGCAAGCGTGTTCGTCGTCGAGGTCTGCGCCAGCTCTGAGGTGGCGTACTGATTGGCGATCGTCGCCTGGGTGCGGGAATCGAGAGACGAATAGCCTCCTGCCGGGTAGCTCTGCGCCTGCACATAGGCGCTGTTGTAGCCCTGTCGAGCACTGGTGAGCGCGCCGTAGTTCAGAGCGTTTACCAGTGCGGCAGTGTTACCGTAGGTGTCCGTCGTGGCCTGCAAGCTGGCCCATTGCGACCAATCGGCCCGATACCGCGCGGCCAGATTCTGCGGCAACTGCGCCATCTGGAATGCGAGGTTGTACATGGTGACGACCTGGTTGCGGGTGGCGACTGCTGTCGTGTAGAGCTGCGATGCCTGGGTGATCTGCTGGATGGCGTGCGCACTCTGCGTCGGGTCGAAGACGATGCCGGAGCCGAACTGCGCGTGTGCCAAAGGCGCAAGCGCAGCGGTTACGGCGAGTGAAAGGACGTGCTGCTTAGTCGACTTCATGGGTAACCTCCGTGGAGCTGTAGGTGGATAGAGAAGAGGTAGGACGACGATGCGCTACATCACTGGCGGCATATCGTGGTTCTCATATGCCGGCAGAAGCATGTCCTGGGTTATGTGAACCTTGATCCGATGACCCTCACGGATCAAGATCGTGGGCGGGATGTTGATGTAACGGTCGAGCACGTTCGTACTCGACTGCGACAGGCTGGAAGCGATGCCGGATCTGTACGCCTCTGAGCCGGACTGGTAGAGACCTTGATTGGAGTTGGAGGACTGGGCAGCTCCGGCGATAACGCCGAGAGCAATCGACGCACCGAAGATCTCGACATAGTGGTTGTTCACGTTGTCCTTAAGTCCGGTGGACCCCGCCTGATCGAGACCGTGGAACTGGTCGAGATCGACGGAGTAGCCATCCGGCATCAGGAGACGATGAAAGGTGACGGCTAGGCGCTTCTGGCCGAGGCCGGCGACCTTCTGCACATCGCCGAGGATGAATGCTCCCTCGGGGATGAGCATGTGCTGACGATCCTGGCTGTAGACCGGATTGGTGACCATGACCTTGACCGGTCCGGTGAACTCGCCGTCCAACCGGTTGACCATCACGGTGTCAATGGTGGTCCCCTCGAAAACCACGAAAGGCTGACCATGCGCGGAGTTCAGGCTCAACTCCGGAGCACGTTTGCTGGCTGTGGAGGCGGTGGCAACCTGCGCAGCAGGAGCCTGCGGCAAGCTCGAAGAGCGAGCCGAAGCGTCCACGCTAGTGCCCGATGCCTCCGCCAACGGGCGGGAAGCGCTGTCATTGGCGGAGACCAGGTTCGACGCGAAGCGAGCTTTGAAGGCCAGCGCCTTTTCCGCATCCGCAACCGGGTCGCGAGGTGGCTCGGCACTTGCGACCAGCGCAGTAGGCGGCAACTGCGCAGCAGGAGACGAACCGCCTGGCTGCGCAGGATTGGTGTTAGTCGCCATGCCTGCTTGTAACGTCCCTGCGCCCGCTCTCTGAGCTTGTTGCTGGCTTTGGCGTTGGTCCGCGCTCAGGTCCTGCTCCAGCTCCTGAATCTTCCGCTGGTTCAGGTCCGTGGACACAGGGACGGGTGCAGGCGTGACATCCTTCGCAGCAGGCCGGGCATGGTTTTTCGAGAACATGACGGCCATCAGGATGAGCACGGCAAGTCCAGCGATGACGTAGCTCTGCGCCTGTTTGGGGACGACGCCTTCGGGCTGGACGCGCTTGTCGCGGAGACCGGAGGCGTTCTCAGGAGGCAGCGGTGAAGCCGGCTGCTCTGCTGCTGGAACTTGCTTCTCATTTGACATTGCGCCTCCTACCGAGCCTTCCGCTGAAAGTCCAGCTTGTGCTTCCCAATTTCGAGATAGCCGTGGTCGACAACTGTCGGGAGGACGTAGGTGCCGTCCTTCAACTGGAAGGTAATGAGGTCGGGCTTGCCATCCTTCAGCTCGTAAACGGAAAACTTCTCAGGCGCAGTCGACTTGATGTAGGTGAACTTGTCATCGTGGTAGATGGCCGACACATCGAATGGCTTTTCGTCGTGGTAGGCATAATCGAACTTCAGCGCGGACGTAGGATAGTCGGCACGGAACTGCTCGACGGCCGCAGCAGCACGGGTCTGTGCTACCTGCGCCTGGGCGCGAGCGGCTTCCACCTCGGTGGCTGAAACGAGCTTATTGACGCCGTTGGCGGCGGAGAGCGAGGAAGGGTCGAGCGGCTGGATCACGACCTTCAGGTCGGGATCGCCGGACTCGACATCGTCAAGCGTGAACGAGTAAACCGTACCCTTGTCGGTGATTAGATTCAGGTTGGAACGAATGCCTTCTTTCGCCGGGTGAAGGAAGCAGTAGTTGCCAACCGTGTCGATGATCCAGAAGTCCTTATCGCCGGTAGCGACTTCCATGATCTTTTCGGTTGTCGGAAGCTCGATCAGCGTGGTGTAGCGCATCTTTGCGCGAACACTCACGATGTCGTTGGCGTGGTATTTCACGAGGCGGGCGGTCTGCTGACTGTGAGCCACGGTCGCGGCCACGCCTAGTAACAGCGGGACGATGGGTGATGGGCGCATGATTCTCCTTATGTGTTAACTGGGTTGGGATAGTCTTCAGCCAGGCGCAGCAATCCCTGCTCCGGGCCAAAGCGGGCGAAGTAATCTTGTTTGCGAATGTTGTCACGGGCGTTGTTGGTCGCCATCCAGTAACCGAGTGCATCGACTTCGAGCACCAGCTTCTTGGTGCCGCGCGGCTGGATCAGCAGCAGCTCGCGCTTCGGGACAAGCGACTCCAACAGCTCAAGCTGCGTATCGTTCAACTGGAATGTATCGGCGTACAGCCTGCGGTCGATGTTCGGATTCGACAGAAAGATCTTGGTCGGACAGGACTCATTGACGATGTGCAGCATGTCCGAAGCCGCGAGTTCTACGACCGATTGCGTGGCCAGGATCATGGCGGCGTTCTTTTTCCGCCACGTCTTCTCAGCGCGAACAATCCAATCGCAGATGATCTTGTTCTTAAGGAAGATCCATCCTTCATCGATCAGAAAGATCTTGAAGGTCCCGATGGTCTCCGGCTTTTCGATCTCTGCGGAAGCCCGTTGCAGGACGTAAAACAGCAGCGGTTCCAGAATGTCGGGATACTCGGACCAGCCATCGAAGTTGAAGGTCTGAAAGCGGGAGAACGTCAGCGTGTCGTCAACGTTGTCAAAGAGGTATCCGAACTGCCCGGCCCCTCGCGATCCGCCCTGTGTCCATCGGTGCAGGCGTTCCCCGAGCGGCCCGAGAATGGACGCGAAGTTGGTGAGCGTCCTGATCTCACGGGGCAGCTTGTAGATGCGCTCCAGCGTAGCGTAGAGCGCCTTCTCATCGGCGGTGCTCAGCTCATAACGGCCCCCGGCCTCTATGAGCACGCGAACGAAGAGGTCCAGGAAGTTCAGGTTTTCATGCGTGGGTTCGAGCGAAAACGGATTAATGCTGAAGCCTGGATTCTTGAGGCCAACATTCAGATACGTCCCATTGAAGGCGCGTGTGAGTGCCTCGTAGCTGCCTCCGAGGTCGAACACGAAGGTCAGCGGCTCGTACTTTTGCGCGGACTGAAGTAGCGTTGAAGCGGCGAAGCTCTTGCCCGCGCCCGTCGCGCCCAGCATCAGCGTGTGAGCAACGTCACCTGCGTGTAGGTTCAGGAAATACGGCGTGCCGTGCGTCGATTCAAGAACAGCGAGGTACTCGCGTTCGAGATGCGGGTTCCACTTGGAGCCGGTATCGACCGTAAAGAGGAACGACAGGTCGGCATAGTTGGAGTTCAGCGCCCACTGCTTACGAAGGTTGAACTGCTTGTTGCCTGGCACCGTCGCGAAGAACGCATTGAGCAGGTTGTAACGCTCCTCGTATAGCAGTCCATCGTGCTGGGTGAAGAGCTTTTGGAACTCGGCGAAAGCGTGCTCAACCTTTACTCGATCCTCGTCATAGATCACGACCGAAAGCGTGAACTCACCGAAGCTCTTACCCTCCATGCCCATCGCGGTGAGTGCGTTCCCCAGCTCCGCGACCGCTGCGGCCTTCGAGTCATCGACCAGATTGTCCTGGTTCGCGGTGTTCTGCCGGTCCTGAAGGTTCGAGACGAAGCTGGTCTTCGAGTTGTGGTGGTGGCGGCGGCGCGACGCGATCTCTTTGCGCGCCTTGGCGTTGTCGATAGGATGCCACTCCGTGACGACGTGAAAGTTCGCCGGGATGTCGAGTAGGCCATTAAGGATCAATGGCCGGGTCTCGCCGGGAAGCTCTTTCAGGGTAAGGACGCGGACATAATCGTCGTCCATCCGCAGGTAGCCGCGATGGGCTTCCAGCTCCGAGCCGCAGACCTGCCAGTCGAGATGACGCGTGCCGCACAGCGGAGCGTCATCGATCTTGGAGGGGCGGAAGTTGACGAGACGCCGGACAAGCCGGAAAGTCTTCTCCGCCCCTAGCAGCTCGACCGTAGTGAGGTCGCTTAGCTGCCCACTCAAACTGTTGACTTTCTGCTGCAATCTCTGCCGGTCGCGCTCGATCTGTGCCTTGAGCAGCGTGCGCTCTTTGTTGCCGGAGAAGAGGGCGTGCAAGTCGCGCAGCGACGAGCGCGGGTGCTTCGGTAACTGCGCGAGTGCGTGCAGCAGGTTCGTCTTCCGGTAGCTGCCATCGATCATGACGACCCAGTAAATCTCGATGCTGTAAAGACGGTCTGCCTTCGATTGCAGGAAATTGCTGCGCTGCTCCACAGCGGCGCGAACAAGCGGGTTCTCATACTCAGCGTGTGGAATCTCTGGCCGGTTGCGCTTGAGGAGAATCTGGTAGAGGCGGCACTTATCGTCAAACGAGCGGAAGGCAGCTTCGAGACGCTTGACTGCATAGTCCCGACCGCCGCGGTCCAGGCTCTCGTAATCAATGCCGCCGATATGCAGTGCCGCGCCGAGGTCGCCTGATTTCGTGAGAAAGCAGTGTTCATCCCAGAAGCCGTACAGGTTCACCTGCGCGGCGAATGATCCCGCTTCCTTCCAGTCTTTCGTAATGTGGTCAACTCTGAGCATTGCGGTTCCTGATTGTGATTGCAGCGGGTTCCCACTTCATGGGGTCGTATCGCCGGCGAAACCTGCCGGAGTTGAACAGCACCCTCAGAATCTCGACATCATGCTTTGTCGCAATGCGGGCGATGATGACGCCAACGATGAACAGGCCAATTCCGCCGAGCAAGGAATGGAGCAGGGAGAAGATCGCGCCCCCGGAGATCAGAGCGACGAAGAACAGCCGTCGCTCCGCTCCGAGGACAGTCAGCGGACGGTTCATGGCTTTGAATACCGGACTCACCCTGCCGTCCGCTGGCTTAGACATGGATCACCTCCTCTTTTCCTGGGTTCATGGAAAGAGCCAAGCCATGAAGTTGACTGCGCCGATGGCCATGCCCACACCGAAGACGATTCCGGCAAGAGCCTTCTTGGACTGGCCTTCGCCGTAGGCGAACATGAGTCCTCCGACCACGATTGCGACCAGCGACAGCCCGGTTGCAATCGTGCCGGTGAAAGCGGTTCTGAGGACGTTAACTGCGTTGTCCCACGGGTCACCGCCGGTTGCTTGGGCGTAGACGGGTAAAGACGCCATAAACATCAGCGAGGAAATGCCCAGCATTCGGGAATGCTTGCGCATCCACGGGAAGCGGGGACGTTTGTGGGGAAGAGGGTTTTGCATAGACTCCTTTCATTTGCGCTTCGGCGAGGGGCACTCCCCGTTGCAATGTCTGGTGTGAAGCTAAGGCTGAAGAAGTCTCGTAGCCATTGCAGAATCGGCGGGAGATGTGCAGTTTCCGCACATGGGCTGCAATGCGAGTCGGGGGCGGTCACCGTTGCCCGGAGCGTCGGGAAGCGGGGTCGAGATGTAGGGGCAGGAATGCCTAAACCCATTCATTCCCACGATGACCAGCAGAGAACATGCGGGGCGGCGCGGGTCAAGGCAACGATGATCACATCGCAGAACGCTGGTTCGCCTTGAGGCACGATGCCACGCATGCATCATGAACCAGGCGTGGGAATGAAGAGGAGGACCTCTTTGCAGAGATCCTCTCTTTCACCCGATTCATGCGGCTCGTTGCTTGCTGGAAGTACGCTTCGTCCATCTCAATACCGAGATACTTACGGCCTGTCAGGAGAGCTGCCGCACAGGAACTGCCGCTGCCAGCGAATGGATCGAGTACCAGTTCGCCAGGAAGTGAAAAGCTCCGGACCAAAGGCACAAGCGCCGCTACCGGTTTCTGCGTCGGATGCAGCTTGTTGCCGCTATAGGGCATGTCCATCACATCTGCGAGTGGCTGCTTCGGCAGTGGAGGTCTACCCTTCGCGAGGAGGAATGCCTGCTCATGCTGATAGCGAAGGAACCTGCTCCTTGAGCTATACGTCTTACGAAAGACCAGATGTCCGACAGGTTGGAATCCCGCGCTCTTCCAGGCGTCGAAGAATGCATCGACCTTCGTCCACCCGTAGAACATGATCGCGACACGGTCCTGCTTCAGCACCCGGTACGCTTCGGCCATCGCTGGTTTGAGCCAGCTTGCATCGGAATCGTTCTGGATAGTGCGCCCGTCCCGATCACGGTAGTTCACCAAATAGGGCGGGTCGGTGAGTATGAAGTCAACACTGTTCGCTGGCATCTTGTGCATAGCTTCGATGCAGTCGCTATGAAGGATTTCGTTGATTGGAAGCTGCTGTTGGATGGTATTCGTGTTCATGATGTCTCTCCGTTTGCGTGGTCTCCCGATGAGTCGGGGCACACTGCGCGAAGCGACGCGAGTGGGTCAGGCTTCCAAGGCCAAGGGACGCTTTTTAGGGAGGGACCCAAAAGAAAGTTTCGCGGTCTTTGCGAAAAGTTTGTTTTGGCGAGGAACCGGAAAAGCAGAGTCCCGCCGTGCCGCAGGACGCCGGTAAAGCCCCGAGCGCGTGCCTGACTCAGCGGAGGCCACAATCCGGGAGTGCGCTGAACTCGAAAAGCTTCCAACGCGCCAAATCGATGCAACTGTGCCGCTCAGGAGTGATGTGCAGAAGCCGCACATACCTTGCCGATTCTGCGCGCCAGATGCGTAGCAAACATTCGTATCTTCGATCTCACGGGCGCTCCCTGGTCGCACTGAGACTGCCCGAACGTCGTGTGCCCGAGGTCGACCGTGCAGAACTTCCTCTCTTCGCCAGCAGCACTGGAGCCGTTTGTAAGTGCGGAACGAGCTGCATCGTTTCTCGACATGCCTAGAAAAACCTTGTTGGGGCTCGCCCGCAGAGGAAAGCTTCCGGCACATGGCCTGCCAGGGAAAGGACGGAAAAAGAGTTGGCGATTCCGCATCTCTGAACTCGATCGCTGGATGCAAACAGAGGTAACATCAGGCAGCGACGGAGGCCGTTCAAAGGAAAGGAACACTTTTCGATGAAACGGTCACGATATCAACTTGGGGCTCTTTTCACGGAGCCTCGCAAGAAAGGCCCTGCTGTCTGGGTCTACCGCTGGCGCGAGACGAGTTCTGACGGAAAACGCCACTCGCGCAAGGAAATCCTGGGAACGGTCATTGAGATTCGGACTCAGGCCGATGCGCAACGAGCGGCGGAGAAACTTCGCCTCAGCGTCAATCGCTTCGCGGCGGTAGGTTCCGGGCCACCGGCAACCATCCGCAAGCTGGTGGATCACTATCGTCTGAAGGAGATTCCGATCGAGGAATCTCACGAGGGGAAACGGAGGTCAACGAAGTTGGGCTATCTCAGCAATCTCAACTGCCATATCGTGCCGCGGTGGGGAGATTATCCTCCCAGCCGGGTCACGACAGTTGAGGTGGAGGACTGGCTGAAATCGATCCAGCTTGCTCCCGCGAGCCGGGCCAAGATCCGGAACGTCTTGAGCATGATCTTCCGCCACGGTATGCGGTGGGGATGGCTGGACCAGAATCCGGTCACGATGGTGCGGTGCAGCTCCAAACGGCTAAGGAGGCCAGACATCCTGACCGCTGGGGAGTTTCGCGCTCTGCTGGCTGCTCTGCCCGACAGAGAACGGCTCATGGGAACGATCTGCGCGACCACCGGACTCCGCATCTGCGAAGTCCTGGGCCTCAAATGGGAGAATCTCGACTACGAGACGCAGATGGCTAGCGTTCTTCGGTCTTTTACGGACGGCAGCATCGGCCCGTGCAAGACCGAGATCTCAGAGCAGCCGGTACCCCTGGATGAGATTGTTGTCGAGGAGCTGCGGGCGTGGCATCCGGTCTGTGGCTTTCCGAAGCCGGAGGACTGGGTCTTTGCCAGCTACCAGACCTTCGGCAAGATGCCGATGTGGCCCGACAGCCTTCGCCGAAAGATTCTGCAGCCGATTGCCCGCAAGGTGGGCATTCGGAAGCAGATCGGCTGGCACACGTTCCGTCGAACCTACAGCTCGTTGCTGGCCGAAACCGGGAATGATGTGAAGGTGGTACAGGAGCTGATGCGGCACGCCAAACTTTCGACGACTATGGAGATCTATACGCAGGCGGGCATGCCGAAGAAGCGGCTGGCGCAGCGGAAGGCCGTCGATGTGCTCTTTAACCGCAGTTCAGACGCACAAAGGGAAGCTGCAATGGGAGCTCCTTATTGCTCCCATACTGCTACCACGCAAGCCGGTGTGCTCCCGGATTGCGCTCGCTAAGTATTTGAAATGATTTGGTGGACCTGATCGGGATCGAACCGATGACCTCTTCCATGCCATAGACCCAATTCTAAGCATTACAATAACTTACAAGACCCCGGTGGCCACCTAAGTTCTTGTAAACACATGGTACGTCGGGAACCAGCGTATTGCAAAACGTATCACGTTTCAGCTTCCCGAAAGCTTTCTCATACCGAGCCACCAATTCGTGCCAAAGGCGAACTTGATCCGTTATTACAGCAAACCGCCCGTTTTAGAGCCGCCTACCGATATAGGCAGTGCTCTTGAAACGTGCAGGGATCTTCGGATTCGGGTCTTCTGCTCAGTTCGTGATCAAGATGCTACGAAACGGAACCAGCAGCGCAAGCCTCACGCCAGCGCGATTCAGCACATTTGAGGCATAATCGATCAGGTACGAGACAACAATTCCACACGTAACTTCCATATCCAGTCACGTTCCGAAGGGTTCGCCATGATGAAGCTACTGAACGTCGGGCTTGGTGTTTTGCTTTTGCTCAGCTTTGAAAAGGCCTATGCCGTCCCAAGCTTTGCTCGTCAGACGGGCCTTTCCTGCAACGTCTGCCACAGCAATGCGCCGGAACTGACTGCTTTCGGCCGAGACTTCAAGCTGAAGGGCTATGTGCTCAACGATCTCACGCCCAGTGACAAGGTAGGGGTCAGCCCGGAGCTTCAGCTATCGCGGTATATCCCGCTCTCGTTCTTCATTCTTCTTTCCGATACTTCGTTTCAGAACGTCGCACCCGCTACACAAAATAGCGCTGCCGGCTTTCCACAGCAGCTCAGCATCTTTCTTGCCGGAGGGTGGGCTTCGCACTTCGGAGGATTGGCTCAGGTCACGTACACCCACAGCAGCGACCACTTCTCGATGGACAACACGGATTTGCGCTATGCCAACCAGACGACCCTCGGCAGCAAGGAGGTCGATTACGGTATTACGCTGAACAACAATCCGGGTGTCGAAGATCTCTGGAATACGAACCCCGTCTGGGGGTTTCCATACATTTCTTCAGGCGCCAGGGTGAACCCTATTGTCGCGCCGCTTATCGCTGGAGCGCTGGGGCAGGATGTCGCCGGCCTGGGCATTTATAGCCTTTGGAACAAGCACCTGTATACCGCTGTCAGTGTCTACCGCAGCGAACATGGCGGCGGCCCCGCACCCATCGACGGCACCAATTATGCGTATAACATCTCTGGGGCAGCACCCTACTGGCGAGCCGGATGGCAGCAAACGTTCGGAGGCAATTATCTGTTTCTGGGCACTTCGGGCCTCGCAGTGAACTCGCACCCTGGAGCGCTCACCGGTCCGGTGGATCGCTATCTCGATCCTTCTCTGGACATTCAATATGAACGACCTTTCGGCGCGAACCTGCTTGACGCGCACGCCACCTGGATCCATGAGTCCTCGAATCTTGGCGCAACGTTCGCGGCGGGCGGAGCAACCGCAGCCGCTCACCACCTGAATACCTTCAAAGTGGACAGCACCTATCACTGGACAAATAAATACACCGCGTCAGGCGCTCTTTTCAAGACGGTCGGAAGTGCCGATCCTCTGCTGTACGCTACTGCTCCCGTCACTGGCAGTCTGAACGGGAATCCTGGAAACTCAGGCTACATCGTTCAGTTTGCCTACTGGCCGGTTCAGAACATCGATCTCAACGTGAACTATACGGGGTATACGAGGTTCAACGGAGCAGGAACCAACTATGACGGGCTGGATCGGAACGCCTCCGACAACAACTCGGTTTACCTTGCGCTCTGGGTCAACTTCTAGGAGGAGACATATGCTGGAAACCGAAGTCATGCAAGAGGTCGATCCAAAGAAGAACATCATCGTCAGCAGGCGGTCTTTCTTCGGCGCGTTGCTCTGCGTGGGCTCTGCAGGCATGGGTGCCATCCTGGCAATTCCCGTCTTGCGTTATGTGCTCTATCCCCTCTACTCGAAGGCATCGGGTACCGGGTGGTCGGATGTAGGAGATGTCGGCGATTTTTCGGCAAGTAAAGAACCGGTTCTCAAGACGATCACCTTCAAGCAGCGCGATGGCTGGCGCGAGGTCGTGTCCACGCAGTCGGTCTATGTCAGTCATGCTGGAGACAACACACTGATCGTGCTCTCGGCCATCTGTCCGCACCTGGGGTGCAGCGTGGGATGGCACGCCAAGCAGGACAAGTTCATTTGCCCCTGCCATGGTGGCGAGTTTAAAGCCAACGGTCTGCATATTCTCGGACCACCCCCGCGGGCCATGGATCGGCTGCCTACACAGGTGAGTAACGGCAAACTTCAAGTTCACTTCGAGTACTTCCGCGAAGACGTTCCCAATCAGGAAAAGATCAGCTGATGCCGGAAGAGATTAAACCCGTAGAGCAGAGCAAAGAGCCGGTCGGGCTGGCGCTGAAGAAGATGAACGCGCCCAGTCGCTTCTTCCGCTGGATCGATCAACGCACCGGCGTTCACGAAATTCTGAACGAATCGCTCGACGAGCCAATCCCCGGAGGAGCACGGCTCGCCTACGTGTTCGGCTCAGGGCTGCTCTATATCTTTATCTCGCAGATCATCACCGGCCTTTGCCTGGCGCTTTACTACGTCCCGTCGGCTGATTCGGCCCACACCAGCGTCGCGTACATCATGAAGGAGGTTGCAGCCGGTTCTTTTCTGCGGAGCCTTCACTCCTACGGCTCCAGCGCGATGATCATCGTGCTTGCGTTGCACTTCCTTCAAACGTTCCTCTATGGCTCCTTCAAGGGTCGTCGTGAGTTGCTCTGGATTTCGGGTGCAGTGCTTTCGCTGCTTGTGCTGGGCATGGGGTTCACCGGATACCTGCTGCCGTGGGATCAAAAATCCTACTTCGCCACAGCTGTCGGCACGAACATTGTCGGCCAGATTCCCCTGATCGGGAACTGGCTTACGAGGCTGCTTAGGGGCGGCGACACGATCGGGACGCTTACGCTGTCGCGCTTCTATATCGCCCACGTCTTTCTAATTCCCGCCTGTATCATGGGCTTCATCGGAGTCCATCTCCTGCTCTTCCGCAAGGCCGGTCCGGCTGGTCCGATCGAAGAAGATCCGGTCAATCCAAAGCTCCCTCCCCAAGGCTTCTATCCGCGCCAGGTCTTGATGGACATGACCTTCGCGCTGCTCATCATGGTTGGCCTGGGTGCTCTGGCGTATTTACATCCCGCCCAGCTTGGGCCGATCGCCAACCCAGCCAATACTGAATTCATTGCCCGCCCCGACTGGTATTACCTGCCGTTCTTCGAGTGGCTAAAGTTTTTCGAGGGGCCCACGGTCGTGCTGGCCGTCGTCGTTGTCCCCGGCATCCTGGCCCTGCTGTTTTTCCTGATGCCTTTTCTCGATCGCAGCCTGGAGCGGAGACCCTGGCGGCGTCCAATTCCCGTACTTTCGGTGGCCATTGTGCTTGCCGGCATTCTCTTTCTTGGCGTTCGAAGCAGGGTCGACGACCAGCGAGATGCCTCCGTGCGTGCCCAGCTTGCCGTTCAGGAGCAGCAAGAGAAGGCATACAGCGAAGCGCCCTTCAAGCCCTTTCAGGAGTCGCCCGGCGGCGGCGCTCTCGCTGGGGTGGCCACCGGTCCACCCAATCCGCTCGTCGCTCAGGGGCGAAGCATCTTTGCCGCGCACGGCTGCGCGGGCTGTCATGGAGCGGCCGGCGTGGGCGGCATCGCGCCCACCCTCGTCGGGATCGCAGCGAAACTGCCGGGCGGACAGTTATCCAACCTCCTTCAACATCCGAACGCGGCTATGAACGCTGGCCATATGCCGCCGGTGGATGTTTCTGCGCCTGAATTGACGGCCCTGACGGCCTATCTCGGGGCGCTCGGTTCTCCCACTGCGGAGGCTCCAGCAGGATCGCCCGCAGAGTCCCCGGCAGCCGCGCCCAGCGCCGCAGTGGCGGGAGTTGCGGAACCCGCCTCCAAGGCTCAATCCGGTGCTCTACCGTCAACCATTGTGAAAACCGTCGCCGGACAGACCGCGCCCGCTTCGACCGCTTCGGGCGAGCATCTCTTCGAGCAGCGTGGATGCGCTGCCTGCCACGGAGCTGCTGGGGTAGGCGGACGCGTTGCCGCCATGCCCACGCTCATAGCGGGCCAGCCGAACGCGCATGTATTGCAACTCATCGCGGTGCCTGATGCCAAGATGAAGGCCGGGGGTATGCAGCCGGTAACCGGAAGCCCAGCCGAGTTGACCTCGGTGGTCGCATACCTGCGAACGCTGGGTTCGGCGTCGCTGGCAAAGCCGCCTGCCGCCGTATCTGCTGACGCAAAGCCTGTTGCTCCAGTACAGCCCACGACGACGGCCGCAGTCCCGGCGACCGCTGTTGCCTCGGCCACGGCACCCTCGCCGACAGCTCCGACGCCCTCCGCTAGTGCAGCCGTAGCGGTGAAGTCAAATGCCGGTCATGCTGTCTTCATCTCTCAGGGCTGTGCCGCCTGCCATGGGGCCAACGGAGGAGGTACGCACTTTGCTCCGGCGCTGGTTGGTATATCAGCCAAGTTCCCCGGTGCGGCGTTACCAAATCTGCTCCATCACCCGAATGCCAAGATGAAAGCCGGGGGCATGCCTCCCGTAACCGCAAATCCAGCTCAGGTGAGTCAGTTGGTGAGCTACATCACGAGCCTGGACCTCGCACCCGTACCGGTCTCAGCCTCAGCAGCTTCCTCTGGAACGGCAGGAGCAGGCCAGCCGATGCCCGTCAACACGGCCGCACCGAAGGCCGTCAACGCAAATCCAGCGCAGGAGACCGCTACTGTGATCGCTCCTCCAAGCCCGTTAGCGGTCCACGGCGGCCAGGTCTTTCAGCACTTTTCGTGTGAGACATGCCACGGAGCGGGAGGCCTTCACGGAACCGCCGCCGCTCCAGGCCTTGCTGGAACCGCCTCGATGCTGCCGGCCGCAACCCTCAACAACCTTCTCCGGCACCACAGCACGCAGATGATCAACGGCAACATGCCTCCCACGAACATGAACGCACAGGACCTGAAGGCGCTGATTGCATACATCCGAGCGATGCCCTCAGGTCCAGAAACTCCATAGTCAACGATCCATCGCTCCGAGTTTTCGGTTCGTTGAACCCTAATCACCAGAAAGCTTGCTGACGGCCTCTACATAAGTAGCCTTGCCGCATGATGACGAGCGGCTACGGGCCGTTCCAAACCATTCGCTTCGAAACGACCCTGCTACCAGGCTCAGCTGCATCGATTCGCATCGAACACTATTGAGGGAAGCGCATGCCCACACAAGAAACGGTGATTGCTAATAGCGAACATGTCGTCGTCGAACGACCTGCTCCAGATGAAGCGGCAGCCAATCAAATCCCGCCATTCCTGTTCGACATGGCACTGTCCAGCGCTGTCGCGTCTGGTGGGAAGCCACAGGCACCGGTTCTGAAAGCCGAGGGGCCACTCACGCCGCAGATGCTCGACAAAATGAACCGCTACTGGCGAGCTGCGAACTATCTGTGTATCGGCCAAATCTACCTCTTCCAAAACCCGCTCCTGCGGGAGCCGCTGACGGCAGAACAGATCAAACCCCGATTGCTTGGACACTGGGGTACCTCGCCTGGACAGAACATGCTGTACATCCACCTGAACCGTTTGATCAAAGAGCACGACGCAAACATCATCTACATCGCAGGCCCGGGACATGGCGGCCCCTCGCTGAATGCGAATTCATATCTGGAAGGGTCCTATACGGAAGTTCATCCGGAGATCACAACCGATGAGAACGGTATACGGCTTCTGTTCAGGAAGTTTTCTACTCCTGGAGGTGTGCCGAGCCACTGCGGTCCTCACGTTCCGAACTCGATGCATGAGGGCGGAGAACTTGGCTACTCGCTGGTGCATGCCTTCGGCGCAGCTTTCGACAATCCCGATCTGATCGTTGCCTGTGTCATCGGTGACGGGGAATCGGAGACCTGCCCGCTTGAAGGAAGCTGGAAGGGGATTAATTTCCTCAATCCCGTTCGTGACGGTGCGGTGCTTCCTATCCTTCACCTCAACGGTTATAAGATTTCCGGACCGACGTTGCAGGCGCGTACCAGTGACGAAGACTTGAAGGCTCTCTACGCTGGGCGCGGCTACAAAGCCTTTTTCGTCGAAGGAGACGATCCAGACACAGTTCACCAGCATCTGGCTCAGGCGCTTGATGCCTGCTACGCTGAAATCCAATCCATCCAGAGCGAAGCACGAAAAACCGGCTTCAAAAAGCAGCCGGTATGGCCCATGATCGTGATGCGTACCCCCAAAGGATGGACGTGCCCGAAGGAGGTTGACGGCGTTCCGATTGAGGGTACCTTTCGAGCCCACCAGGTACCGCTCGCAACCGTTCGCGAGAACCCTAAACATCTCAGGATTCTGGAAGAGTGGATGCGAAGCTACAAGCCGCAGGAACTATTCGACCAACATGGCAAGTTCATCGCAGAGTTAGCCGACCTCGCTCCCGCGGGCAATCGGCGGATGGGAGGGAATCCGCATGTAAATGGCGGACGCCTGCTGACAGCTCTCGATCTACCGGACTTCTCCAACTATGCACTCGAAATCCCAGGACCCGGCCAGGTGATCGCGGAAGCGCCAAGGAAGCTGGGTGATTTCTTTGCAGATGTCTTCCGCATGAACCCGGTGAACTTCCGCATGTTCTGCCCAGATGAAACGGATTCCAACCGTCTCGGCTCCGTCCTACAAGCAACCAAACGATGCTTTATGGGAGAAACGGTTTCCATTGATGACGAACTCAGTCCTGACGGCCGCCTGATGGAGGTCTTGAGCGAGCACTGCTGCCAGGGATGGCTTGAGGGCTATCTGTTGACCGGACGGCATGGCATGTGGTCGTCCTACGAAGCATTCGCACAGGTCGTCGATTCCATGCTTACCCAGCACGCAAAGTGGCTGGAACAATGTCACGACTTTTCATGGCGCCGGCCGGTGGCCTCCTTGAACGTGCTCCTTACAAGCCACGCCTGGCGCAACGACCACAATGGCTTCAGCCACCAGGCGACTGGTTTCGTCGACAACGCCCTCGCACGCAGGAAAGAAACCATTCGGGTCTACTATCCGCCTGACAGCAACTGCCTTCTGAGCGTCTTCGACCACTGTATGCGGAGCCGCAATTACGTCAACATCGTTACCTGCGGCAAGCAGCCGCAGCTCCAATGGCTCAATATCGATGAGGCGCGGGAACATTGCTCTCGTGGTGCATCAACGTGGAAGTTCGCCACGAACGACGAGGGGAAAGAACCGGATATCGTGTTGGCCTGCGCCGGTGACGTTCCGACCATCGAAGTCTGCGCCGCCTCCTGGCTCCTACAAAAGTACGTTCCCGGCATCAAGGTGCGGGTGGTCAACGTAGTTGATCTCACCTCCCTGATGATGCCCGACGATCATCCGCATGGCATGGACAACATGAGCTTTAACGACTTGTTCACGGAACACGTTCACGTCGTCTTTGCTTTCCACAACAATCGCTGGCTTATCCATAGCATGGTCCATGGCCGCTCCAATGAGGGCCGCTTCCACGTGCGAGGCTACATGGATCGCGGGACAACAACGACGCCTTTTGACATGGTCGTGCTCAATGAAATGAGCCGGTATCATCTCGCCATCGAGGCCCTGAAGCATATTCCACATCTGCGTTCCGAATCGTCAGATGTGATTGACTTGTTCACCCGCAAGCTTTTCGAGCACAATGAGTACATCCGCCAGCACCTGGAAGACATGCCCCAGATTAGAAACTGGCACTGGACAACAGACTTCAGCGAACCGGATGCTCCGCCGCCCCTAGCAAAAGGTCATCCCCGCGCAGGCCTATTTACGAACAGCTAGCAACGGCTTGCACGGCAGTTAAAAGCCTGAACGGCCGGATCATGCTTGCACTGATCCGGCCCGCTTGAGATCCGCACCCGCGTGCGCCACGAGCTGGGTTCGCCAAGTGAGCCCTTCACATTGACCGAGGAACGCAGGAGTGAGATATGTCCACAACTCCAGATATAGCCGGCGTAGCTGCGTCAGACCACACTCCCGTTAAGAAGGATGAGAGTCCCACGCTAAGTGGTCTTACGAGTGCGGCGGCAGCAAGCCGGCTCCAGAAAGACGGAGCCAATGCGATGCCGGATACCTCGGAGGATCCGTTTCGCAACGCACTGGGCAAGTTCTGGGCACCAGTTCCATGGCTGCTCGAAGCCTCCATCATTCTCCAGGTCGTTCTTCACAAATACGTCGAGGCTGCCGTTATCGCAGCTTTGCTGTTCTTTAATGCTGCTTTGGCCTTTGTTCAGGAAGGCCGTGCCCAGGCCACACTCAAAGCTTTGAAATCGAGCCTAGCTTTGAACGCGTCAGTACAACGCGATGGCGCATGGAAGACTGTGCCGGCCGCGCAGTTGGTTTGCGGGGACCTGGTGAAGCTTTCGCTTGGTTGCGTGGTGGCCGCCGATGTCCACTTGATCGATGGATCTGTCTCGCTCGATCAATCGATGATCACGGGAGAATCGCTTCCTGTTGAGGCCGGTGCTGGTGCGGACACCTATTCAGGAGCCCTTGTGCGACGTGGCGAGGCTACGGCCCAGGTCACAGCCACAGGCGTTCACACCAAGTTCGGACGAACTGCGGAGCTCGTCCGTACAGCCCATTCGGTAAGTTCTCAGCAGACGGCCGTGCTGCGCATCGTGCGAAACCTTGCCATCTTCAATGGGTTTGTCATCCTTTTGATCGGGGTCTACGCCTACGCCAAGCATTTGCCGTGGACTGAGATCATCCCTTTGCTCCTGACGTCGATCCTCGCGGCGATTCCAGTGGCCCTACCCGCGACGTTCACCCTCGCTTCCGCATTAGGCGCTCGCGCCCTCGCGAAGATCGGTGTTCTTCCAACACGGTTATCCGCAGTAGATGAAGCGGCAACCATCGATGTCCTCTGCTCAGACAAGACCGGGACCTTAACCCTAAACGCGCTTTCGGTCACGAGTGTCAGCCCGCTGCCGGGTATAGACGAAGCCCACGTCCTGGGGATGGCAGCACTCGCGAGCTCCGTAGGGGGCGAGGACTCTGTCGATGCGGCGACTCGCGTGGCCTATCTGAAGAAGCCGGTCACGGACCTTCCGAAGCTGATCAAGTTCGTTCCATTCGATCCGGCGAAAAAGACCTCTGAAGCTACAGTGACGGATGCGAAAGGCGGCACGGCACGGATCGTCAAGGGCGCTTTCACGGCCGTCGCCAGCCTGACCGCGCCTGACCCAGAGGTATCCAGTATCGCCGAGGGACTGGAAAAGCAGGGTTTCCGAGTCTTGGCGGTAGCTGCAGGATCGGAAGCCTCATTCAAATTGATTGGGTTTATCGCGCTAAGTGACCCTCCGCGAACCGATTCGACATTCCTCATCTCGGAACTCCACACTTTAGGCGTGCGCACCGTCATGGTGACGGGTGATGCACCGGCCACGGCCGGCATCGTCGCGCACGCCGTTGGGCTGGATGGTGCCGTCTGCCCACCCGGACCCATTCCCGACAGTGTCAAGCCTCAGGATTTTGCGGTCTTCGCGAGTATTCTGCCGGAAGGAAAATACAACCTTGTCAAAGCGTTTCAGAAGAACGGGCATACGGTCGGAATGTGTGGAGACGGCGCGAACGATGCCCCCGCGCTGCGTCAGGCACAGATTGGGATCGCTGTATCGACTGCAACGGATGTCGCAAAGTCGGCAGCTGGGGTCGTTCTCACAAGCGCCGGCTTGGGCGGAATTGTCTCTGCCGTGAAAGAAGGTCGAACAACGTTTCAGCGGATTCTTACATACACGCTGAACTCCGTCCTGAAGAAGATCACACAGGTGCTCCTGCTTGCGTTCGGACTCATCATCACAGGGCATGCTGTACTCACTCCCATGCTGATGGTCATCGTGATGATCACGGGTGACTTCCTGGCGATGTCCCTGACAACTGATCGGGTCCGTCCTTCGGGGACGCCGAATGCGTGGCAGATCGGCCGAATTACCGGGGCAGCCTCCATCCTGGGAACGTGTTTGCTGGCGTTCTGCTTGGCCATCCTACTCGTGGGCAAATTCAAACTAGGGCTTGGAGTTGACGCCCTTAGGACTCTGTCAGTTGTAGCAATCGTCTACGGTAGCCAGGCGACCATTTACGCCATACGAGACCGAAGTCATTTCTGGGGCTTGCGACCGACTGTCTGGCTCCTGCTCTCCTCGATAGCCGACCTGCTAATCATCTCTACGTTGGCGACCCTCGGATTCGCGATGGCTCCGCTACCGGCATCCATACTTGGCTTTGAGTTCGTGGCTGCGCTGACCTTTTGGTTGGTTCTGGCCGGAATAAAGGTCCCGGTTTTCAAAGGACTGGGTATCTCTTGACCGTGAAGGTAGAAGCGGAGAAATGCATGGCGGACGACTTGATCCTTGTCATCAACACCGGATCCTCCTCATTGAAGCTCGGGGTCTATGAGGAAGCTGATGGAGACGAGCAGCTTCTGCTTGAGGGTGGGGCCGACGGCATTGGAGCTCACAACGGCACGCTCAAATTGAACTACGCCGAAGGGCAACTCATCCGCTCCGAAGAGCTTCGCTTTGGGACACAGCAAGAAGCTCTTGGCGTGGCATTAGGATGGGTGAGCGATCTCTCATTGCCCAAAACCCTCGCCATCGGACATCGTGTGGTCCACGGCGGACCTCATCTGACGGAACACCAACGCATTACCCCAGAGCTCATCCGCGAACTCCACCGATGCGTACACTTCGCGCCCATCCATATTCCGATGGCGCTGAGCTTGATTCAGGCGGCAGAGAAGGTGTACCCGCACACGCCCCAGTTCGCGTGCTTCGACACCGCATTCCATCGAACGCTGCCCGAAGCCGCGGCGCGATTTCCCTTGGCAGGCGAGCTCTTCAAGCAAGGTGTACGCCGTTACGGCTTCCATGGCCTGTCCTACGAATCGATCGTGCATCGTCTCGGCCCTGGTATCCCGTCGCGAACGGTCATCGCTCACCTGGGCAGCGGTGCCAGCCTTGCCGCGCTTTGTAATGGTCGGTCGGTGGACACCAGCATGGGATTGACGCCCGTTGGTGGCATCATGATGGGGACGCGTAGCGGGGACCTGGACCCGGGCGTCCTGCTGTACATATTACGCGCGGGTCACGTCGATGCCGATGCGTTGGAAAGGATCTTGAATCATGATGCCGGGTTGAAGGCGATCTCCGGCGGGGAGTCTGACATGCGGGCGCTCGAAGCCAAGGCCGCAGCTGGAGATACTCAAGCGCAGCTTGCAATCGAGATGTTCTGCATCGCCATTCGCAAGGTGGTCGCCTCGTATGCGACCGTTCTGGATGGCCTCGATCTCCTGGTATTCACCGGCGGCATCGGCGAACACAGTTCCCAGGTAAGAGATCAGGTCTGCCGCAGACTCGGGTTCATGGGAGTGTGCCTCGATTCTGCAAAGAACTCAAAGCCTGACGGCGACTTCTCCGCTGATTCAAGCACAGTTCGTCTAAAGGTTGTCAAGACCGAAGAGGACCGTCAAATATCCCGTCATTGCCGTGCCATGCTTTCCAAAACGGGATGAGCCGCCGCAGGTCGTAGCCTTACGTCCAAACAGCATGAGGCCTGTACTGCATATATGCAGGAAGCCAGCGAGGAAACATCTGCGACAGAGGACGATCGGCGTTTTAGGAGGCATGAGCAATGAGGCGACAGTCGAATACTACCGTTTGTTGAATGAGCGACTCAACGAGCGTCTCGGGTGTTGGGACAACGGCGAAATCGCGCGGGCAAAGTCAGAAGAAGCCTTAGTACGAAGTGAGCAGCTTGCTTCTGTAGGTCGCATGGCTGCAGTGATCTCTCACGAGATCAATAATCCTCTCGCAGCTGTGACGGACCTTTTGTACTTGGCGCGGTCAGTCGAGGAAACTCCGGACCCAGTAATCGAATATCTAAATACCGCAGACGATGAACTGAAGCGCATCGCCCAAATCACCCGTCAGACGCTTGGCCTTTATAGAGAAGCCATATTCCCCACTATATTTACCGTCGGGTCTTTGCTCGACGCCGTACTAGATCTCCTCAAAGCGAAGATCAAAGCAAAGCACGCTGTTGTACTACGACAGTACGGATGACCAGCTAAAACTGACAGCCACGTTTGGAGAGTTGCGACAGGTCTTCTCAAATTTCCTGGTGAACAGCTTGGATGCGATGCCGGATGGGGCACAGTCACGCTACGGGCATCGCTCTCCCAACATCCTTTAGGAGAAGGTGCTCGTATTCGGATCTCGGTCGCCGACAATGGGCAAGGGGTCAGCCCCTCAGCAAGTTCAAAACTCTGGGAGCCTTTTTTTACAACGAAAGGTTCCAATGGGAATGGACTGGGGCTCTGGGTTAGCAGGCAAATCATTCACAAGCACGGTGGGTCTGTCCGATTCCGCTCCTGCACAGAAGGGCGGCACAAGGGCACCATGTTTTCGGTGGTTCTGCCCGCAAGCGTAAAGAGTGAAATTTAGTCCATTGCCTGCACTCCCTGGTCCAACTTAAGGTTCGGTGGGCGAGACGACAGAATGTCCTTGCCTTCCTTTTGTTGAAAAGCCCCGTACAGGCTTTGCATCGCGGGCTGGTGCTGCCGGCGACCCGACCGCTTTTTCACAGCCATTCATAACTGGAGTTTTCTGGGTTTTGACCCGCCCATCTATTTCTTCGCGTGTAATACATTAACGCCTGACCTAGAGATTTTGTTTTATCCCTGCGGTCATTTCGGTCACTTCGAGAGCATACGACTTCGCCTTCGTTTAAGGTTTTCTCTAAAGCGGTTCTCGTTCTTGTAAGAACGTTTTACTCAACTCGGAAAATCCAGAAATTTACGATTACGGGCCGTGAGTGTGTAGGTCTCTGAGCGATCCGATACACCATGTCCAGCCCAGTGCGCCAGCCATAAGATTCCCGTAGACTCCAACCCGGATCTTAGGCGGGGAGTGGCTGCCGCCCTTCCCCGGCTCCAGCCAACGCCGGCGAAAAGCAACCGGCCCCGTCTTCCGACTCCCCAACCCAGCGGGGACCCCCCGCAACGCCCCGAAAGCAAATCCTGCGCTACGCGCCAAGCAAGGTGACCAAACCTTCCTGAGGAGCTCCGCTCCTGGCGCGCGCAAGGGGTGTCCCGCAGTCTTCCGCGCTGCGCTTGTGCAGACCGGCCTTCGGCCGCCCTCCATTCCATTCCGGGTGGGAGATACCCCTCCCCTTGCACTTGCCGCCCTCGCTGGCGTGGGCCAGGGCCAAGGCGTGTTTGTGAGCAAACACAGCACAGCCATTCAAAACGGAGGAACCACATCATGAGCAGCATCGTCACCACCACCGCCACCAACAACCTCAATACCCTCCCCTCTACCGCAAAGGCTCAGACGGCAAAAGAAGTAATCGCCGCCAACGTCAAGCTCCTCATCGAGCAGCTAGAGGCCGGACACAGCGAAGGACTCACAGCCTACTTGAATGCGATGGGCAGATTCCATAACTACAGCTTTGGCAACATCCTCGAAATCGCACGTCAGAGGCCGGATGCGACGAGAGTAGCGGGGCTGTATGCGTGGAACCAGCTTGGCCGCAAGGTGATGAAGGGGCAGAAAGGCATTCGCATTCTTGCTCCCGTAATCGGCATTCGCAGGAAGAAGGACAGTGAAGCCGAAAAGGACATCACCAAACAGAACCAGCCGGTACTCGTGGGATTCCGTTCGGTCTACGTCTTCGATGTGAGCCAGACCGAAGGCGCACCGCTTCCCGAACTCTCCGAGCGCGTCAAAGGCACCGTTGGCGAATACCGCGAACGGCTAATCGATTTCATCACCGCCCAGGGCATCCAGCTTGAGTTCAAGGAGAGCATTGCACCCGCTCTCGGCATGAGCTATGGCGGACGCATCGCTCTTCTTCCCGGACAGGGAGCCGCCGAAGAGTTCAGCACCCTAGTCCATGAACTCGCGCACGAAATGCTCCACAAGGCCGAACGCCGCACCGCAACCACCAAGACGGTGCGTGAGACGGAAGCCGAGGCAATCGCGTTTGTGGTCTCGCAGACCATCGGACTCGACGCTGGGGCCGACTACATCCACCTGTACCACGGTAACGCCGGACTCCTGGCCGAGAGTTTGGAAGTGATTCAACGCACTTCTGCGTTGATTCTTTCCGCTATCGAGACACCCGCAGTCACGGCAGAACAAGCCGAAGGGAAGACAGCGGCACAACTGACGACACCCGGATACACCACCGATGCCACAGTCGCGGAGGTGGCGTAATGCAGACCATCCTTCAAATCCTTACGAGGGCCGGAGGCTGGCATCCCGGCCTCTCTCTCCGCATCGAGAACCTACCCTTTATGGCGCTTGTGATCGAAGCCTTGGACGAGTCCGGCCCCACGGGACTCCCCGCGCTCTCGGTCGCTCACTATGGCGAACAGAATGGCGACCTCATGCGCGATCCCGAAATGTGCTTCGAGCTTGGTCTTGCTGGAGGGGCGCACCTGAACCCTTTCTACTGGCGAAACGATTACGTTGCCGTTGAGCAATGGTCGCGCTTCATTGCGGATGGCAATTACGCCTTTCACATCGCGCTTCATCGGCATCACGAAGAGTTCGCAAAGCTGTGGGACAAGAATCTCCGATTGCAGGGCTTCGCTGAAGCCTTCGAGCGACAGCAGACCCCAAGCACGTAGCCCAAACCCTTTCCCGTAAACGGAGCGGATACAGGGCAGCGCGTTCGCTTCACCACCTCAGCGCAGTGCAACCGCTCAAGGAGAGCAATCATGCAGAACAGCAGTGCATTTCAATATCTCGCCATCGACACCATTCACGAATCAGCAACCAACCCCCGCCATCTCTTCGAGGAAGCCAGGCTGCACGAGCTTGCCGAGAGCATCCGGGTTCATGGCCTTATCCAGCCCATCACCGTTCGCCCCAACGAGGAAGGTTTCGAGATCGTCGCCGGGGCGAGACGCTTCCGGGCCGCGCAGCTTGCCGAACTCTTCTCCCTGCCAGCCCGTATTGTTCAACTGGACGACGCCCAGGCAATGGAATGGCAGTTGGTCGAGAACTCGCAGCGGGTGGACGTGCATCCTTATGAAGAGGCGCAGGGCTTGCAACGCCTTTTGAACCTTCCCGGCTACGATGTCGCCGCGTTGGTCGAGAAGTCAGGAAAGAGCGCAAGCCATATCTACGGCCGTTTGTCCCTGTTGCAGCTCATCCCCGAAGTGGCCGAGGCGTTCACGCAGGAGCGCATCACCGCCAGCCACGCCAACCTTATCGCCCGGCTGCCGCAGGAGGCGCAAGCAGGCGCCTATGAGCAGTGCTGGCGCAATGACTGGCAAGACAAAGAACCGCACCTGTTACCCGCCAAGCACCTTTCGGCGTGGATTCAGGCAAACCTATATCTGTCCCTCGCGGATGCACCATTTGATCGCGAAGACCAAACCCTCAACCCCGCCGCCGGAGCTTGCACCACTTGCCCCCGCCGTAGCGGATTCAACACGTCTCTATTTTGTGACGTGCAAGGGGACCAGTGCCTTGACGCACCCTGCTACCACAGCAAAGTTGAGGCGTTCCTTGATCGCGAGATTGCAGTTCATCCCGGCCTCATCCAGATCGAGAACGGTTGGCGCAGCCCGAAAGAGCAGAGGCCAGGAGCCATTCAGCGCGGCCACTTTCGCGAGATCGACGCTACTCCGGAGAATCCCGACGCCGAACCCACCACGCCATGCGCCGCTGCCAAGAATGCCATCATCGTCTACGGCAAGCGCGTAGGCACCACCATCACCGTATGCACGGACAACAACTGCCCCATTCATGACCCACGCGCCGCAGCCCGACACGCGGCAATGCAGGATCAAACAACCGAAACAACAGCATCGGAAACCATGACCGAATCGGATTCCGGCACCTACAACGAAGAACCCAGCGCAGAGGAGGAGCAGCAGAGACGCGAACGTCAGCAGGAGCAGGAGCACAGAGAAGAGGAACGGCGGCAACTTTTCCAGCGCCAGCAGGAGGAGTACGAGGCCGAGCGCAATCGCAAAGCCGAGTTGCTGAAAACCCGTGAAGCTACCTTCAACCGCATCCTCGACAATGCGCCCCCGATGTTCACGGCTGCCCAACTGAAAGTTTTTCTCCGCGCCCTTGTCAACCTTGACCCCTACACCTTCACCGACGATGTAGCCGAATACTTCGCCGGAGATGACGAGAACAACCAGCACACCGCCGAACAGATTCTGCTTTCCACCATCGACGGCTTACCCAATGAAAAGCTAACCGGCTTTGCACTGCGTCTTGCCCTCACTGGACACACGGACATCCCGCGCGAAGGGGAGTTCGACTTCCTCTCTGAAGCTGAGATCGCCTTCCTTATCCCGCCAGCGGAAAACGTCAAGAAGAAATCCGAGAAGAAGGCGACTCCTACAAAAAAGCCACAGAAGCAGGCCACAGCGAAGAAGAAGGTAGCAGCGTAGACCGGATGGGGCCAGCAATGGCCCCTTCTTTTGCCGTCCGGCCCAGAATCTTTCTTTGCTGTCCGCTCAGGCAAACTCGGCGCGCCCCGCGCGCCGCAGGGAGAACCCTCTTTGGTTTCTCCCTGACCCTTATCCCGCTCTGAAAAGGAAATGCGCGCATATTCCTCGCGGAGTATGCGGCGTGGCCGTTCCCTCCCCGCGCCCCTCCCTGACTCCGACAAACATCTCGCTATTCATTCAAGAGGTCTTGTGAAATCGCTTCTCGGCGCTGGGGAAAGAAAACGAGTACCACCAAACTATCTAAGTGGGCATGAAGCCGCGTCGCGCACGGACCTCCAAACGGAGTTCCTCGCGCAACACCTTGCTCTTTTTCAGCCGTTTGAAGAAGTGTTCCAGCACGCTAACTACGATGGCGTTCACGCTGACAGCTTCCTCTTCCGCCCACTCTCGAAGCAGGGTCCGCGCCTCTGCTCCAACATGCAGAAGTTGAGGATTAGTCAGCGGCAGGCCCGCTTTCCGGGTCTGTGTGATTTCAACTTCCTTTCGATCGACATGACGGAGAGCGAACAGTACCACCCGTGAAAGATCGCCAGCGACGCGTGATTCCTCAGTGACTGCTTCCCTGAGATCAATGGGAAGGCGGAGCGTCATTCCCGCCCGGTCCTCCGTCCACCGCTGTCCCTCGCGGTTTACCTTCCGTGCTGTCTTCTTGGTTGCCAATGTATCTCCCTCCGGAACTTCGTCCGGGTTCACTCCGTTGCGTCATCGGAGAGTAGGGACCATCGAACAAAAGGTCCTTCTCCACACGCACGAAGAACCTGTATCCGGGCCTCACAATGATCGTAGGCTGGACATTCAGGTTTCTTCGCGTTACCTCTACTCCCATTTGCCCGACCTGCTGCCCGACCGCCTGCCCAACCTGCTGGCCCGCGCTGGGACTATCCAAGACGGAGGAGTTCGTACCTTGACTCAATTCGATGCCGGCGGCGAAGAGGGATGTGAGCAGGGCACCCGATAAAATTCGGCTCCAGTGGTTGTCCACCTGGTCCCGGAAGCCCGCCGCGCCTTCGCTGTCATCTCCCTCGAAGCCTCCTATTGAAATGGAGCTTCCATCTGGAAAGATAACTCTTCTCCAGACCGCTTGCAATGCATTTTGCCCATATCCAATGTGGGAATTGTAGATTCCCGTCAAGGTGCTGCCCGCAGGGATCAGAACATATCGTCCTGTAGCCGAATCGTAGACGTTCTCCCGGACCAGCGCGCGGATGAGTCCGGGCAGGTCGGAGTTGAGCTGCTGTTCCAAAACAGCTGGGATAAGCCAACCAGTTTTCACTTCGTACTTGCCGAGTGGCGCGGTTCGTGTGCTTCCCAGATATACCGCTTCTTCTTTGCTGTTCTGTGTGCCGAAGCCAGCCTTTTGCTGCTGATCGTTCTGACGCTCGTACTCCGTCCTTTGATCCTGCCCAGCTCCGGCGGCCTTCGCTCCGGCCGCCTGAACAGCGCCGCCGGTACTTTGAGCCGCGCGAGCATTGAGGAGCGCGGCTTGAATGGCCTTTAGAGGATCACTTTGTGGCGTGGATGTCGCGGTCGCGGCCTCGTTTGGCAGATTGCCCTTAACCGAAGTCGGAGCTTCCATCGCCTCCATCTCGCGCTTGTACTCCTCAAGCCGCCTCCGCTCGGCGAACGACAGCGAACCGTCTGCAGCCGTTGAGACCGGATTTGGCCTGTACTCGATAGGAGGCACAGAGCCACCAGCGGAAGCCCCGCTCGCCGTCCCATCGGCTGTTCTGTCTAGTCCAGTGGCTCCATTCTTGCCGATGATGGACGAACGAGGAGCGAGCGAATCGGGTACGTGGGTCTGCCCCGTATCGAGACCGCTTCGCGCCTGGTCCGACAGCAACCCCTTCTCAACGTTGGTGGCAGGCCCGAAGCCGATCTTCGACGTTTCTGTCTGCGCCGTTATCTTCCTGTTCCGGTTGGCCATGCCATGCCGCATGTAGAGCGCAGCGAGTACGACCATTGCGATGACGATCATACTGGCCAGTGGCCGGAGCCGCCGCGCCTTCGGCTCGGCAGACCCGTTTACGCCACGCACCACCTTATCGGTTTGTGCGGCGTCCTTCAGCGCTTGTTGTTCCGCGTCTACCTCGTAGTTCTCTAGGTCAAGCGGTTTCAAATCCGCATCATTGGACGCCATATTCAGCTCCTTTTCCCGGTGCTGCCGGAGTACGGCTTTGCGCGGGTGATCGTCACCCGCCTCTGCTTCTTACCGACTCCCACCACGAGCACCGCTTTATCGAAGAGCCGGTCTACGATATAGCGCGATCCATCCACGCGGAAATTGACCAGCTCCGTCTTTCCGTTCACCACCAGCAGCAAAGTCGGCACCTCGCGGAACCGGCCATCATTGGGGTAAATCAGATAGGTGTGGACTCCATCGTCGAGAACACGCTCGGGACGATAGGCTGGGTCGCCGTCGATCTTGTAATCGAAGTACAGGTTGTCGAGCGCGCCGTCGGCCATCGGCAGGACGCCCGCGTGCTTGTCCTTTATACGCTGCTGTTCGATAAGAGCCTCCGCATTCCGCTTCGCCGCGTCCTGTTGGGCCTCAAACGCGGTCCACTTCGCCCGCTCATCCCCAGGGTATTGAAACGCGAGGCGCGAGATGAAGCGGGTCTGATCCGAAATCAACCTCACGACATAGGTCCGCCGGTCTGTGGGGACGATGAGATCCGTTTCCAGCCCCGGCTCGATCGGCTTAAGAATGAGAATCGGTGCTTGATTCAGCCCCGAGCCGGAAATCACCGGCGTGATCTCCCAACGGCGAGAGTCGCCAATCTGGGGCTGACTTTGGAGACGCTCCCCAGGCTGAAGCTCCACGGCGCATACGCGCAACGGAGCGCAGACCATGACCGGCGTTCCTTGACCGAAGACATACATCACACGGCCATCGGGACCAGGTGTCGGTGTGGAGACGCCGAAGTCCAGGTCTCGCGCGATCGCTACTGCACTCGCCCCAGTTGGTCCGAGCTCCGTGTGCGGCGGCTTCCAGCCCGCGGGCACCGCCGACTCTGTTCGGCGACTTCCTCCTGCTCCCGACGGCTGCGCCGTTGGAATCCGATTGGTGATCGGTGGAACCTCAAGCGGTGGAATGGAGACAAGCGGAATCTGACTATGAACCGCTTGATTGCTCTGCGCGTTCAATGCCGCGCTCGCGGATTTGAAGTTGTATTGAGAGAGTGCCTGCTTCTGTTGAGGCGTCACGCCCTGCGGCGAAGAAGGGACTCCCGCTGCTGCCTGAAATGCCAAGAGGATTGCTGCTGTCCAGATCATTTGCCGGTGCCTCCATTCGGTGTTTGTCCGTCGTTTGCCGGCGAGCCAGTACCGCTCGCACTGATGATTTCGCCCCAGGTCAGGTTTGTGACATAAAGCCCAAGCGGGTCGACCAAGGCCTGTTTCGCATCTGTGACGTTCTGCGTCGTTACCGTGACAAATGCACGGTAGCGATGTATCGCGACGAAGGTCCCCACCAGATCGCGAGTCACTTCGCTCCAGATCACCTCGTAAGTCGTGGACGACTGCTGAACGATGGATTCGACCGATACGTCCACTGTCTCTTTCTTGAGCAGATCGAAGGGTGAGTTCCTGGAGTAGAAATCCGTCACAATAGCGGACGCCGCCGAATTCTGACCGGTCTGGGCATAGACTTCATCGACAAGACGGCGTTGCGCCACCGCATCGGTGACAATTGTGCGGAGGTCCGTAATCCACCGAGCGACCACGGCCTCTTGTAACCGGACATCTGTGACCGCGACCTGCTTGGCGGGGATGACCGGCACAGCTCGCCCTACATCGTCGAGAGCGACAACGTAGGGCACGGTTGTAGACCGAAACCCAATCGCCACCATCCCACCGACGCATAGCAGCGTAATCGCCAGGGAGGAGAAGGCGGCGAGCTGCCACCGCTGCTTGCTCTTGATCTGGTCGCCGAAACGCTCATCCCATTCCTGCCGCGCTCGCATATACGGTGAGTTTGTTCCCATAATTTCCGCCACTGTCTAGTCCTCCCTGTCGATTCGCAGTTGCGCGGACGAACCGTGTCCGCTTCCGTCATGTGGAACCTGAATGTTGTGCGCTTGCTGAATGAGAGATCGGGCTGCGGAGCTGCTCTGCGCAGGGGCCGGAGGAGCTTCCGCGCTTGTGCTATCAGGTGCAGAGGCGGGAGGCGCAGGAGGCGAATCGGGCGTTCCTACACTTTCCGGCGCTGGCATTGGGGGTGGGGTGACGGACGCTGCGCTGTCTGTCACTTCCGCAGCACCGAGTATTGCCGATGTTGCACTCGTCGCCGCCCCAGTGGTCTCGACCGCTCCCGCCGTCTCGGTTGCGGCCAGCGCGCCGCCAGCAACAGCTCCGGCCCCTCCCGAAGCGGCCGCGATCGCAACGGTAGCAGCGCCAAGTGCTGCGGCCTTGCCGATCTCCGCTCCCATGCCCACGAGGTCCGCCGCGCCGGTGCCCAGCGTTCCAGAAGCCAGTGAACCCGCCATCTTCGGGATCATCCAAGAGGCGAAGGCGAACAGCAGCATGGACATTAGGGTTGGCAATATCTGCGAGATCGGCTGGTCCGCTGTGTACCCGTTCATGGTCGCGATCCAGTTGTTGGAGATCGTGCGGAATACCCCCAACATCAAGTAAATCAGCATGAGCCGGACGCCCGTACTCACCGCAAAAGAAATGTACCTTTCAAAATAAGGCGAAGTCCAACGGCTTCCTCCGAAGCCAAGGAAGATGTAACCCGCCGACATCACGATGATTGCTTCCAGCTTGGTCACAACATAGTGCAGGACGATGATGA
>JALYVA010000162.1 GCA_030853485.1 Acidobacteriota bacterium
CCCCAGGCGCCAGCTCACCCCAAACCTCGTCGCCAGTTCATCCATCCCAGGATTGCTCCGCGCCAGGTAGCCGTTCGAAACATGAAAAAACTCAAACGGTTCCACGCGTAGATCGACCCGCTCCGTCAACCGGATCTGAAGTCCGAAAGCCGCCTGCACGTTGAAGTTCGCATAGCTGGCATTCTGCGAGAAGGCCTTCCTGGTAAACACCGCAGTCCCCAGCTTGCCCACAACGTAAGGCTCTACGCCCTTGTTGTTCCGCCACAGCCAGCGAAACCCGACCGGCGAAAGCGACAGCCCATGCACCAGCTGCTGGTTCGAACTCACCGCATTCCCCCAGAAATCCGACACGGCAGGTTGGCTTAGAAGAACAAAAGGCAGAGCCTCCGCGACATAGTCCATCTGCGCGCCGAACATATGCCCCAGGCTGTGACGGTCGTACTCCACCCCCACCGTCCACGCAGTGCACCGCACCGTCGCGCTGAACAGCCTGTAATCGCCATCCGGAATCATCCCCATCACCGCGATCTCACTCCGTACCGGCTGCTTGCGAGGAGCGGTCTTGGTCGCCACGATCCCCCCCGCTGCCGGCGAGGTGTCTGCGTCTGTGAAAGTGGTGACCATCGGTAGCGCATCCGCCGCCGCTGCGGTCTGCAGTTCCTGACAGTGTGCTGGCAGAGGCCCACCAAAGCACATCACGGCCAGCAAAGAAACCCAAACGGAAAGGCCAGAAAAGCGAAGGTTGCCCGCGAAACAACGCACGCTCCTCGGCAACGAGCGTACGCACCCATTACCTCGACCGCCCATCGCCATTTAGTCCTCCGCCCGTGGCATTCGACCTGGAATTTCCAGGAGGGCAATCCTAAACCCATTCACCTATAGATGTTCAAAAAAGATGTTCAAACGAAGTTGGCAAAACCTTTCTTTTCCGTTCTTACCCCGGCCATTCCGCCTGCGAGCGCGGAGCCAGTTCTCCATCGACTTCTTCCTCCTGCCAGAAGTCCCATGCAAGTCCCGTGTGACCAAGCCCTTCCGGCCAAATCCTTGCCGGACCCAGTCCCATTCGGCGCAATCCAACTTCGCCCGATCCCATGAGGTCCAGTCCCATTCGGCCCAATCCCCTTAGGTCCAGTTCCATCCGGCCTAAGCCCATTTCGCCCAAGTCCCATAAAATAGCTCCACCATGCCCATCGCCGAAAACCTCGCCCGGCTCCACGAGCAGATCGCCGCCGCCTGCCGCCGCGCCAACCGCCCCGAAAGCGAAGTCGCGCTCATGGCCGTCAGCAAAGTCCATCCCGTCGAAGTCATCCTCGAGGCCTACGCCGCCGGCCAGCGCCTCTTCGGCGAAAATCGCGTCCAGGAATTCCAGGAGAAATCCCAGCACCTCGCCGCCCTCCCCAACATCCTGCACCAAGCAGAGTTCCACCTCATCGGCCCTCTCCAATCCAACAAGACCAGCAAGGCAGCCGAGCTCTTCCACGCCATCGACGCCGTCGACTCCCTCAAAATCGCCCAGCGCCTCAACACCTCCGCCGCCGCCCTCGGCAAAAAACTTCCTCTCCTCCTCGAAGTCAAACTCAGCCACGAAGACTCCAAACACGGCCTCGCCCCCGCCGATCTTCCCGCCCTGCTCGACGCCATCCAGCCGCTCGAATCCGTCCTCGTCACCGGCCTCATGACCGTCCCGCCCTGGTCCGAAGATGCCGAAGCCGCACGCCCCTTTTTCCGCGAACTCCGCCGCCTCCGCGACCAGGCCCAGAAGCTCCATCCCACCCTCACCGAACTCTCCATCGGCATGTCCAACGACTTCTCCGTCGCGATAGAAGAGGGCAGCACCTGCGTCCGCGTCGGCACCGCCCTCTTCGGCAAGCGCCTCCCGCCGAACCCCGCATGACCCCCGCCCGCAACGAACCCGCCGGTTCCACCGCGCCAGTCAGCCAGCAGCCGCATCCCGACCAGCCAGACCCAAACCAGCTGCGCCGAGGCCTCTCCACCACCTCCGCCCTCGGCCTCAACATCATCGACATGGTCGGCGTCGGCCCCTTCATCACCCTGCCTCTAATCGTCGGCGTCATGGGAGGCCCGCAAGCCATCCTCGGCTGGATCATGGGCGCGTTGCTCTCCCTCTGCGACGGCCTTATCTGGAGCGAACTCGGAACCGCCTACCCCGAGGCCGGCGGCTCCTACGCCTACCTCAAACACCTCTACGGCGAGCAGCGCTGGGGCCGCGCCTTCTCCTTCCTCTACGCCTGGCAGCTCCTGCTCAGCGCGCCGCTTTCGATCGCCTCCGGATGCATCGGCTTCGCGCAATACCTCTCCTTCTTCCTGCCCCGCGCCAGCCACCCCTTCGCCTCTGCCACGCTGCTCGGCGTTCCCATCGTCCTCAGCGGCCAAACCCTCATCGCCCTCTCCGCCTGCGCCCTCGCCCTCCTCGCGCTTTCCCGCAGCATCGTCAGCATCGACCGCATCGTGCGCTGGCTCGGTCTTCTCGTCGGCCTCACCCTGGTCGTCATCATCCTCGCCGGCTTCACCCACTTCAACGCCCATCGCGCATTCGACTTCCCCGCCGGCGCCTTCCACCTCTCCCCCGCCTTCTTTCTCAGCCTCGGCGCAGGCATGCTCATCTCCTCCTACGATTACTGGGGCTACTACAACGTCTGCTTCCTCGGTGCCGAAGTCCGCGAGCCCCAGCGCACCATCCCGCGCGCCGTCCTCGGCTCCATCGCCGTCGTCTCCACCCTCTACCTGCTCATGAACATCAGTGTTCTCGGCGTCCTGCCCTGGCGCGAGCTCGCCGCCTCCGACAGCCACGCCCGCATGTTCACCATGGCCGTCTTCATGGAGCGTCTCTACGGCCACCGCGCCGCCGGCGTCCTCGTCCTCCTCATCGCTCTCGCCGCCCTCGCCTCCGTCCTTGCCCTGCTCCTGGGATACTCCCGCATCCCCTTCGCCGCAGCCCGCGACGGCAACTTCCCCGCCTTCTTCGGCAAACTCCACCCCCGCCACGGTATCCCCCTGCGCGCGCTCTTCACCCTCGGCGCCATCACCATGGTCTGCTGCATCTTTCGCCTGCAGGAGGTCATCACCACCCTCGTCGTCATCCGCATCCTCTTCCAATTCCTGCTGCAGGGCATCGCCGCGCTGCTTCCACAACACCGCCGCCAAAGAAAGCAGCGCGGATTCCGTATGCCCCTCTACCCTCTCCCGGTTCTGCTTGCCCTCGGCGGCTTCGCCTTCATCCTGTTTTCGCGTCCTCATTTCCTGCACGAAATGGCAACGGCCGGCGTGGTGCTCGCCGCAGGCGCGGTCGTGTATGGGATAAGGATGCTTCGCCGACCAGCCACATCCGAATAGGCCTGCCGGCCGGGCCGCCTGCGCGGCGCGCGGTCACTTCGTGACGTGTATACCGCTTCGCCCGGGTCTCCCGATGGTCGCCAACGAAGATCGCTCGCGACCAACGGGAGCGCCCACCGAAGGGGTATACAAGTCACGAAGTGACCGCCCCACGCGCAGTGGGCCCGCGCGGCAGCGCACCGGATTTCGCGCTATCGTGGATGCAGCATTTCAAGGAGCCCAGCTTGCCCCAGATCACAAGACGCGGATTTCTCTACGCCTCAGCCGCCACAGCCATCGCATCACGCACAGCCGCCGCCCAGGCCGACCACGGCCATCTCCTGCTGGTCGGCACCCAAACCTCCGCATCCAGCAAAGGCATCTACGCCTACCGCTTCAACCCCGCCACCGGCGAACTACACCAGGTCGCACTCGCAGCCGAAACCAAAAATCCCACCTTCCTCACCCTCGCCCCCGACCGCAAAACCGTCTTCGCCGCCGACGAGGTAGACCACTTCGACGGCAAAACCAGCGGCGCCATCTCCAGCTACACGCTCGACCGCGCAAACACCCGCCTCACCCCCATCAACCAGGTCGCAACCGGCGGCGGCGGAACCTGCCACGTCGCCACCGACCACACCGGACGCTCCGTCTTCGCCGCAAACTATGGCGGAGGCAGTGCAGCTTCCTTCACCGCAGGCCCGGGCGGACATCTGAGCGACGCCGTCTCGTTCTTCCAATACACCGGCCAGGGCCCCAATCACGACCGTCAGGCCGCGCCCCACGCCCATCGCGTCACCGTCTCCCCCGACAACCGCTTCCTCCTGGTCAACGACCTCGGCCTCGACGCCATCCACATCTACCGGCTCGACCCCGCCACCGCCAAACTCACCCCCAACGACCCCGCCGTCTGGCGCTCCAACCCTGGAGCAGGCCCGCGCGCGCTGCAATTCCACCCCAACGGCAAAGTCGCCTACTGCGTCACCGAAATGGCCTCCGGCGTCGTCGTCCTCCATTGGGATTCCACCCACGGCACGCTCGAAACCGTGCAGGAACTTGCCATGAAGCCCGCCGACTTCCAAGGCACCACCGGCGGAGCCGACATCGCGCTCGACCACCGCGCCCGGTTTGCCTACGCCATCGATCGCTTCGACAACATCGTCGTAACCTTCTCCATCGCCGCCGACGGAAAACTCGCCTTGCGTGACCGCATACCCTGCGGCGGCAAGGTGCCCCGGCATCTCGCCCTGGACCCAAGCGGACGCTGGCTCCTCGTCGCCAACCAGGATTCGGATAACATCTCGGCCCTCAAGATAAATCCCGCTACCGGCCAGCTTTCCGATACCGGAAAGAGCTTCCCCCTCTCCAAGCCGCAGTGCCTCGTCTTTGCTTAGGGCGCAAAGATGGGGCCTGCCGGCCGGGCCTCCTACGCGGAGCGCGGTCACTTCGTGACGTGTATACCGGCTTCGCCCCGGGCCTCCCGATGGTCGGCAGCAAAGATCGTTCGCGACCAACGGGAGCGCCCACCGAAGGGGTATACAAGTCACGAAGTGACCGCCCCACGCGCAGTGGGCCCGCGCGGCAGCGCACATCCCTAAAATATTGCCGAGCGAACCCCCGCCCTCCCCGTCTGTCTCAGTAGAAGGGTCTTATGACGTCGATCGAGGGATGCAGCTTGCCGTTGTCTTCCATAGAAAGCCTGGAATCCGACGGAAGATCCAAGACCGACGTCACCCTCCTCGTAGAAACCTATTCCGGCCTGTTATTCCGCGTAGCCCACTCCGTCCTGCGCCGTCGCCCAGAGTCCGAAGACGTCGTTCAGGATGTCTTCCTTCGCGTCGTCGTCCACAGCCGTTCTCTCCCGGCCATCCGCGACATGCGCGTCTGGCTCGTCCGCATCGCCTGGAACCTCGCCCTCGATCGCAGAAGGCGCATCCAGCCGCAACAAACAGACGAAAGCTTCATCAGCAGCCTGGTCGCCGCCAGCGTGCCAGCCGACCAGGCCCTCGACCAGGCACAGCGCCTCCGAACCGTTTTGCAGGAGATGGAACGTTTGCCGAAACCAGAGCGTCACGTGCTTCTGCTTGCCGCCATCGACGAGCTCGGCACCGCAGAGATAGCCGAAGTTCTGGGAAAAAGTGAATCCGCTGTACGTGCGCTGCTGTTTCGAGCACGCACACGTTTGAAGCTGCGATTGAAGAAAGGAGAAGCATGATGGAAAACTCCGAAAACTCCGACGATGCCATAGAACGCGTACTCGCCGGCCTCGGAAACGCAGAGCCGCCTGCCGGAATGGACCAGAGAATTCTGCAGGCCGTCCGCGACAACGCACCGGAAAAACGTAGGCGGAGCCTGCCCCTGTCTTGGCGTACGTTCTGGGCCGCGGCGTCTCCAGTGCGCAAGCCCGCTACCGGAACAGCCCGCTGGTCGCTCGCCGCTGCGGCAGTCGTCCTGGTCTCCTCACTGGCCTGCTGGACTGCACTCAGAAATCACAGTGCCGTGTCCGACCATCAGGCCGTGTCACCCCTTCCTGCGACTCCGGACGTTCACGCCACCACGGTCTCACCGCAGCTTCCGTCGCAGCCTCGTTCCGTTCTGCGAGTCGCAGAGAGAACCCCAGACAGAGCCCCAGACAGAACCAATGCCCGCCACGCGAGCAGAGTTCGCGAGGTGCCCTCGGCCAATCCCGACAGCATGGGCGCCGGAAACCATCCCGCTCCCGAGGCCCCCTTGACCGAGCAGGAAAAGCTTCTGCTTCGTCTCGCCCACAAAAACGATCCAGTCGAACTCGCCGTCCTCAATCCGGTGTTGTGGGCCGCGCGAGATGCGGAAGAAAAAGCAGAAGTCAAAAAGTTTTTCGAACCACCAACCACAGCGGAGGACAAATGAACTCGAATCGCCACACACGGGAGACACGCATGACAAAGGTTGCAATCGGAATCGGAATCCTGGGCCTTGCCATCGCTTTGGCAGCGACTCCGCCGCAGGCATACGCGCAAACAGCACCTCCCGCCGCCAAGCAAACCTCCGTCGAGACGTTTTACCTCACCAACGGCAACGTCGTTCACGAGTCGGACGAGGTAATGATTGCTTTGCGCAACATGCTTGAACCCGAGACCAGAGTCTATCTCCTGCCCTCGCAGGGTGCCCTCGTGATACGTGGCACACCCGACCAACTGGTGCTAGCCCATAAACTGCTGAAGGAGCTTGACCTGCCGAGAAAAGCTTATCGGCTCACCTACACCATCGCCGACTCGGACAGCGGCAAAGTCATCGGTACCCAGCACTACTCCATGATCGTCGTTTCGGGCGCAAGAACGACGTTCAAGAATGGAAGCAAAGTGCCGGTGCTTACCGGAACCACCACGTCCGGCACAACCACATCCAAGACCGACTTCACTTATCTCGATGTCGGACTCAACATCGACGCGTCACTGGACGAATCGGGCAAGGGTGTCAGGCTCCGTACCAAGGTCGAGCGGTCGAGCGTCGCCGAAGAAAGAGCAGTCGCCGGAGCCGACGATCCCGTCATCCGCCAGACCGTACTCGAAAGCACCTCGACCCTCACCCCCGGCAAGCAGCAGATGCTCGGCTCCCTCGACGTCCCGGGCAGCACGCGCCATCTCGAAGTGGAAGCCGTCGCGGAGGTCATCCCCTGACATTCGCCCCAGACCTCTCCCTTCAAGTCTCTCCCTTCAACTCTCTCCCTTCAACTCTCTCCCTCCAGATCTCTCCCTCCAGCAGGAGCCGGACAAAGAGAGAACCTGATCCTGACCAAGAAAGGTGCCCTCTAGGCCCACCATAAGTCCTTCCTGCACAATAGCTTATAAAATTATTCCCTGAAAATGGGCCAAATCTCGTTGTCAAGCCCCTAAACGACCTAAACAGCTCACACAAAATAGCTTAGCCGTGGCGTAGTAGTTTCGCTCCATCCTGTATAATTGAATTAGTAGAAAAGAAAAGCTCCGGCCCACATGGTCGGAGCTTTTCCGCTTTTACGACGTGTCTTCCCCACATCCGAGCTAAGTCCTTATGTGGCACGAATTTGCACGCAAGTCCTTTCCTTGCACGAATTTAGCGGGACATGCCGTCTGTAAGTGTAACCAACCAAAGGACTTCGGCGCGGGCAATAAGGGGGGGGAGGGGGGTACCCCCCTTCAACCCTCCGGGTGCCCTCCGCCGAGCAGACAATGCCCCCGCCGGACGGTCCCTCGCTTCCCGGCTCGCCACCCGCCAAGCCGCCCGGACCAGGCGCAGCAGCAGGGATGACCCCGCGGAACGGGAACTCCGGCGCCCCATCCAGGGGCAGGGGAGCATGAAACAATGGGAAGTGATGTTTCAACCTCACTTCGTCAGTCTTTCGGTGCTGGAGCACTCCGCCTATGTGCGGTTCTCCGTACTCGCGCTCAGCTCGATCTTCTTCTTGGTCGATCCTTTCGCCGCGCTGCCTACCTTTCTCGCCGTCACCGCAGGCGCGGACGCAGGCCGAAGACGCAAAATGGCCTGGAAAGCCTCCGTCACAGCGTTAGTCGTACTGAGCGCCTTCGCGGTAGCCGGCCAGTACATCTTCCGCATGTTCGGCATCACCCTCCCCGCCTTTGAAATCGCCGGAGGCGTGATCCTGCTCCTGATCGGACTCGACATGCTCGAGGCAAAGCGGTCCGCAACCCAGGAATCAACCGAAGAGACCACCGAAGCCGCGCAGAAGGAAGATGCCGGAATCGTGCCCCTTGGGATTCCCATGCTCGCAGGCCCCGGATCGATCACCAGCGTCATGGTGCTCGTAGGCCAGGCGCAGACACGCTGGCAAATGGCCGCCATCCTGATCTCCATCTCGGTCACAGCAGCCATCTGCTATCTCGTCCTCGGCAACTCCGACCGTGTGGCCCGCGCCATGGGCGAAACCGGAGTCCGAATCCTGGTCCGCATCATGGGACTTCTGCTGGTCGCGCTCGCCGTGCAATATTTCGTCAACGGACTCGTCGATCTGGGCGTCATCGCCAAGCCATAACGAACAGCACGGCCCCGTCCGTGAACGTCGCCTCTAATGCACAATCAGAGCCGACACAGCGACAGCAATACCCGCGGCCCCCAGCGTAAGTCCAAGCAGGAAATAAGCCCGTTTGCGTGTAAATAACGTAATTGAACAAAGCACAACGGCAATCTGCAGCAGTGCCTCGCCAAGATCGTAGCGCGCAGCCTGCGCTTCCGCGTGGGTGACCTCCTTTTCAAAGTCACGGGCTTTCTCCTGCTCCTCCCCAAGCTCAGACTTCCACTTCTCGATATGCGCCTTGTACTCGGTCGTCTTCGCCGCAGTAACTGCGGGGTTTGTCGTGGGTTCCATGCCCAGCAGATCCAGCGTGACCGACAGATTGTCCATGCGGATCTTCTTGGCCTGATACTCGTTCCACTGATCACCGGCACGCGACTGCATCAGCACGGCCTCGGTATGGCTGCGATGGCCAAGCACCGTGACCATGGCGACCAGAACGGCAAGAATGGAGATCCCAAGCGAGATCGTCTTGAGCGACTCTTCCCCGGACTCCCCGGACTCCTTCATCTGATTGGCGAATTCCTGCACTTCATTGGCTTCCATAGTGGGGAAATTGTAGCCTGTCCCCGTCGGCGTTGGTGGCATTCTTGTGATTTCGAGACGGAGCAGCGTTGTCGCCTAGCGGGTCCTTTGCCTCCTTCTCCCCGGAATACGCGACCATGTTTACCTCTCGATCGACGCGTCTTTACACGCCGCGACGCGGTTTTCTACAGGATCCGCCGGTTATCAACAGGCTCCGGGGGGTTGCGTCCAGCGAGCAGGGCTGATACTCTCAGGAAGTCGCAAACAGGTATCAGTCCAAACCGACGTGAAAAGCAGAGAACGCTTGCACGGAGACGCAAGACCGGGTACACTAGGTGAGTTGCACAGAAGTTCTGCTTCGCACCTTGGCTCAGACGCATCGAGCAGCAACAAGGGATGTCGGAGCGCAGTCCAAGTGTTTGATCGCGGCATCGAGCCAATGGCCGGCCGGCAATCTAAACCCAAGCCACTGCTGTTGAATCAAGAAGTATAAGGAGCCAAGTGCTCCGCGCCTGCGTTTCGATTCAGGTGTATGGATATTTTGAAATACTGCGCTGTACGAACAACTGTCACCTCTACCACAGCAACTAAGCGGCAGACGAAAAAAGCCAAAATAAGGGTTGACAGTCGAGATTGAAGTTGATAATCTTGAAAAGTTCGCTAAAACGTCACACGCTGCTAACGCGGCTCTCGACAGGCTAAGTAATCGCCGATAAGAAGTAGAACGAGAGACCCGAAGTAAGCAGCCAACACCGACGACAACAGCGCATCAAGTTCGAGGACACAAATCTGGCTTATGCCGATTTTGTCCTTGATCCAAAGCTGCCCGCTAAGGCGGATGCAGTCAGGATCTTTGACAACATAGTTGAACGTGCCAGTCGTGAGATGATACGAAATTTGGTTTAGTCATTCTCACTAGCTATATCCTTCGCTCCTTTCGAGCGAGCGAGGGCGCTCGATCCATCCCGACCCCTGTCGTTGGATGGCGAGCAAACCAAGATTAAACGAGAGTTTGATCCTGGCTCAGAATCAACGCTGGCGGCGTGCCTAACACATGCAAGTCGCACGAGAAAGGGGAGCAATCCCTGAGTAAAGTGGCGCACGGGTGAGTAACACGTGA
>JALYVA010000175.1 GCA_030853485.1 Acidobacteriota bacterium
ACTTCAATCTGACGCAGCAAGTTCACTACCTGCTCAGCTGTGTGCTTCTTCCTTCGTGCCATGTCCAACTCCCTGAGACAAAGTCTCTCTCATAAAAGCTGGTTCAAAAAATGCCGGGCACTCCAGATTCCGGCAGAAGCCGATCTAACGGCCACCGAGATCAGGCCACTTTCCCCGATTCCGAGCGGCACAGATGCCATCCGCTCGTTACTGGCAATGCAAGTGACCGCCATGACTTCCCGGGTTTCAGGAAACACCGTTGGAAAGCAAAACCATGAATGACGCAAACGTGAAGAGTGCCGATGAAATCTGGATTCATGTACATCAGTGCATCTGTGGCAAGGTGTCGAGAAGAGAAGATCCCGATGGCGTTCCGGGTCCGCTTGGAGCTTTCCAGTGCTCACCTGCGGGTATGTGGGGCCGCTCAATCTGCAGATCGTCAAAGAATTCGATCCTAGACTCCGTCACTAACCGGCAAGCGGAAGGTGCCGTTGTTGTGCCTTGGTTGTCTTCTCGATTTGCTTCACTGCGGCCCGAACGAATTCACTTGTCAGCCTCGACGTGTCCTCCGCTCGGGTCACTATGGTCGTTCGTAAAAGGATTTCGGCTTCTGTAAGCGGACGTATCGTCAAAGAACCCGTAGCTATCCGCCAAGCCCCGATCTTCGTTAGAAAAGCTACCGCATCAAGTTGCACGATCAGATGGGCGGCTTCGTCCGCAGTTGTAACGTGATGTATCTGTTTTGACTTCACTCCAACTGCCCGCGCGCGCATCATGAATTCGTCGTACAGAGTCGGATGAATGTGACGGCCAAAAATCACCCATATGCGCTCGCCCAAATCGGAAAGCTTAGCTTCCATCTTGTGTGCGAGCGGATCGTCCCTTCCAAAGACCACATAAAGCGGCGAAACGCTGAGTTCCAAGTAGTTCAGCTTGGCATGCTGGAGGCCTGCCGTCGAGAGCGCCACGTCAATTTCGCCCGTGAGCACCTGCCGGTTCAACTCAGCGGAGAAGTTGCTAGACGCTTGAATGCGCAGTGATGTAAACAACGGCAGACGGATTGCAAGGATCGTCGAGACAAGATAAGGGTCCGTGTAGGGCGAGAACCCCAGATTAAGCACGGCTTCAACTCCCTTTGCAACTGACCGCGTAAGGTGGACTGCCCGATCCAAGTGCACCAGCGAAATCCTCGTCTCCTCAATGAAGACACGGCAAGGGTCCGTCAGTTCAACCCTTTGATTGCTTCGATCAAAGAGGACGACCCCGAGATAAGCCTCAAGCTCTTGAATCTGTTTCGTGAGGGCGGGCTGAGTCAGGTGTAAGCGGATAGCGGCCCGCGAAAAACTCAACTCCTCAGCAACAGCATTAGCGGCTTGTACATGTCGTAATTCGAATCCACTCATGGCCGAAACTCCCAGGCAAATCTCAGTAAGGCGCTGGCAGTCGGGCTTGAACGGGCTCACCCGATAGGGCATTGAAGTCTTCCAAGGTAGACATTGTCAATCGGGCACTGCTTAGCGCCGGCTATCGCGACGAAGCTGTATTCCGTCACGGAATAATGAACATACGGATTTTGATTGGACAGAAGCTTACCCGCCCAACGATCTTGTTCTAGCAAGCAGGAGCGGGCCAGATGACAGACAAGAAGCCAGTCGCGCGAGCCGTCCCCACCGTCCAACTCGCAGGGAAAGAGATCGAAATTCTCCTGGACAGTCAGGAGGCTGCGACGGTTCTCGGAGTTCATCCGAGAACGCTCCAGCGCATGGCCCAAAGAGGGGAAATCTCTGGAGTGCAAGTCGGTAAACTCTGGCGTTTCCGGGGCTCTTCCCTCGCCGCTTGGATCGACCGGCATAGTTCTCAAGAGGCATTGAAAACGGCCTAAAATCACTACTTTTCCGCTATTCGCGCAACGCGAAATCAGCTATCCTCATGGTAGCCATTCGTGCTGCGAGTCGAGGAGGAAACTCTGAGATGCGTGCATGTTATCAATTCGGAAGTCTAGTTACAAAGAAGCGGTCGAAGGGTTCGGACGCTTGGGAGTTTCGTTACTACGAGTCGAAGCCAGATGGTGACAGGACACGCAAGACCTGCACTATTGGGACCGTCGACAAGTACAGGAGCGAAGCCCAGGCCCGTAAAGCGGTCGAAGCCCTTCTACTCAAACTCAACTCTGAAACCCCGTTGCAGAGGATGGCAGTGGTGACATTCGGTGGGGTCTGCGACCGGTATGTTCAGGAGGAGCTTCCTGAACGCTATTCGACTCGCAAGTCGTACCTCACCAACATCGCACTTCACCTCAAGCCGCGTTGGGGAGATTACCTGCTCGAAAAGATTCGACCGATGGCGGTCGAAGATTGGTTGAAGAACCTCGATATGGCACCGAAGTCCAAGGCACATATTCGGAGCTTGATGCACCTGATGTATCAGTGTGCAGCACGCTGGGAACTCTTCACCGAGCAGAGAAATCCGATTGCGTTAGTGCGTGTGAAGAACTGCACGAAACGCCGCCAGCGCCCAGCCATCCTCACTGCGGAAATGTTCCAAGCTGTCGTCACGACCCTGAGAGGGCCGTACAAGACGATGGTCATCATTGCACAGTGCCTTGGTCTTCGCGTAAGCGAGATTGCGGCACTCAAATGGGAAGACTTCGATTTCGAGAAGCGTCAACTCTTGGTTCAACGGAGCATCGTGAACGGACGAGTGGACGATGTAAAGACCGAATACTCCCATGACTACGTCCCACTGCACGACTCGCTTGTAGGGGTTTTGCTCGCCTGGAGTTCGCAGGCTTACCCAACCGAAGAAGGCTGGGTATTTGCGAACCCCGTGACCAGCCGCCCGTATTACCCAACGGAAATCCAGAAGCGCCACTTGCGGCCTCTGGGCGAGAAGCTGGGGTTGGGCTCAATCGGCTGGCATACATTCCGCCACACGTACCGTTCGTGGCTGGATGAGACGGGCGCTCCAATGAAAGTGCAGCAAGAACTGATGCGGCACGCTTCGATCCAGACGACGATGAACGTCTATGGACAAGCGATGCCGGCTTCCAAGAGGGAAGCCAATGGAAAGGTTGTTGAGATGGTCCTCATCCCCGCCAGGATGAGTGCCTGAAATCAGCAAATTTTCTTATTGGGAGTTTTTGGGAGTCTGTCAGATTCACCCGAAGGCCGTAACTGACTGATTTGATTGGTTGCGGGGGTAGGATTTGAACCTACGACCTTTGGGTTATGAGCCCAACGAGCTACCGGGCTGCTCCACCCCGCTCTTCAAATATATCGTTACTTGGTCGTGGAGGTCAATGTGCGTCAATAATCGGGAGTTGGATGTGATGTGACCCGCCCTGATGCAGTCTTACGGAACTTTTTTGAAATTATGGCGTCTTCATACAATAGATACCCTGTGCGGGTAATCGGTAGGATCGCACTCAAATCTTGGAGGGAAGTATGCGGCAGGGTGGCTACTCTACTAAATTATTCGTTTTCGGTGTGTTGTCGCCTTTGCTGATCAGCTATCCCGGTACCTCGCAGGCCAGGCCCGCTATTCCGGATGCGCAGGTGGAAGCGAATGTGCTGAAAGCACTGGCCGGGGCCCCCCAGCTTGCAGACCAGTCAATTACATCTACTACCGTTTTCGGTACGGTGACCCTGACCGGGGCGGTGAGAAATGACGAGTCGAGAGACCTGGCAGACAAGCTGGTTTCCAACACTGCGGGCGTGCAAAAGGTGGTGGACCAGATGGCTGTCGGCACACCGTCCGCTGCCAGCGATGCGGCCCAGGTGGATCAAAGCGGACGGGCGGCTACGAACCCTAATTTACAGTCCGATGGGAGTTTGGCTCCCGCGGAGGCGCAGCCCTCACAAGCCGGGAGCGATCCTCATTACTCGTACCCGGAAGAGTCTCAGCGGCAGGGTACGAATGCTGCCCCGCAACGTCCCCCACAGCTTGGCCCACAACGTCCGCCACAGTATGGTGCAGGATATCCGTCCAGGCCGTACTCGACAGAGTACGATCAGAGGCCGTACGTCTCTCAGCGCGGAGGCGATGCGGTGGTGGTTTCAAGCGGGTCGATGATTCGGGTGCGAATCAATCAGGGAATGGATAGCAAGCATACGGCCGCAGGCACAGTCTTTGACGGCGTGGTGTTGAATGATGTCGTTGCGGGTGGATCGGTTGCGATTCCTCGGGGTGCAGCGATTCGGGGAACGGTTGTGGAGGCGAAGAATGCCGGGCAGTTGGCGGGAAAGGGCGAGCTCAAACTGCAGCTTACGCAGCTTCAGCTGGGCGGACAGGTCTACCCCATCGTCACTGACTTCTGGTGGCACCAGGGTGCGGATAAGACCGGGAACACTGTTGGAAACACAGTGGGTTTAGGGGCGATGGGAGCGTTGATCGGAGCTGTCGCCGGAGGCGGACTCGGTGCGGCTGTAGGGGCGGGCGTGGGTGGTGTGGCGGGAATGGGAGTGTCGGCATCTTCGCACCGGGGTGAGGCTTCCCTGCCCGCGGAAGCTATTGTTACCTTTCACTTGACGCAGCCTGCGGATGTTACGACGGTATCTCAGGCGGAGCTGAACCGGCTGGGTGGCGGAGTGCCGGTTGGGTTCCAGCCGCAGATGCAGAGGCGATACTATCCACCTCCGCCTCCGTACTATTACGGGCCGGGGTATTATCCTGGACCTTATTTTGGGCCTTACTGATTTTTGCGAATTTTTTGTGGTTATTTTTGCGTGCGCCTGCGGGGCCGGTTTGCTCGGTTTTGCAGGCGTTTTTGCGGGGGGTGGGGAGAAATGTGGTCGAAATTGCGTGTATTTTGACCACAAAACGGGGGTTTTGAAGCACTTTTTTGCGGTTTTGGAACGTGTTTAAATGGGGCTGGAAAGTCTGCCACTTTTTAGATATTTATTTTCTTGAACGGAGAGGGCATTCCCGTTTTGGGACGACGACCAGGATCGCGATCACGAAAGCCCGCTGCGGTCGGAGGAAGTGCTACGGCAACGGAGGGCAGACCGTTGCCGCGCGGAGGGGGTTCGGGTCAGGCGGATTTTTGTTCGCGGTTTGGTTTGTGGCTGGCGTTCGCCCAGGGGTCGATGACGATTTTGGTGACGTTCTCCTTTTTGTCTCGCCAGACCTTGTACATGGCGGGAGCCTCTTCGAGCGAGATACGGTGGGAGATGATGTAGGTGGGGTCGATCTGGCCTTTCTCGATGCGTTCGAGCAGGGGCTTCATGTAGGTGTGCATGTTGGTCTGGCCCATCTTCATGGTGATTCCCTTCCCGAAGGCGGCGCCGAAGGGGACCTTGTCGAGCAGGCCGCCGTAGACGCCCGGGATGGAGAGGGTGCCGCCTTTGCGAACGGCCTGGATGGCCTGGCGAAGGACGCTGGGGCGATCGGTTTCGAGCATGACCGCGGTCTTGACCTTGTCGTACACGCCCTGAAGGTCCGCAGAGTGAGCTTCGAGTCCCACGGCGTCGATGCAGCTGTCGGGGCCGATGCCGCCGGTGAGATCTTTGAGTGCGGTGAGAACGCTGACGTCTTCCGCGGAGTAGTTGATGGTGATGGCTCCGAGGCTGCGGGCGAGTTCGAGGCGCTCGGGAAAGCGATCGATGGCGATGACACGCGCCGCGCCGAGCATAAAGGCGCTCGCGATAGCGAACTGTCCTACGGGGCCACAGCCCCATACGGCGACGGTGTCGCCGGGCTGGATCTGCGCGTTTTCCGCCGCCATGTAGCCGGTGGGGAAGATGTCTGAGAGGAAGAGTACTTTCTCGTCGGACAGGTCGCTTTCGATCTTGAGCGGGCCTACGTCGGCGAAGGGGACACGCGCGTATTGGGCCTGGCCACCGGCGTATCCGCCCATCATGTGCGAGTAGCCGAAGAGGCCGGAGCCGGAGTAGCCGTAGGCCGCCTCCATGATATGCGCGTTGGGGTTGGAGTTGTCGCAGGCGGACCAAAGCTTCTTTTTGCAGAAGAGGCAGCTTCCGCAGGCGATGGTGAAGGGGATGACGACGCGGTCGCCGCGCTGGAGATTTTTGACCTCCGGACCGACTTCTTCGACGATGCCCATGAACTCGTGGCCGAGGATGTCGCCTGCCTCCATGGTTGGGATGAAGCCATCGTAGAGGTGGAGGTCGGAGCCACAGATGGCGGTTTTGGTGATCTTGACGATGGCGTCGCGCGGGTTGAGGAGCGCGGGGTCGGGCACGGTGAGGGTTTCGACGTTACTGGTTCCCATCCAACAGACAGCTTTCATAAATGTTTCCCTTCTTTTGCGGGGTGCGGTAGATGTTGCTGGTGGAGCGGAGATTCTCCGCGGGCGCTGGGAAAGCGGTCTCGCTTTGCTCGATGCCTACCCTTAGCCGCAAAGGTGCGGCGACGATGGGGCACCCCGATTTCAGGCTTGCGGGACTGCGGGGCCCGGAGGAGTTTTGATCTTTTCTCCGTAAAGGGATTCTTTGACGCTTCCGACGAGGCCGCGTTTGCCATGGGACTGTCCCTGGTTGCGCGGGATCTCTCCGGTTTCAGCGAGTGCTTTGAAATGGCGGAGGTTTTCGATGACCGACTGCTTGGGATTTCGGCCGACGATGGTTTCCCACGCGTTGGCGAGTTTGCCGAGGCGAAATTCCTGGAGCACGGTGACGATGGTGCCGCGACCGCTCGGGTCGGACTCGAAGATGACTTCGCCGGCGTTTTGAGAGTCGCCCGCGATGGAGTGCCAGGCGATGCGCTTGCCGGGTTCGTCGGCCAGGATCTCCGAGTCCCACTCGATCTTGGTTCCGTCGTCTCCGGATCGCATGACCCAATGAGATTGTTTGGGCCCTGTGACCGTGACTTCGGTGATCTCTTCCTGCCAGGTGGGGATGGCTTCAAGGTCGTGCCACATCGCGTAGAGGCGTTCGGGATCGGCCTGCACGAGGGCGGAGGTGCGGACCCAGATTTTGCCGTCTTTATCTTCTGGAGGCGGGGCGTAGTGGCCGTGGATGAGGATACCGGCTGGAGCCGACTCGGGGAGGGCTTCTGCGTTCGGCTTTTCTGTGAGTACCTGGGACATGAGTGTCTCCTTGTGGAGTTGCTGCCGCGTACGGCTGGTTCGGGGAGTGAAGAAACGTTGAGGATCCCACCTTAGGCGCAAAGACGCGCCTAAGATGGGGCACCCGGTTTGCGGCAGGTGAAGAAAAAGCTACGACCACAGCAGATCCCCTGCGGGGATGACAACCAGAAAGCAAAGGCACGAGGATAACGGAAAGCACGACACGTGGATACCACCAGAAGAGCAAGGGCAGCGCCACGAGAGAAAGCAAGTCAGGCTCGGAGCTAATGTCTATTTTTCGCTGACGGGCTTTGCCATTTTGTCGTGCATGGCGGCTTTGACGGATCCGGGGATGACGTTAGCCATGGCGCCTTCGAGTTTGGTTGTGAGCGAGGCTGCGTAGACGTGGTCTTTGCCTGCGAGGAGAGCTTCGATTCCCTGCTTGGCGACGGCTTCGGGTTGGCTTTCGGATTTGCCCTTCTGCCCGACTTCGGTGTCGTCCATACCTGCGCGATGAAAGAAATCGGTGTCGGTAGGGCCGGGCTGGAGGGCGGTGACGGTGATGCCGGTGTCTTTGAGCTCGTAGCGGAGGCTATGCGCAAAGGAGAGGACGAAGGCTTTGGTGGCGGCATAGACGGCTTCGCGGGGAGCGACCATCTCGCCGGCGATGGATGCGGTGAAGAGGATTTTGCCGGCGCGCAACGGGGTCATCTGCTGCACGACGTGTTTTGCGAGCTGAACGGTGCCGGAGCAGTTGAGTGCGATCATGTTCAGTTCGGCGGCGAGGTCGGTTTCGGTGAAGTGTCCGCCGACACCTACGCCGGCGTTGATGCAGGCGATGTCGACGGGCTGGCCTCGATCTGTGATCTGCTGCCAGAGCTGGTCGACGCCCTGTTGCGTGGCAAGGTCTGCGTTGACTTCAGTGACCTGGACGTTGAAGGTGCGGAAGTTCTGTGCGGCGCGCTCGAGGCGTTCGCCGGCGGAAGCGATGACGAGGTCGTAGCCGCGTTTCGCCAGTTCCCTGGCGAGTTCGTAGCCGATTCCGCTGGATGCGCCGGTGACTACGGCGAGTGAGTTTCCCATAACGATTGCTCCTGCAGATGTGTGTATGCGTGCGGTCGTCAAGGCAGTGTGATGCGAGGGATTGCCGAGAGGATTGCCTGCACTGGGGGGCTGATTTCGCTGGGTCGCTGGTTTGTGTGGGCACGGTGTGAGGGTAGGGGGAGAGTCCCTGGGGACATACGGGGGAGAGGTGAGAATGCAGGTCCTTTGACTTCGCTCAGAATGGCACTGTTCTTGGGTGCCCTTGGAGTAGGTCGTTGCATGGGTTGAAAGCAGATCCCCTGATGTGGCGGTAGCTGGAAGCGCAAAGGCAAATGCAGGTCCTTCGACTCCGCTCAGGATGACACTGTTCTTGGGTTGCGTAGAGGAGTATGAGTGCACCCGTCGGCAGCGGCTTCCCTGTTGGGGTTGGTGGCCAGAAAGCAAAGGCGGATGCAGGTCCTTCGACTTCGCTCAGGATGACACTGTTCTTGGGTTGGGTAGAGGAAGGATGAGTGCACCGGTCGGCAGCGGCTTCCCTGTTGGGGTTGGTGGCCAGAAAGCAAAGGCTAATGCAGGTCCTTCGACTTCGCTCAGGATGACACTGTTTTTGGGTTGGGTAGAGGAAGGATGAGTGCACCGGTCCGCAGCGGCTTCCCTGTTGGGGTTGGTAGCCAGAAAGCAAAGGCGGATGCAGGTCCCTTCGACTTCGCTCAGGATGACACTGTTTTTGGTTGGGTAGAGGAAGGATGATTGCACCGGTCCGCCGCAGATCCTCTGATGGGACGGTAGCTAGAAAGCAAAGGCAAATGCAGGTCCTTCGACTTCGCCTCTCGCGATGAACTGCGAGAGGCTGCGCTCAGGGTTCGCTGGATAGGTTATTTGCTTCTGGCGAGGGCTTCGCGGATGAGGGGTTGGGTCCGATCTGCGTCTGGCCAGGTGGCGAGGAATTTGCGGTACGCCTCTGCCGAGTCGGGCTTGTTGCGTGCGAGTGCGTGGGCGCGGGCGAGATAGATTTCGGCCATGGGATAGAGAGTGCCGGCGACCATCCAGGCTGCTCCTCGTCGGGCCTGCACGGTTTGAAAGTCGCTGAGAGCGGGATCGGTTTGGCGGAGGTTGAAACGGGCGAGGCCGCGGAGATAGGGAGAGAGAATGCTGCGGTCGTCCCGCTCGGTGGCGAGAAGTTGTTGGAGGGTTTTGGCGGGTTCGTAGACGCCGAGGTCGGAGGCGGCGTGCAGGGTGGGAAGGTAGACGTCCTCGACGAGAGTGTCGTGGGGATAGGCGTGCTCGAGCTCGGTGATGGACTTTTCGGCGTAGGTCTGGTTGCCGCACATGGCAGCGGCGAGGGCGGTTTTGTAGCTTGCCGTGGGGCCTTTGGGCATGGGTCTCAGCTGGTCGACAAGGGCGAGGGCGACGGTGCAACTTTCGCCGATGGCGCGGTCGAGCGCGGCCTGGGCGAGCATGGAGGCTGCGGTCGAGGCGAGCTCTGGCGCGGACTGGGCCTTTGCGGCGGATTGTTTCCAGAAGTCGAGGGCAGCGGTCATGTTTCCTGTGCTGTCGAGATAGCGTCCGTAGTTGTCGAGGGCGGCGTAGGTGAGTGTTGTGTCTTCGGGTCCTGTTGTTCCGTCTGCGGTTTTAGAGGCTTTGGGGAGTGCGGTGAAAGGATGCAGCTGGCGGAGGAGGATTTCCTGATTGCCGGCGAGGTATGCGGCGGGGAGCACACTGGTGTCGGCGAGGACGCCGTTGCGGCCGGCTTGCGCTTGCATCTGGAGCACGCTGCTGTAGCGGCTAAGGGCGAGAAGGGCGGCTTCGGCCTGGTTGTAGATGTCGGGATCGTAGGGGTCTTCGGCGATTCCCTGCTGGGCGGCGAGAAGGGATTCGGGGAAGAAGCCCTGGGCGGAGAGGATGCGCGCGAGGCCTTCCATTCCGGTGTCGTCATGGGGGTACTGTGCGATGTATTTGCGGATCGTGGAGGCGGCTTTGGGGTAGTCGCCGGAGGTGTTGGCTTCGTAGCAGAAGTCGGCCAGGGTTTTGAGTTTGCTGGAGGAATGGATGGAGGACGATTTGGCGAGTTCGGCGGCGTGACTGGAGGCGAGTTCCGCCTTCTCGTCGCGATAGAGCCAGGCGAGGCGGATCTGCGCCTGCACGAAGGCGGGGTCGAAGGCGACCGCGGATTGGAAGGCTTGGAGGGCGGAGGCGGTGAGGCCGTTCTCGAGGGCGGTCTCGCCCTGGGCGTAGGCGTGGAGGGCGTCGATGCTGGCGGTCTGGGCGTGCTCGAGAGGAACGGAGGAGGCGATGTCGGCTTTCGTATCGTGGCTGATGGCGCGGCGCAGGGAGAAGGCGAGGCGGTCGATGGCGGAGGGGAGATCGTTGCGGGTGGAGGCGCGCTCTTCGAAGTAGGCGATGCGCTTGGTGGAGTCGGCTCGGAGGATTTCGATGCGGATGGTGTAGGGCGGGGCGGAGCCGGTGATGTGGCCTCGCAGGAAGGCTCGGGCGTTGAGCTTCTGGGCGATCTGCTGGGGGGTCTGGGGGTTTGGGGGCTGCGGGGTTGTTTCGGAATGGAGTTGATGGAGGCCGGCCTGGTATGCGGCGACGCCTAGCACGTTCAAGGAGGCTGATTGCTGGAGGGCGAGTTCGAGGCCCTGGGAGATGGTTCCGTCGAGGATCTTGTCGCCGGTCTGATTTTCGATGGGGGTGAGGAGGAGGTGGTCCTGTGGGCCGAGGACGAGGAGGTGGCCGATTGCGGCGCGGGTGAGGAATACGGCTGCGGCGGCGGCGAGCAGGATGGATGCGGCGATGGTTGCGGCGCGTGGAGGCTTGCGGGAGG
>JALYVA010000178.1 GCA_030853485.1 Acidobacteriota bacterium
GGACGCGGAGTGCCGGCCGGACTCGCGTGCATCACGGCAGAGCTGCGCGCCACCGTCTGCACCACAATCCGGGTGTCGCGCGGAAACACAATTTTCTTCCCCCGCGCGATCCAGCGGTCGTAGACGGCAAGCATCGCCCCGTACGATCCAATACCCGCAGCAACGTTCGGCGACGCGCCGGATAGACCGATAATGGTTCCCACCAGCCCCAGTCCAGCGGCGCCCCCCACCGCATTCTTGCCCAACTGTCCGTCCGAGCCGTGTTCCTGATCGAGCGGCCGGCTGGCCAGAAGCGCCAGAAAGATCGGCACGCTCAGCTTGTCCTGCGGTTTGGATTTCACCTGACCTTCCGAGTTCAACGCCAGCCCCGGGCCAGAATCAGCACCAGTCAGCGTCGCTTCTACGTTCTGCGGCGCACCGCCCGGTAGGGTGAGTTGCCGAAAGCTGAAGTTCAGCGTCCCCGTCCGTCCAAACCGTCGAGCAGGTCTCGCGCGTGTCACCGCGCCCAGCAAAATCGCCCCCTGGGGAATCGCCACACTGCGGTCCGCATTATAGATAGGTTCAGCAACCGTCGCTCGGATCACCTGCCCACTGGTCGAGGACTCCGAGCTGACAGCATCGTCCAGATAAGCCTGTATCGTCCACAAGCCCGGACCCTTGTCGGCAGGCGACGCACTCGGCGCAGGCTGCTGCCAGAAGTGCCGTTTCATCACCGGGACCGCAACCACAGCCGGCGCAGGCTGCGGCGCAAGCGCGAGCGGAGCCGTTATCTCCACCGTCCACGCGGTGCCCTTCTCAATGCGCTCCGGATGATACGGAAGCCGGTTGTAGGCAAACTGCTTCAGCCGGTCGATCTTGCCTGGCTCCGTGAAGAGGGCAACGTCATCGCGCGCCACAGAGAGCCCCATATCGAACTCCTGCCGCAGAAACCCGCCGCGTGAAGGAGGCGGAGCAACCGAGCGATAAATCGGCGATCCATCCGTAGCCGTGCCCGAGACAAACGGAACAGCGGATCCATCCCCAAGCGTGATCCGTGTAAATTGCACCACAGGGATATGGAACGGCGTCAGGTCTCCTCCCATGCCGGACCGAATGCGGCGAGAACGATCCGCGCGCAGGGACACAACGGTGCCGTTCACGATCGTGTGGGCAGGAAGCACAAGCGTATTGTCCGCGTAGACCGGATACATCAACTCGCCGCGAATCGCCTGCCCCACCCGCATAGGGATGTGGTCGTCAATCTGAATGGGAAGTGGTGTTCCGGTGGGGAGGGTAATGCTCTGCGCCATGCAGCTGAAACTGAACAGGGCCATGATGCAGGGAGCCAGAATACGCAGGCTCGGCTTGGGGAAGTCCATACAACATTATGCGCTCTCAAGATTCGCGACGCCCGAGCACTGGAGTCCCACAAATCAAAAAGAAAATAAAAAAGGCGCCGCAGCCCGCAGCGCCTTCCTTCTTGCTCCCGCCTTCGATCAGGCAGTTGCTTTCGAGTCCACCTTGTCATGCCAGGAGTGCGCGTGCTCGAGAGCTTTGTTCACGTTGGCGATATTCTCCACACCCGTCGTGTTCAGCCAGTCTTCAAAAGCCTTGGCGCCTTGTTTGGCGTAGATCGCAATGCCGTCTTTCCACGTGGCGCGGCCGCAGAGCACGCCGTTGAACGTGGTGCCCGATTCCGCAGCCAGCTCAAGCGTCTCGATAAACACAGGATTTGAGACACCGGCCGAAAGATAGATGAACGGCTTGTGCGTCATCGTTGCGGAGTCGCGGAAGTGCTGCAGTGCTTCTGCGCGGCTGTAGGCCTTCTCGCCCTTGAACGCTTTCGTACCTTCCACAAAAGACATTTCGATCGGAACTTCGACCTTGAGCACATCGACGTTGTAGCGCGCCTTACCGAACTCAGCCATTGAGCCGGAAACAATCTCGGGCTTCTTCTTGGCGTATTCAAGCGACTTCTCATCGCCGCCCTGCGCGTCATATCCGACAAACTCGAGGAAGAAAGGGATATCGTGCGCGATGCACTCATCCCCGATGCGTTCGATCCAGGCGTGCTTCAGATCGTTCACCGGCGATTTTTCAAATGGCGTGTAGTACAGCAGGATCTTGATGGAGTCCGCGCCCGCTTCTTTCAACCGGCGAACGCTCCACACATCCAGCAGGTCAGGCAGGCGGCCAGGCGTGTTCGAGTCATAGCCCGTCTTTTCGTACGCCAGCAGAAGACCCTTGCCGTTGCGGTGCTTCGATGCCGGCAGCCCGAACTCAGGATCCAGCAGGATCGCCGACGCGTGCTTGGTGAGGACAGAGGTGACCAGCGTCTTGAATACTTCAAGGTCGTGCGCGTCGGCTGCAGCGCCGCGTTCTTTGGCGAGAGACTTCTGCAGGGAACCGCGCTGGTCCATGGCTGCGGCGGCAATCACACCGCGATGGTCCGAGACTGATTTCAGTCCAGCGAGTTTTCCTGGGGTCAACTTGATCATGAGTTCGTGTGTCTCCTGGGCGCTTCCTGGATGGAAGGCGACAACGTAATTTTACACAGCCAGAGCGACCACAGGCGCGCCAAAACACTTCGCCAAGACACTTATTGTTGTCCGCAGCTTCCCATCGCCAGCTTCATCTCCGCATTGCCCGATCGGCCCCCTCCACCTATCCCTGACTTGCAATTTCCCCCTCCGGCTTCTAACCTCGTCAATCGGAGCGCATCCTGCATTCATGCGCGGCACACAGCACAACATCCTGCCCTCGACGTGCCGAAGTCCGGCCCTCGTTCGGCCTGAACAGATGACAAACCGCGAGAGGGCCATAACGACGATGCAACGGCGAGATTTTGTCAAAGCGATAGTGGCGGCTTCGGTCACCGCGAAGACCGCAATAGCAACAGCGCAGCAGGCCGCCACCTCCGCCGTAGCGCCTTCCATCTCGCCTCCTGTGCCTACCGCGCCCGGTCCGCTGCCTTGGATGCGCGGCCTGCTCGAAGCCAAACCATTGCCCATGATGCCCCTGGTCCCGGATATGGTGGCCGAAACCAATGCGCACTTTTTCACCAGCGGGCAGATGGAAACGCTCGTCCGTTTATGCGACGTCCTGCTTCCTCCCTTGAAGGGGTATCCCGGTGCTCTGGACGCCGGAGCGCCGCAGTTTCTCGACTTCCTGATCGGCGTCTCGCCCGCGGACCGGCAGGGAATGTATCAGGCTGGCCTTGACCGTCTGGAGCACGACTCGAAGCAGCATTTCGGCATCTCGTTCTCCGCAGTCAGCGCCGCCCAGGCCGACCAACTGCTTCGGCCCTGGCTCAAGACCTGGCTGCCCGATAACCCGCCCACGGAACCCTTCGAGCGGTTTGTGAACGTCGTCCACGGCGACATTCGTACCGCGACCGTCAACTCGGAAGCCTGGAGCAACGCTGCCCAGAAAGCCGGCGTCCAGTCGCCAAACGTGGGGCTGTTCTGGTATCCGGTCGATCCGGACCTCCATCGTGACAACACCAATGCCCCCGCGCGAACGAACCGCAAGGGACACCACGTCTAACACCCAAGCGTAGTTGCTTCAGGCTGCTCCCCTGACAGCAGGCAGTTCAAAAAAGATTTGAGGAAACATGGCGGGAAAGACTGCAGAAGTTGTCGATGTATTGATCATCGGCTCAGGACACTCAGGCGGCATGGCGGCGAAGGTCCTCACCGAAAAAGGGATCTCGTGCCTCATGCTCAACGCCGGGCCGATCGCCGATGCGCAGAAGGACACCGAAGTCAAACCCGCGTATGCGCTGCCCTTTCGCGGCTTCATGCAGCCCGGCCAGTTGCCGCACGTTTTTCAATCCAACGAGTTCAACGCAAACACCTGGGTCGACGAAAAAGAGGTGCCCTACACCTACGACCCCGACAAGCCCTACAACTGGGTGCGGGTGCGTCTGTTTGGCGGGCGCTCGCTCTTCTGGTCGCGGCAGTCGTTTCGCCTCAGCGACTTTGAGCTCAAAGGCAAGTCCCACGATGGCTATGGCGACGACTGGCCCATCAGCCTTGCCGATCTCGACCCCTACTATTCGCGCGTCGAAGCCATCTTTCGCGTCCGCGGACACAAAGACGGTCTCCCGCAGTATCCCGACGGCAACTTCATCGCGGATGACTCGCGTTGGAGCGGATGCATGCAACGCTTTCGAGATGCCGGTCAGAAGGCAGGCATCCCCGTCTGCAAGCCGCGCAACTCGGTCGGCGTCGACGGTCTTGCAAGCTCCATCAACCTTCTGCTTCCCGATGCCTTCGAGACCGGCAAGCTCAAAGCCATACCCAACGTCGTCGTGCGTGAAATCCGCGTCGATAAAAACACCGGGCTCGCCAACGAAGTGCACTTTGTCGATCGCATTTCGCGGCGCGAGATGTCGGTCAAGGCCCGCGTCGTGGTGCTGGCGGCCGGCACGCTCGAAAGTACGCGGCTTCTCCTGAATTCCAACATAGGCAATTCCAGCGGACTCATGGGCCACTACCTGATCGACCAGATCTACGGGGCCGGCATCACCTGTTCGGTACCGGAGGCACGCGGCGGCAAAGCGAACTCGGAGCTCATGGGTGGCGGCGCACTGGTTCCTCGCTTCCGCAACATCGACACCAGGGCGAAAAACTTCCTGCGTGGCTATGCGCTCAACGTCTTCAGCAGCACCAACCCCATGGACCCGCGCAACTTCGCCTCCTACGGCGCCGAACTGCAACAGAAGCTCGACGACTACCACGGCAGCGGCTTCTCCACCGGCATCATGGGCGAAGTGCTCGCCCGCTATGAGAACCAGGTAAGCGTCGACAAAACGGTCGTCGACGCCTGGGGCATTCCGGTCCTGCACATCGACACCAGGTACACCGACAACGAGTTCAACATGGCCCGCGACGCCGTCGACACCAGCATCGCGCTCGCAGAGTCGGCAGGCTTCGAAGTGCTCGCGAAAAACTACATTCCCAACCCGCCCGGTTACAGCATTCATGAGCTCGGCACCTGCCGTATGGGCGACGACCCCAAAAAGAGTGTGTTGAACAAGTGGTGCCAGAGTCACGACGTCAAAAACCTTGTCGTAGTAGACGGCAGCAGCTTCGTCAGCGGAGGCTGGCAGAACCCGACCATGACCATCGTGGCGCTCGCCATGCGCGCTTCAGAACACCTGGCAGAACAGATGCGACAGGGCAGTGTCTGAACCGGACGTAGCCTGCCACCCCGAGCCCGCTGCGCGCGGGGCGCCCACTTCGTGGGGGTACACCGGCTCCGCCACAGGACCTCCGCATTACTCCTGCTAACAAGCACAGCGCCCGGGCGTGAACGACAGCATAGCGCGGGGACGTGGACGACAGCACAACGCTCGCGTGTGGACGACAGCCTAACGCCCGGGTTTGGATGACAGCCTAGCGCCCGGGTGTGGATGACAGCTTAGGGAACCTCTGATTAGGTCCGACCTCGGCGGACGTTCTGCCCATTTGTTGTCATTCCCAAAGGGAATCTGCGTCCTTTGCCGGGCGGAAACTTCCGACGTGGACTTAATCGGAGGTTCCCTAGCGCCGCGCGTGGATAGCAGCCTAGCGCCCGCGTGTGGACAGCAGCCTAGCCCCCGGATGTGGATAGCAGCCTAGCCCCGCGCGTGGAGGACAGAATGAAAGGCTGGTTTGTGGACAAGGGGTAATAGGAGAAATGTGTCATCCTGAGCCAAGCCTGTCGCAGCCTCATCGCGACAGGCGCAGTCGAAGGACCTGCATTTTGCAAGCTACCCAACCCATCTCAACTTCTAACCGCCACATTCGCTCCGCAACAGGACGTACACCCTTCCGCAGACTCGCGGCAGTGTTACCGCGGAACTGAAAGCGAGGAATCCCCTCAACCGGCACCCACCCAGCCCTCCCCCAAAAGATTTCCACAGGAAATCCTTGTCAAGCCCCCTTTTGCCCTAACCCCTTTACCATGCGAAACATAGCCGTGGCGTAGTAGTTTCGCTCAATCGTGTATAATAGAAATATTGAACAAAAAGCCCGGGCACTTGCCGGGCCTTTTCTGTTTAAGAAAGAGGAAATCAGACCTAAGTCTTTACGCTGCACGAATTTGCGGGTAACTCCTTTGCTTGCACGAATTTGGCGCCCATCATCGCCCGCAACTTGTTGCAAAATAAGACACTTACGCGCGGGCAATAGGGGGGGGGTACCCTCCCCCGTACTCTACGGCTGCGGCGTTGCAGCCCGGTAGTTCACCCGCACCGTCTGGATCTGGAACGGCACCACCGGAACCGTCACATGATCGCCGGTCACGGCAATCTCGGCACCCTCAGGCTTTTCCATGAGATTCACCACCGTCGCGCCCGTCGCTCCCGGAGGCACCGTAAGAGTCACATTGCCGCCCTTACCGGCCCACTCGTAGAATCGCAGGATCAGGCCATCGCCCGACTCGGTCTTCTTGACCGCCGTTAGCACGACGTTCTTTTCCTCAACGCTTGCAAACGAGTGTTCCGCCGGCATGCTTCCCGCGTGCGCCTCCACCTGCATCGCTTTCAGCCCGTAGTTGAACTCGTAGCCATGCCGCACCGTCATCGCCTGCTTCCAGTCCGCCCCATGTGGGTACAGCGCGTAGCTGAAGTGATGATGCTCACGGTCCGCATCCGGGTCCGGCCATGTCGGCGAACGCAGCAGGGTCAACCGCAGCAGATTACCCACCGCGTCATAGCCGTACTTCGAGTTGTTCAACAAGCTGAACCCATGCTGCCCATTGCCAAGATCCGCCCAGCGCAGCGCAGGAACCTCGAACTTCGCTTTTTCGAAACTGTTGTTGCGCGTCGTCGGCCGCTCTATCGTTCCATAGGGAATCTCGTAGGTCGCCATTCCGCTCGCAGCCTTCAGCGGAAACGCCGCCTTCAACAGCACATGCGTCTCATGCCAATCGATATCGTTGGTCACGATGGCATGGTCTGCGCCCGCGTACAGCGTGATGTCCTGCACGAACTTCGAGCTCTGCCAGTTCCGCGACACCCGGATCACCGACCGCAGAGGACCGGCCTCGATCATCTGCACCGAGTCGACGGCATGGATCAGCGTGGGAGCTGCATCCAGGGTGCCGGGATCGATGTTCCACGCGTCGTAGTCTTTCGGAGTGTCCTTGAACGCCTGCAGTTCATTGCCGCAGCCGCCATCGGCGATGGTCTCGAAGTTCGCGCGCTTGTCGAACAGCGACGTGATGCAACCCGTCTTGGCATCGACCGTCAGGCGAAGATTGCTGTTTTCAAGTGTCGTGCCCGAACTCTTCAAGTCAGACGGGAAGCTGTGCCGGCTCGCGACCACATGCAGGAGCCGATACCCAAGCGAAGGCACCTCGCCGGCATCGACGAGAAGCCGCATCGTGTGGGTGGCTGCATCGTGGGAAAGGACCTCAGACGGAACGACGCGATCATGCTCGTCAAGCACGAAGGCAGTGTCTACGGGCCCCGAGCGCATCTGCACGGAGACTTCGACCGGGCCCCCACGCTTCCAGCCCAGCGAGTTGAACACAAGCACCGGAACACCTTCCTTCACATTGGTGTCCACCCGTGCCGCCAGCGTATCGAGCGACTGCGTCGAAATCTCGTTCGTCGCCCAACGCACCTGGTCATAGTCCTTCTGCGCATCCCGGTAAATCACACCAATGCCAGATCCTGCAGCAAGATCGTGAAACTGGTTGAAGAGCACATTCTTCCAGGCGTCGGTCAGTCGGCCCGCGGGATATGCTTGTCCGTCGAGCCAGGCCAGCGAAGCGTACTTCTCGGCGTCCAGTACCCACTCTTCACTGTTGCGCATGTTTCGCTTGTGATCGGCTTGGGTGGTAAACACGCCGCGGTGATATTCGAGATAGAGCTCATCCTTCCAGGTCGGCACGCTGATCTGCCCCGAACCGGGGTTGGGCAGGGATGTATCGCCCTTGGCCAGCGTTCCATAGTTCCACACCGGCGAATTCGGATTCAGCTCGCCCTCCACCTTGGTGAAGTAAGGTTGCGCGGTCCCGAACTCCTCATGCGCCATCACTTTGTCGGGCTCCATCCAGCGCAGCCCCTGGTCCAGCATCGCGCGGGTCGGGCCGCCGCCATGGTCGCCAACGCCATACAGATCCATCATGTCCAGCATCCCTGGCGAATACTTCCGTGCCGTCGCCAGATCCTTCGCCAGGCGAGTCGGATCTAAATTGTCATTTGCATAATCATGCGGGAAGTACGTCAGCACCTTGCTCCCGTCCGGCGACTCCCACCAGAACAGTTTGAACGGCAACTCATTTGTATCGTTCCACGTCATCTTTTGCGTCACAAAGTAATCCACGCCGGACCGCTTGTAGATCTGCGGAAGCTGCCAGTTATATCCGAACGAATCCGGGTTCCATCCGATCCGCGTCGTCTTTCCGTACAGCTTCTCGAACGTCGCCTGGCCCACCAGAAGCTGCCGCACCAGCGACTCGCCATCCGGCATATTCAGATCCGGCTCGAGCCACATTCCACCCACCAGTTCCCACCGGCCTTCCTGCACACGCCGTTTGATCTGTGCATTCAGTTCGGGATATTTGTCCGCCATCCACTGGCTGTACACGGCCGCCGACTGCGTATACGTATAGCTCGGATACTCGTTCATCAACTGCGATGCCGTACCGAACGTGCGCTTTACCGCATCCACCGTCTCTGTCCAAGGCCACAGCCAGGCCGCATCAATGTGCGAGTTCCCGGTCAGGTGCGCCGTCGCGGTCTGCAGCAGAGGGCGCAGCCCCATCAGCGTCGTTTGCGCCGCCCTCAGCGAAGCATCAAACCTGCCCTGATCTTCTTTGTCGAGCGCCCCGAGATCGACAGCAGTCATTGCCTTTGCCAAGGTAGCCCGATCCGCAGCCATGTCCTTTGACAACGAGGGAACCAGCACACCGGCCGCGACGAACTCCTTTTCCAGGTCTTCCGGGTTGGGCCGGTTCGCCGCAAAGGTGATTCGTAGCTGTACCGAACGAAACATCTTTTCGTCCACCGTTGGCAGCAGCTTCACCGCCACAAGCACCTTGTCCCCGGCCTTCGCATCGGCGAACAGCGGTATCTCTTCGAGGTCGTCTCCCAACGCGACTCTTCGTCCATTGAAGTAGATAATTTCCGGCATCGGTCCATTCGCCGTCGCGCGAAAGCGGAAGCTGATGTCGGTACCTTTCAGGTCGTATCCGTGCAGCGTCTTGGGCACCTCGATCGTACGTCGATACCACACTGCTTCCTTGCCCGCGTTCGATCCCGGCTCTACGGTTTGCCAGCTCGAGTCGTCGAGCCCCACCAACTCGCCATGTGCCACATCGCCCGAGTGGAACTTCCACGTCCCGCTCGGCAGCGTCTCCAGCGATCCCAGCCGCCCAACTACCTGGCTCTCGGCTGGAGTGAAAGCCGGTGCCACAACCTCACCTCGCTGCGCGTGAACAGGAAACGCAACTGCACCGAGAAAGCAGAACAGGCCAAGAAAAGAGAGAGATCGTTTCGACAAATGACGCTCCGAACCAGCAAAGATTGCCACTGAATTACTTACCAGCCGTTCTTCAGCAAACATGAGAATTCTATCTCCGATGTGCCTCGCCCGTCGAAACAGCATCAGGCTACTCAATCTGCTGTCCTGCCATCAACGCGGCGGGATCGCGCACCTTGTGGCTGCATCGCTTGTGACATCCTGTCTGACATCCCGAGGCGAAGCAGACAATCCGCAAGGGCGCCGAGATCGAGCCGAGTTGTACATGATTGAATGCTTCCGAAGTATCGTCCGGAGCGCAGCCTCTCTGAACTCCCCCGCGACGGTCGCAGGTCGAAGGACCTGCATTTCGCCGAGCATAATCTTTACAACTCACGCCCAGGCACAACCCTATGCAAGATGGCCATGGCTACGGTGGTACGCCTAGGGAAATCGCACTCCGGTGAGCTCTTCACAAACCTGCCAAAGCCGCGCTGCCGCCGCCTTGTCGCGCGCCCGCTGTGACACCTTCGCCGTCCCCACATTGCCTCCGCGCGCCTCCGCCAGGCCCTGCGGACCGTAGTAGTCGCCGCCCTTGACGCGCTCAGCCGTTGCAGCGTACAGGGTAGGCAGTGCGCCTTCTGAGTCAGTATTCAAAAACATGCCAATCGCATGGCCGATCGCATTGCGCGTCGCCTTCTCTAAAGCCGAATATTCGCCTTTCACAAAAAGCTCCGTGCTCGCCACCCCGGGATGCGCCGCTACGCTCGTTATCCCCGAACCCGCCGCTCGCAGCCGGCGGTCCAGCTCAAAAGCAAACATAAGATCAGCGAGCTTCGACTGCTGATAACTTTTATTGCCCGAATACCCTCGCGTCGACTGCAGATCCTCAAAGTTCAACTTGCCTCCTTTATGAGCAATCGACGCGATCGTCACCACCCGAGGACCCGTCCCGTTGCCATCTGCCTCTTGCGCAGCGAGCTCAAGCGCCGGCATCAGCAACCCGGTCAGCGCAAAGTGAGCCAGCACGTTTACCCCGAACTGCATCTCGAACCCATCTTGGGTCTGCAGCCGGTGTGGCGGCGCGTACACGCCAGCATTATTGATCAGCAGATGCAGCGGCTCCTTTTTAGCCAACTCAGCCGCCGCGAACTCCCGCACCGCACCCAGCGAAGCAAGATCCAGAATCGCAAGCTCCGCACCACCTGGTGCCTCCGCCCCCAGTCGCGACAGTGCTTCCTCGCCCCGCCCGCGATCTCGGCAAGCCAGCACCACATGCGCTCCCTTGCGAGCAAGCGTTACCGCAGTGCAGAAGCCAATGCCGCTATTTGCGCCGGTGATTAGAACCCGTTTGCCCTCAAGCGACGGAATGTCCCCAACCTGCCAAGTCCTCTTGTTCATAGCGGTTGGATGCTACACCCCGGATAGTACGGTGCGAAAGATTTCATATGAGAGACAGCCCACGCCAGCATTCGTCCGAAACGCATCTTCCATCCGCTTACGACTTATCTGCCGCCCTGTTTATCCTATGCCTGCCGACCTGCTAACCTTAAGACGTGCTAATTACCCCTCTTCAACTCGTAGACGAGCCGCTCGAATTCTCCGAGATCCTCGATCCCGGCGTCCTCGACTTTGCTTCCGACGTCCGTCAAAGCGGACCGCTTCCGGTCACCGGCGTCGCTGATCTCCTGGTCGAACACCGCAGTTCCAACTCGCAGGTGCACGATATCCGCGTGCGCGCGCATTACAGTGCGGATTTCGAGATACAGTGTGCCCGCTGTGTCGATCCCGTCCACGTCCCCCTCTCCGGCGATTTCGACCTCATCTTCCGGCCTGAAAGCGCCGACGCCGACTCCGGCGAGCGGAGTATTACTGCGGAGGAGACTGAAATCGGGTACTATGAGGAGAGCGGACTTGTGCTAGAGGATGTCGTGCGCGAGCAGGTGTTACTCTCCCTGCCCAGCCGAACACTCTGCACACCGGACTGCAAGGGCCTTTGCCCGCGCTGTGGTCAGAACCTGAATCAAGCAAAATGCTCCTGCGATGAGGCCCCCGCCGACCCGCGTTGGAATGCGCTTGCGGGACTGGCAGACAAGCTCGAGCCAAAGCACTGACCAGAGAGTTCTCGTATTACCGTTTGTTCCAGAGCTTGTAGCTAATCTGTGTTCTCGCCCGCGTGCTTCCTCGCATTCTCACCGCGGACGATCGAAAGGGAATCAGCAATGCCTAATCCAAAACGGCGCCACTCCAAACAACGGACTGCCAAGCGCCGCAGCCACGACTTCCTCACTCCCACCGGACTCTCCGACTGCCCTAATTGCCACGAGCGAAAGCTTCCCCACCGTGCCTGCCGGAAATGCGGTACGTACAAGGGCCGCGAAGTGCTCGTCACCAAGGAAGCAAGCTAACATTCCCGTTCCAGCCCTGCTCCCTGCTGATGCCGACTGACATCGTTGTAGACGCGATGGGTTCCGACAAGGCCCCCGAGCCAGAGGTTCGCGGGGCCGTGCTTGCTGCGCGTCAATACGACGTCCGCGTCCACCTCGTCGGACCGGAAGACCGCCTCCGTCCCATACTCCGTCAGGCTCTCCGCGGCCAGCGCCTCCCTGTCTTCATCGTCCCCGCGACCGAGTGGATCACGATGGACGATAAAGCCGCTCAGGCAGTCCGCGCCAAACGTGACTCCACCATGCGCGTTGGCCTCAAAATCGTTCGCGAAGGCCGCGCCGCAGGCTTCTTCACCGCAGGCAACACCGGCGCGGCCATGGCCACCGCTAAAATGGTGCTCGGCATGCTATCCGGCGTGGACCGACCCGCGCTCGCCACCATCATGCCCACCGTCCACCGTGTGCCCTCGCTCCTGCTCGATGTAGGCGCGAACGTGGACTGCGACCCCGACAACCTGGTCCAGTTCGCCGTCATGGGAAACATGTATGCCAAAAACGTTCTCAAGATCCACAACCCACGCGTCGGCCTCCTTTCGATCGGCGAAGAGGACATGAAGGGCAACGCGCTCACTCGCGATACCCTGCCCATGCTCCGCGAACTGCGCAACATGAACTTCATCGGCAACGTTGAAGGTCGCGACCTTTTCAACGGGCGAAGCGATGTGGCCGTCTGCGATGGTTTCGTAGGCAACGTCGCTTTGAAGTCCATCGAAGGCACCGCTCAGCTGCTGGGCGTCACTCTGCGCGAGTCGCTGAAGTCAACTGTGACCTCGCAGGTAGGTGCGCTCTTGTCGCGTAAAGCCATCACAGAGTTCAAAAAGCGGCTCGATTACTCCGAGTACGGTGGTGCCCCGTTGCTAGGTGTTCGCGGGGTCTGCATCATCGGCCACGGCTCGTCCAATGAGAAGGCCATCATGAACGGCATCCGTGTCGCCGCCGAGTTTGCCCAGGCCGAGGTCAACTCCGGCATAGAAGCAGCTCTCCGCCCCGCCTGAGTCGCTGGACGTTTTCCACCCGTCTACTCTGAAGCTTACCCAAGCGCCATCGTTTCCCGCACCCTTGTCTTCGAACGTGTTGTCAGCATCACAGCTGCCGTCACGATCATAGCTCCTCCCACCCACGCACTCGGGCCCAGGTGCTCTCGCAGCACCAGCACGCCCAGCAGGCTCCCGATCAGCGGCTCCATATTCAGCAACACGCCCGCCTGCGACGCCGGAACCTGCGTCAATCCCCAGTTCCACAGCAACGTCGATGCTGCCGTACACAGCAGGCCGCTGCCGATCAGCGCCATCCAGGCCTTTGCGGACACACCTGCGACCGGCGGCATCCCATACCGCATCGGCACCCACAGCAGAAGCATCAGCGTCCCCAACATCAGCCCATAAGCCGAGACCACGACATGCGAGTGCCGTTCCATCAACCGCTTATTGAACAGCACCCAGAACAGCGCAATCAACATCGATGCTACAACCAGTAAATCGCCCTTCACTGAGGCTCCGCCAGCAGCGCCGTGCCTGCCCCCCAGCGCAATCAGCGCCGCCCCGCACGTAGACCCCCCCAGCGCCGACCATCCCACGCGATCCATACGTTCATGCGCAAAGAACGCCGCGCCCACGGCTAAAATCACAGGCATCGTGCCTACCATCAGAGCCGCATGGCTCACCGTCGTAATCGATAGTGCATAGAACTGCACCAGGAACTGCAAGGGTACGCCCAGCAGGGAAGCCACTGCCAGCACACCCCACTCGCGTCCATCCAGCCGCGGGCGATGCGTGACCAATAGCGGAAGCAGTACCACCGTCCCAAACAAGAATCGATACAGCACCATGTGCGCAAAGCTCATCTCCGCCATCGCCACCTTGCCGAAGAAGAACCCACACCCCCACAAGGAACTGGCCGCCGCACAAGCCGCGAAACCCAGTCCTCGCTCCTTACTAAAATCTGCCATGCCTCAAGATACAGCGTGCCGGGAGAGACCTGCGGCCTAGGAACTTCCTCGCGCCCTCATACAGCTTCGCGATTGCCCGTCTACCGTTTGTTGCAACCTTCGCAGCGGATGCCATGGCCTGCGTTTTCTCTTCCCGGACGTAAAAAGGGGAGGGGAAGCCCGAAAGCCCACCCTCCCGCAATCACGAGCCTCACTTCCTGCTGCTGTAGTTGCTGCTTCTACCAAACTCGGCAGCTCTGCACTGGAACCATTGGCGAACCCTTTTTGCATCCGAACGCCGCGGCAAATCCAGGTTGGTTCACGATCGCGCCGTTGGCACGGAAGTGGTCTGGCGAGTGGGGATCGGTAAGAACCTGATTGCGCACCTGCTCGGGACGCGAGTTCTCGCACCAGTTCTGCGCATACCCAATGTAGAACCGCTGCGGGGACGTATACCCATCCTTCTTGGCCGTCAGGTCCACGCCTTCCTTCTTGGCGCGATCCAGATACGCCATGTACGCCAGTACCAGGCCGCCGTTGTCCGCCGTGTTCTCGCCCAGGGTCAGCTTGCCGTTGATCTTGACGTCGTCGACCGCCGTAAAGCCACCGTATTCGTTCGAAAGGCAGTCGGTACGCGCGACGAAGTTCTTCGTGTCTTCGGGAGTCCACCAGTCACTCAGGTTTCCCTTGCCATCGAATTTCTTTCCCTCATCGTCGAACCCGTGCGTCAGTTCGTGTCCGATGACCGCGCCGATGTGACCATAGTTCACCGCATCATCCTGCTTGGGGTCGTAGAAGGAAGGCTGCAGAATGCCGGCGGGAAAGTTGATGTCGTTCATGCTCGGATCGTAATAGGCGTTGACCGTAGGCGGCGTCATGCCCCATTCGGTATGGTCAACCGGCTTGCCGATCTTCGCCAGCTGTCGATTGTTCTCGAATTCATCGGCGCGCACTGAATTCCCCAGCGGGTCATCCGGCTTTATCTCCAGTTTGGAATAATCCCGCCACTTGTCCGGATACCCAATTTTGTTTGCCACCAGGTGCAGCTTCTCCTTTGCGCGCACCCTCGTTGTTGCCGACATCCAGTCTAGCCCGTCGATGTCCCGGTCCATCGCACCCTCGATGTCATGCACCATCTCAAGCATCTTTGCCTTGCTGTCCCCGGCAAAGTACTGGTCGACATAAACTTTCCCCAATGCCTCTCCAAGCGCATGATTTACGGAGTTGGAGCAGCGCTTCCAACGTGGGGACTGCTCCGGCTGACCGTACAGCTTGCGCCCGTAGAAGTCGAAGTTCTCGACGTCAAACCGCTTCGGCAGGCGTGCCGCAAACGTCGTCAACACGTGGTATCGCATATACGCCTTCAACGTCTCAAGATCGGTCCCGCGCACCTCTTTCATCAGGGCAGGGAAGAACTCCGGAGTCGAATTGTTCAATTCACTTACCGGCGGTGCACCGATGGATTCTTCGAAGGCTCCGAAGTTCACCCCTGGCATCGTCGCCTCGAAGGTCGAAATCGGCTGCAGGTGGTAGGTCTTCTCCGGATCACGCATCTCGGTCACACCCATGGACGCTTTCGCCAGCGCCGTCTCGAGTGCCATGATATTTTCCGCGTCTTTCCTGGCCTGCTCCGGCGTACTTCCCGCGAGGGTCAGCATCTTCGCCACATGGTCTACGTACTGCTGCCGAAGTGTCGCGTCTTTCACTCCCGTGCGCAGGTAGTAGTCCTTTTCCGGCATCCCCAGACCGCCCTGACCGGCATAGGCGATCTGCTTGGTCGCGTCCTTCAGGTCCTGCTGCTCGCCGAACTCGAAGAACACCCCTACGCCCATCTTCTGCAGTCTGCCGGCCAGCGCAGGCAGCTGTGTTTTGCTGGTCACGGCGTCAATCTCATGCAGCAGAGGCTCGGCCGCAGCCAGTCCCTTTTGCTCGATCAGGTCCGTATTCATGCAGGCCTTGTAGTAGTCGCCGATCTTCTGCTGGTCCGGCGTCCGTCCCGCACCACCTTCAGACGCCTTATTGAGAATCCCGTTGAGCGATTGCGTGTTGACGTTGAAGAGCGCATAAAACTGGTCCACCCCCGGCTGGTCCGAAGGAATGGGGTGGTTTGTAGCGAACTTGCCGCAGGCAAACTTGTAGAAGTCGTTACATGGATCGATAGCCGTGTCGATCGACGTGGTATCGAAGCCTGGGATCGGCACATAGACTTGCGCCGGCTTGCTGTTGTCGGACGCTGTCGAGCTTTGCTGCGCCATTCCGATGCTCCAGGGAGCTGCCGTCACCAGCGCTATCGCGATGCCCCATCCCGTCCCTTTGCCAAACCGACCCGCAGCCCTAATTTTTCTGCTGAACATGCCAATCCCCTTTGCCTTCGACGAACTCGTCCCATCGTTGTACCACCACGTTACACCGCCCGGCAGAAATATCCCGTCCGGCCCCTGCATCCCTTGGCGGCTTCCCTTCGTCTGTGAAACAGTAATCCTACGCGCGAGCACCACCCTCTATACGCGCCCACAGCCATGCCGGTTCCGCAGCAGTCCATCCCGCACCGTGGCACGCGCCTCCTCCGCCTGATTGCCCCAAGTCTGCTCCTGGTACTCGCCGTCGCCCTGCCAGCCCACGCGGTTGACCAGCCTCGTCGCATCCCCCTAGACCCTCTCGGCTTCCAACCTCTCTCTCCTCAGTTCCTGCTCGCCGGCAGCTCCATGCTCACGCTGCATTACGTGGATGACACTCACCTGCTCCTCACCTTCAACGTCCGTCGCCTCATGCACCGCCTGCCCGATGAACCAGAGGACGATCAGGACCGCAATATCGACGCCATTCTCCTTGAGCTCCCCACCGGACGAGTCCTGGCCCGCACCTCCTGGCGCACCCACGATCGCAGTCAATACCTGTGGAGCATCGGCCACGGCCGCTTCCTGCTTCGCATTCGCGACACCGTCACTGCCCTCGCACCGCTCGCGAACCTCCACTCAGACGAGCCCTTCCGTGAGCATCCCTTCCTCAACACGCAAGGGCGCCGCATTGCCGAAATCTCCGTCTCACCGGACAACCGCCTGCTCACCGTCGAAACCGTCAAGCGCACCCCGCCCGCGCCCCGGCCAAAGACGCCGCTCTTCGGTCCCACCCCCCCCGCTCCGCCAGAGCCGCTCACCTTGGTGCAAATCAACTTTTACCGTCTCCCCGAGTCCAGCGAGCCCAGCGAGGCCGGCGAAACCGTGAGGACGGTTGAGAACCTCCGTCCCCAGTCTGCCGGAGTTCTCCACACCCACACGATCGGCACAATCGCCGCTCTCAGTGGGGGCTATATCGCTGTGCTCGAACAGGGTCGCCAGCACTGGGCCTTCGATTTCGACGCCTACTCTGGAAAAAAAATAGAGCTTGCCGCCTTCGATTCCGTCTGCCGCCCCTCCCCCTTCTTCGTCAGCCGCAGTGAATTCATTGCCTTCGGATGTCGCACCGGCACCAACCGGCAACTCCTCGGAGGCTTCAACCTTCGCGGCGAACAGACCTGGCAGCAAAACCTCTTCGGCGACTACACCTCGCCCAGCCTTGTCTTCGCTCCTGCCCGCGACCGCTTCGCTTTTGGGCGCGTCCTGCTCCATACGGCCGCAACCCCCGAGCAGCCGCTCCTGCCGGAAGAGCTGGGCGCCCAGCCAGTCATCGTTTTTCAGGCCGGCAGCGGCAGGCAGATTCTGCACGCCGAGTGCTCCCCCGCGGAACCCGCCGGCCAGAACTTCGCCCTTTCACCCGACGGTCTCAGCCTCGCTCTAATCCGCGACAACGCAATCCAGATCTATTCCTTACCCGATCTGACACCCAAAGAAGCGTCCGACGTCAAAACCGTCGCAACCTCCGCTCCCGAAGACACGACGCTTCCAGTCAATTTCCAAATCGAGCAGCGATCGCTGGCTGCGGAATCCGCTTCGGACGCCGAAGCAGATTTCACTGCGTCCGATACCAAAGCTCCCGAAAACGCGGCTCCGAACAGCCTTACTCCTGTCGCGACCGTTCCCGCGCCCTCTCTCCCGCGGCCAACCGAACCGACTCCCTCGGCCTCCTCCAGCGAAGGCGATCCCAGCCCGAACCAGCCCCGCAAGCCCCCTACGCTATACACACTCCCAACCGATCCACCGCGCAGCCCGGAGAACAGCGAACCGAAGTAGCCGCCGTCTCCGTAGCCTGCCATTCTGCCTCTGCCACGCTGATCCTTCAAGCGAAGCGGAAAGAAAGCGCAGTCGCCGTGGCTTTCTCACCCCTCCGCCACACAAGAAGCTGCGATTTGCCATTCACATCGACTGGACCACAAACGCAGCAAAGGCTCCCATCGTATTGATAGGAGCCCTGCGCACAGCCAATATTCAAAGGGACAATCCGAAAAGCTTAAGCAGCCTTCTTCGCCGCCACAGCCTTCACACGCGCATTCAGACGGCTCTTGTAACGGCTCGCAGTGTTCTTGTGCAGCACACCCTTTTGTACGCTTTTGTCCAGAATCGACGCGGTCTCACGATACTGTGTCGTCGCTGCGGCATGGTCGCCCTTGGCGATCGACTCCCGCAACAGACGCAACGTGCCGCGCAGCTTGCTCTTGTTCGACCGGTTTACCGCGGTTTTGACCACTGTCTGACGTGCGCGCTTCAACGAAGAAACATGATTTGCCATTACTGAACTCTTTTCTCTAACCCGGCTGTCGGGGAATTTAGGAATGCAGGCCGGAACTGGCGAGAAACACAGCCCGTCTCATCCCATGCAATCTCTAAGTCTACGGAACTCCAGCCCGATGGTCAAGAATCCGCTGCTTCTCTTCGAGGATTTCTGCCAAATCACCCCAAACGCTTAACCCGGCGCCGGATGCTACCTACCAAGCCAATCAGCCCGGTGCCCAGCAGGACGAGGCTCTCGGGTTCCGGCACTGGGGTTACGGAAAGGCCCCCAGGATCCAGATGATGGTTTAGGCCGTTTGTCAGAAGTTGAAGCTGGTGGCTGCCGTAAGGAAAAATACCCGCATCGACGCCCCCAGTGCCAACCGCAAAACCCACGTTCAGACGCGCAATGCCGCCCACGTAGTAAAGCAAATTGGAATATGAGAAAGTATCCCCGCCGATGCTGCTGCAAGGATTGTTCAGATCGTAAGTAGCGCAGGGCAAGAGCCCGGTGATTGTATCTCCGCCCACACTACCGGAGATACTCGTGATATCGAAGGCATTTGGAAGACTCGAGTCGGCCACCGCAGTCAGGTAGCCACTGGTAGCTCCGACATCCCGAAAAGATCCATCGAACGCAAAGGTCAGTGTATCGGCGTGTGCAAACGACACCGCAGTCAGAGACATCGCCAGGCAGGATAGCGTAAGAATAGATCGAAGTTTCATAGGATTCCTCATCAGCGGAAGGGATGGGCAGCGGACTCCTTGGAGTGCAATTACATATCCATCTTTCAGCCAAAGGGCACCGGCGTAGATCCTCATGTATCCCTACTTACGCACCGGATTGATATTTGGCTCTGAAAACCGATGCACTATCTTGCAGAACAAGAGGAAGTTGCCTTCCGCGTAGCGCCCGCTATCGCCCAGCGTTCCTTTTCCTGCTCCTTTGCTCCCCCCGGCACAATTCATCGTTTGCCCCTTGACGCGGTCTCCCGCCGCGTTCTATTCTCTGCCCATCTACGACACTGTTTTGGCACCTTCCGCCATCCCGGTCGCAGTCAAAAAAGCGCACCCCCTGCGCTGCAACCAGCTTCCGCCTGCATTCATCCAATACCCAGACGTCTGCGTAGCCTATAACCCAGCTTCCCCTGACGGAGGTCAGTACACTACTTGATCAAAAAATCCCTGGAAATCACGTCTGGCATTGAGCCCCTGTACGGGACCCATGACGAAAACCTCCGGCTCCTCGAGGACAAACTCAACGTCACGATCGATCTCCGCTCCGACGCCATTCATGTCACCGGCGACCCGGTCGCTGTCGCGCGCGTCAAACAGCTCTTCTCCGACTTCGATTCCCTCCGCAAATCCGGCGTCCATCTCCACAATGGCGAACTCAACGGCATGCTCAAGCTCGTGGTCGCGGACCCTGCCGTCACCCTCAAGTCGCTCGTCGATACCGGCAAGCAACGCTCAGCAGGCGTCAAGCGCATGGTCCAACCCCGCTCCCCGAATCAGCGTAAGTACGTCGAAGCCATCGAACAATCCGACATGACTTTTGGCCTTGGCCCAGCAGGCACGGGCAAAACCTACCTCGCCGTCGCCATGGCCGTCTCTGCCCTGGTCTCGAAGCGCGTCTCCCGCATCATCCTTGTCCGCCCTGCTGTCGAAGCCGGGGAACGCCTGGGCTTTCTCCCTGGCTCGCTGCAGGAAAAAGTAGATCCCTACCTCCGCCCTCTCTACGACGCTCTCTACGACTTGCTTGAACCGGTCAAGGTCGACAAACTCCTCGAGTCCAATGTCATCGAGGTGGCCCCGCTCGCCTTCATGCGCGGGCGCACTCTCAATGACGCCTTCATCATCATGGACGAGGCTCAGAACACCACCACCGAGCAGATGAAGATGTTCGTCACCAGGCTAGGTGCCAACGCCAAGGCCGTCATCACGGGAGACCTCACCCAGACCGATCTGCCTAACCCGAAAAAGTCCGGCCTGCTGGAAGCCCTTCACGTCCTCGACGGCGTAGAAGGTATACGCTTCTGCCACTTCGAAGATGTGGACGTCGTCCGTCATCATCTCGTTCAGCGAATCGTCCGCGCCTACGACAGCTACGGCAAAGCCCAGCAGCAGCTCCCTCTTGCTCTCGGCGAAACCACCATTCCGGACCCCAACCTGGCGCCCACGGTCAAACCCATCCCCAAACCCCAATAACCCATGCATCTGCAATAATCGACGAAGGAGGGAGCAGTCAGCCCTCCATGGTCGTATTTCATTGAGCTCCTGAGACCACTTGCTCTTCCGGTAGTCATACCTGAAGGCATCTGCCGTTGCTTCTAATTGTCGACATCCTGATTCTCGAGCAGAGCCAAGGAGAAAGACCCTGTTGCACTTGCAACCCGCACCGCGACCGTCCACAAAAAATGAACGCTAAAGAACCCCCAAGTCCCGCCAGCCTCCTCCTGCTGTTCCTCACCTTTGCCCTGCCCCTCCATGCCCAGCCCGCGTCGCCCTGGCACCTTACCTGGAGCGACGAGTTCGACGCACCCGACAACACCCCGCCCGACCCCACAAAGTGGACCTCTGAAACCGGAGGCAAGGGCAATGGTAACGACGAGCTCGAGACCTACACTGCTCGCCTTTCCAATGCCCGCCAGCAGCACGGCGATCTCGTCATCACCGCGAGCAAGGAAGACCTGACCGGCTCCAACGGCATCCCGCGCCACTACACCTCGGCCCGCCTGAACACGAAAGTCCATTTCGCTCAGGATTACGGCCGTTTCGAAGCCCGCATGAAGCTCCCGAACGGCAAGGGCATATGGCCCGCCTTCTGGCTTCTCGGAGACAACGACACCTCCGCGGGCTGGCCGCAATGCGGCGAAATCGACATCATCGAAAACATAGGCGACCCCACCAAGGTCTACAGCACCCTCCACGGTCCCGGGTACAGCGGCGGCAAAGGCATCTCTGCCCCCTACGCCCTTCCACAAGGCGAGTCCGTGAACGAAACCTTCCACCTCTACGCTGTCGAGTGGGCTCCCAACGACATCAAGTTTTTCTTTGACGACCACCTCATCGCCCACCGCACTCCTGCCGACCTGCCCGCCGGAGCCCCCTGGGTCTACAACCACCCCTTCTTCCTCATCCTCAACCTCGCGGTAGGCGGTAAGTGGCCCGGCAATCCTGACGCCTCCACCACCTTCCCCCAGCAGATGCTGATCGACTACGTGCGCGTGTACGCCCGGGATCCCGCAACCAATTTTTCCCCCGCGAAAGATCCAGCTCTCCCTGAAGCGAAGCCAGCCGAATGATCACCTTCGCTCCGCCTCCCAGCTTCGAGTCCTCCCTGTCCGTGTCGGGCCTCACGCGCTTTTTCAATCGCGCCCGCTTTTCCGTTGGCCTCCGCGGCGAAGTTGAAGTCCTCCTCACCTCCGACGCCGAACTTAAACGCCTGAACAAAAATTTTCGCGGCAAGAACAAATCAACCGACGTCCTCAGCTTCCCTTCGCCACCCGAGATAGCGCGCGAACATGCGGGCGACCTCGCCATCTCGCTCGAAACCGCTTCACGCCAGGCCGCTGAGCACGGCCACACCCTGCGCGACGAAGTCCGCATCCTCCTCCTCCATGGCCTGCTCCACCTCGCGGGCGAAGACCATGAGACCGACGCCGGGCAAATGGCCGCACGGGAGTCTGCTCTCCGTCGTCAGCTCCGCCTGCCCAATACCCTCATCGAACGCAGCGCAAAAACCGCACCACCAAAATCAGCCCCGCGGCAGAAACACGCCAGATACAGCCGAGGAGCCCAATGACTCCCGCCTACGCCTACACCGTCGCCCTCCTGCTGCTGCTTGCCATCCTTGCGCTGGCTGCGTACGTTGACCGCATCTACTCCGAAATGGGCAAATTTCTCGCCCGCGAATACCAGGACAACATCGACGCATGGGAGGAGGTCGTCGAACCCCGCCTCCGCCTCGGGCGCGAGTCCATCGCCCTCTCCGCCTCCGTCCTTCGCCAGCTCACCCTCGCCGCCCTGGCCATGCTCGCCGGGCTCCGCCTCTACACCCACTCCACGCTGATCCCCACGCTCGCCCGCACTCCCAGTCGCTTTGAAATACTCCGCGCCGTCTGCGAACTCATCCTCCTTATCCTCATCTTCGACCGCCTCCTCCCGCAGCTCCTCTTCACCCGCACCCGCGGCTTGTGGATCAACCGCATCCGTCCACTCCTCCAGGCCCTCTTCTATCTCATCCTTCCAGTTACCCTTCTGCTCGGCCTGTTGCTTTCCATCGCAGCCCTCGCCGAACCCGAAGATACCTCCGAAGAAGAACATCCCTCCGAGGCCATGGACGCCCTGCTCGAAGCCGGAGAAGAAGAAGGCATCCTCGAAGAGTCCGACCGCGAACTCGTTCGCTCCGTCGTCGAGTTCGGCGACAAGATCGTCCTCGAAATCATGACCCCCCGTCCCGAGATCTTCGCCGTCTCCGGAGCCATTACCCTCCAGGAGTTCACCTCCGCGATCAACCAGCACGCCTTCTCCCGCGTCCCCGTCTACTCCGGCTCTCTCGACCACATCACCGGCATCGCCTTCGCCCACGACCTGCTCCAGGTCCCCGACACCGACGCCGGCACCCGCACCGTCGCTCAGATCCAGCGCCCCGCCGCCTTCGTCCCCGAAACCAAAAAAGTCCCAGAGCTTCTCCGCGAGATGCAGCGCGAAAAGCAGCATATGCGCCTGGTCATCGACGAGTACGGCTCCGTCGCAGGTCTGGTCACCATCGAAGATCTGCTCGAAGCCATCGTAGGCAACATCGCCGACGAGCACGACGAACCCGGAGCCGACGACACCCCCATCCGCCAGCCCAACGGAGCCTACATCGTCTCCGGAGCCTTCGAGCTCTCCCGTCTGCGCGAACTTTTTGCCGACCAGTTCGAGTCTGCCGCCGGACCTCCGGAGCGACTGGAACCCAGCGATGAGGAAGAAGAACGCCACGACATTGAGAGCCCCGCACCCCAGTCAGCCACCGATTCCGTGCGCGACTCGCGGGAAAACGGCGCCCCGCGCGAAGTCCCGGAGAATCGCTCAGCCCGAACACCCCGAGAAGCCTCGGATCTCCGAGACACCCGCGACGACCCCACCGCCCTCCGCCTCCCGGAACACTATGAATCCACCACCCTCGGCGGCCTGGTCTCAGAGATCGCCGGCCACATCCCCCTGCCCGGCGAAGTCGTCGAAGAAGACGGCCTCCGCCTCGAAGTCCTTGCCAGCACCGACCGCCGCATCGATCGCATCCGCGTCAGCCTGACCCATCCCCCTAACATCGCCTGACCTCAGCACTTGGCTGCTCGGCGGTCTCTTTCAGCGCGGGCCCGCTCTGCCCCAGGCCATCTCCCCCCACCTACTCCGCTATCATCCCAATCGTCCCCATCCAGGTCTCCACCAACCCAGGCCATGCCGTGATCGGAAACCTGGTGCGCCGCAGCCCGAACGCATGTCCACCCTGCGCGTACAAATGCATCTCCACAGGGACCCCAGCCTTCTTCAGCGCAATGTAGTAAGCCAGAGAGTCGTTCACGCTGTCCACGTGGTCGTCCTCGGCCTGCAGCAAAAACGTAGGCGGCGTCCGCGCCGTCACAGGAACATCAGGATTCAACCCAAATTGTTTATCTGCCGGCGTCTCATGCTCCGGCCTGCGAATCACAAACTTCCTGGTGCCTTGCCTGGCATCCCACTCGGCCGCAGAGAGCGACAGATGTCCCGGATAGACAGCCACCGCGAAGTCAGGACGGCAGCTCTCTTTGTCCGCGGCATCGACAGCCGGGTACAAGCGCTTCTCGAAGTGCGTGCTGATGGCTGCCACGAGATGCCCACCGGCCGAGAACCCAAGCACACCGATCTTATGCGGGTTGATGTGCCACGCCGCGGCATGAAGGCGCACCAGACCCATGGTTCTCTGCGCATCTTCCAAAGCCATCGGTGATTCTGGATACGGTCCTGATTTCGGGTACGGCCCCACATCCGTCACGCGATACTTCAACAGCACACACGTGATCCCCCGGGGCACCAGCCAGTCACAGACCGCCGTACCTTCAAGATCGATGGCAAGCATTTGGTAGCCTCCACCCGGAAACACAACGACCGCAGCCCCGGTATTCTTTCCTGTCGGCGAATAGACCGTCATCGCAGGCCGCGAGACATTATTCACCCCAACCCACGGCTTTCCCGCAACAAGCGAAGCCTCTCCCGTGCTCGTCGCTACCTCCGGCCCCGCCACAGGCTGCGAATCAGGCACAGCTCCCGGCCAAATCGGCATTTGCGTATGTCCCGCCGTTGGCTGCCACACAAGCTTCTGCGCGCCCACACCGCCACACGCAAACCCAAACCACAGAGCGAAAAATAAAGTCTTCATCGGAGTCCCCAAAGCTTATCAAAGTAAAATCCACACAACGCCACCATGCCAAAACCCAGCCAGGTAACCCGCCGCACCTTTCTGCAAACCGGAACTCTCGCCCTTACCGCATCCTCTACCCTCCCCGGCCGCGCGGCCACGCCCCCGCCCACTTCTTTCCTCCATCTCCTCCGCCCACCCGACACCGTCATCGCCTTCCCCGCGTTCCGCAAAACTGTTCCTGTCGACCCAGTCGAGCTGCATCCCACCGACTCCGATGAACAATGGAAGGCAAACGATGTCACCGTCCGAACCATCCCGAAAAACCATCAGCTCACCCTCGCCTTGGAATCGCCCTCGCATCCCGTGGCCGTGGTGCATCTCCGCTGGAAAACCGACGTGCCGGAAAATATCCAGATCCTCGGCGACGCCTGGGAGCGCAGCTACGGCGATCTCGGCTGGCGCAACCTCATTCCCGAGCGCGTCCTCCCCTGGTACTGCGCTACCTGGGACGGCACCGCCTGCCACACCTACGGCGTCCAGACCGATGCCCGCGCCCTCTGCTTCTGGCAGCTCGACCAGGAAGGCATGTCCCTCTGGCTCAATGTCACCAACGGAGGCAACGGAGTTCGCCTCGGCAGCCGCACTCTCCCCATGGCCTCCATCGTCACTCGCCGGGGCAATGCAGGCGAGGACCCCCAGCACGCCGTAGCCGCACTCTGCCGCAGCCTCTGCGCCCGGCCCTCGCGCCCCATGCAGCCCATCTATGGCGCCAACGACTGGTGCTACAGCTACGGCCACAGCACCTCCGCCTCCATCCTGCGCGACACCGACTTCATCGCCGCCCTCTCGCCGCAACAAGGCCCGAGACCCTTCTCCGTCATCGATGGAGGCTGGACCGACGCCACGCCCGACTGGCCCAGCATGGCCGACCTCGCCCGCCAGATCAAGCAGCGCAACACCCGGCCTGGCATCTGGGTGCGACCTCTCGAAGCTCCAGCAAAAACCGCACCCGACCTTCTTCTCCCCGCCGCACGTTTCGGCCAGCAGCAAAGCCGCGCCGCCGAACTCGCCTTCGACCCCACGCATCCCGAAGCCCAGCAAGCGGTGCGTGAAAAATTCCGCACTCTCGCCCAGTGGGGCTACGAGATGGTCAAGCACGACTTCTCCACCTACGACCTCCTCGGCCAGTGGGGTTTCGAGATGGGCCCGCAGCCCACTCTCCCTGGCTGGGCGCTCCACGACCCCAGCCTCACCAACGCCGAAGTCATCGCGCAGCTCTACGCGCTCATCCGAAGCGCCGTCGGGCCCGAAGTTCTCCTTGATGGCTGCAACACCGTCGGCCACCTCGGACAGGGCCTCTTCGACCTCCAGCGCACCGGCGACGACACCAGCGGCCACCAGTGGGAACGCACCCGCCGCATGGGCCTCAACACTCTTGCCTTCAGGCTTCCCCAGCACGGTGCTTTTTTCATCCTCGACGCCGACCTTGTAGGCATCACCAGCCTCGTCCCCTGGGAGCAGAACCGCCAATACCTCGACCTCCTCTCCCGCACCGGCACAACCACCTTGGTCTCCATCGCCCCCGACCAGCGTGGCCCCGAGCAGCAAGCCGCTCTCCGCGAGGCCTTCCAGATCGCCGCCTCCGGAGGCACCGCTCTCCAGCCCACCGACTGGCTCGACACCAGCCTCCCCGAACACTGGCGCTCGCTCAAAGGCAAATCCGGCTCAGCCGACACCCGCTACCACTGGAACACCCCGACCGGCTCCTCACCTTTCCTCAGCCCCTAGGCATCGCGAAGTGATCGTGGTCTCAGCCGGGCAGGCATGCCTCGGTTTGCGATATAAAAACCTCATGCCCTCTCACCAGCCAATGCAAGACAAGACCGTCCTCATCACCGGTGCCAGCTCAGGCATCGGCCACGCCACCGCAATCGCCTTTGCTCGCGAGGGGGCGCGTGTCCTGCTCTGCGCCCGGCGGCTCGACCGCCTCGAAGAGATCCAGCAAGCCCTGATCGCCTCCGGCAGCCGCTCCGTCCACATCTTCAAGCTCGACGTACAACGTCGTGCCGAGGTGGAGGCGTCCATCGCGAGCCTCCCGGCCGATTGGCGCGAAATCGACATCCTGGTCAACAACGCCGGTCTCAGCCGCGGCCTCGCCAAGGTCTACGAAGACGACCCCCAAAATTGGGAAGAGATGATCGACACCAACGTCAAGGGCGTGCTCTACGTCACCCGCGCTGTGGTTCCGGGCATGGTCTCGCGCGGCCGGGGACACGTCATCAGCCTGGGATCTACTGCAGGCCACCTCACCTACGCAAACGGAGCCGTCTACTGCGCAAGCAAAGCAGCCGAAAAGGCCATCAGCGAAGGCCTCAAGCTCGACCTTATGGGAACCCCCGTGCGCGTCACCTCCATCGACCCCGGCATGGTCGAGACCGACTTCAGTGCTGTCCGCTTTCATGGCGACCAGGACAAAGCCGCCAAGGTCTACCAAAACATCACGCCGCTGCAACCGGAAGACGTAGCCGACGCCATTGTCTGGGCCGCCACACGCCCCGCCCACGTCAACATCCACTCTGTCCTGATGACCAGCATCGATCAGGCTAACTCAATGGTCCTGAACCGGCGCAGCTGAGCTTCGCGAGGGCAGACTGCGGTCCAGCAGCAGCGAAGTTGCAAGACAAACTCACATATGGATCGTCCAGCCCAGTTCGGCCAGCTTCTCTTCAATATCGGCCAGAGCATTAGTCAGTGCGGAACGGCGATGCGCGCTTGAGGTTCGTTCTGACAGAATGCGCTCCCGCTGCATTTCCAACGCCTGTCGCCTGCGTTTGAGCTCCGCCTCTTCCACACGTCCATCGGCGGCGGCAGGCTTCGGCGCAGCGGCCTCATTTTGCTGTTCTTCCACGGATTTACTCTCCCATCCTCGCGACATAGGCACATTCTACGCCGCGCCCATTCAACAGCAAAAATAGTTTTTCGCCGAACCCACGCCGTGACGCATCTCTCATGACAGCAGTTCCTCTCTTACCCAACACCCTACGAGACCTGACATGTTCGCTTTCCCCATCAGAGAATTTGGCATTGACCAGCTTCAGCAAGTCGAACTCCCCACCCCACAGCTCCTTCCCGGCGCCGTGCTCATCCGCATCCACGCTGTCTCGCTCAACTTCCGCGATCTCATGATGGTGAAAGGCCTCTACAACCCCAAAATGGCCCTTCCTCGCATCCCCTGTTCCGACGGTGCGGGCGAGGTCGTCGCCGTCGGGGAGGGCGTCACACGCGTGCAGACGGGAGACCGCGTCTGCGGCATCTTCATGCAGCGTTGGCTGGACGGCCCACTCAGCGCCGACAAGACCAAACAAGCCCTCGGCGGCGACACCGACGGAATGCTCACCGAATATGCGCTGCTCCATCAGGACGGCGTCATTCGCTTTCCCGGGCACCTCAGCTACGAAGAAGCCGCCACCCTCCCCTGCGCCGCGCTCACTGCCTGGAACGCCCTCCAGCACGCGGGAGCCCCGGCCAGTCCCGCTCAGTCGGGTGATACCGTCCTCATCCAGGGCACCGGCGGCGTCTCCATCTTCGCCCTTCAGTTTGCCCGTGCTCTCGGCCTCTCCGTCATCGGCACTTCGTCGAGCGACGACAAGCTCGCGCGCGCCCGCACGCTCGGTCTTGCCGAGGGCTTCAACTACAAACAGCATCCCGACTGGTCCAAATGGGCCACCGAGATCACCGCAGGCAAAGGCCCCGACCGCATCATCGAAGTCGGCGGCGCTGGAACCTTCGCACAGTCCTTGCGTGCAGTCAGTACCGGAGGCCTGATCGCCCAGATCGGCGTCCTCTCCGGCGCCGCCACCGCCGAGCCCGTTGCGCTCACGCCCCTCCTTCACAAACAGATCCGCGTCCAAGGCATCTACGTCGGCTCCCGCGCCATGTTCGAGCAGATGAACGCCTTCATCAGCAAGGCTGCGCTGCACCCCGTCATCGACCGCACGTTCGCTCCAAATGAAATCCGCGAAGCCTTCCACCACATGGAGTCCGCCTCGCATTTCGGCAAAATCGTCATCCGGATGACCTAGCGCTGCATATAATCAACACATCGAAAAGGGAACCAGGCGTTGTGATCGTTGAGATCGAAGCTCTCCAGAAAGTCTATGAAGGCAAGCAGCGCGTCGTCGCCGTCGACGGGATCGATCTGTCCGTGCGCGAGGGGGAGCTCTTCGGCCTTCTCGGTCCCAACGGTGCCGGCAAAACCACCACCATCTCCATCTGCACCACCCGCGCTCTGCCCACCGCAGGCCGCGTCCGCATCGCAGGTATCGATGTCGTCCAGAATCCTGCCTTCGCACGGCGCTCCATCGGCGTCGTTCCCCAATACAACACCCTCGATCGCGCCTGCACCATCTTCGAAAACATCCACTTCCACTGTCTCTACTTCGGCTTTTCGCGCCCCGAGGCCACTGAGCGTACCGAACGACTGCTCGCCCAGTTCCATCTCACCGAACGCAGCAAAGCCTATCCCGCGCAGCTCTCCGGCGGCCTCGCCCAGCGCGTCCAGATCGCCCGCGCCATCGCCCACCGCCCCAAGGTCCTCTTCCTCGACGAGCCCAGCGCAGGCCTCGATCCGCAAAGCCGCATCGCCATGTGGGACGCCGTTCGAGGTCTCCGCGAGCAGGGAATCACCGTCGTCCTCACCACCCACTACATGGAAGAGGCCGATGAGCTCTGTGATCGCGTAGCCATCATCGATCACGGCAAAATCCTCGTCGAGGATACCCCGGCTGCCCTCAAAGGCTCCATCGGTGCCCAGCGCGTCTATCAGCTTGATCTCCGCAGCCACCAGAACCTTCCGGTGCTTGTCGGGCAACTCCAGAAACTTCCCGGCGTCGTCAGTGCGGAGTCCAATCCGAAAGGCGTCTGCATCTTCGCCCAGGGTGCGGAAGGTCTGCTCTCTGATGTGGTGCGCGAAGCCAATCCGTATGGCCTCCGCGACCTCACCATTACCGAAACCAGCCTCGAAACCGTCTTCATCCGCCTCACCGGCCGAGACCTGCGCGAGTAGAAACAAGAGACACATATCATGACCTCAACCGCCGAACTCGAACCCGTCCTTCCTGGCACCGGCGCGCCGTCCAGTCGTGGCTCTCAAGGCTCGCCCTTCCTGCAATACCTCCGCGCGTTCACAGGGCTGTTCCTGCGCGATCTTCACGTCCTCCGCCGCGAACTCTTCCCCTTCGTCATCCGCGTCTGCATGAACCCTCTGCTCTTCCTCTTCGTTTTTACCTACGTCATTCCGCACATGAATGCGGGCACCGCCATGAACCCCACGGGAGCCATGGCCGGTAACGCCTTCTCCACCGTTCTCCTTCCCGGTCTTATGGCGGTCGCCATCATGTTCTCCGGTATCGCCGCCGTCGCCCTTCCGCTCGCGCAGGAGTTCGGCATTACCCGCGAGATCGACGACCGCGTCATGTGTCCTCTGCCCGTCGCTGCCGTCGCCATCGAAAAGATCTGCTTCTCGGCAGTCCAAAGCGTCGTCGCCGCCTGCATCGTCTATCCTCTGGCCTTCTACGTTCCGGCAATTCACCCCGCCACGCGAATCGACAGCTGGCCTTTTCTTATCCTCATCGTGGTCCTCGCCAGCCTCACTGCGGGCGCACTCGGCCTCACCATCGGCACCAGCGTCAAGCCGCAGCAGATCGGACTGATCTTCGGCGTCGTCGTCGTCCCCATTACATTTCTTGGCTGCGTGTACTACCCCTGGGCCGCCCTCAATCACCTGCGCTGGCTCCAGGTTGGCGTTCTGCTCAACCCCATCGTCTACATGAGTGAAGGCCTGCGCGCCGCCATCACCCCCAACTTGCCCCACATGAATCCATTGCTCATCGTAGGCATGCTGGTCGCCTCACTCTGCCTGCTCACCTGGCTCGGGATACGAGGCTTCCTCCGCCGCGTCATCGGCTAAAACATCGAGGCGGCTGGGCACCCTCTAGCCGCCGCGAAGATCTCAGCTCGCGACCAACGGGAGCGCCCACCGAAGGGGTATACCCGTCACGAAGTGACCGCCGCCCGCGTAGGGTGCCCAAGCGGCAGCGCCAGCTTTCTCCGCAGGCTCTCCGCAATCAACTTGCCATGAAATCTCCCATTCTCAATGAAGATCTCATTCGTACGCTCCCCCGCCACAATCACCCCGGCAACATAGATCCCCGCGACATTACTCTCAAGCGTAGCCGGATCGCACGCCGGACAACGGTCATTTTCCTCATCCAGCTTCACTCCCAGCCGCTCAATGAACGCGAAGTCCGGATGATATCCCGTCAGTGCAAAGACAAACTGGTTCGCAATCGTCACCTCACCCTCAGGCATTGCGACCGTCACCTCGTCCTCTGAAACAGAGGCCACATTGCTGTCGAAGTAAGCCGTCACTTCGCTGTTCTTAATGCGGTTGTTGATGTCCGGCAGAATCCAGTACTTCACATGGCGATGCATCGCGGGTCCTCGGTGTACCAGCGTCACCTTGGCTCCATGCCGCCACAGGTCCAACGCCGCAATCGCCGCTGAATTCTTGCCCCCGATCACCACCACATCCAGCCCATAATATGGGTGCGCTTCATGGTAGTAGTGCTTCACCTTGCTCAGGTCTTCCCCCGGAAATCCCAGGTAGTTCGGCAGGTCATAGTATCCGGTCGCAATCACAAGCTTGCGCGCACGATGCTCAAGCAGGCGACCAAACTGATCCGTCGTATGCACCGTAAAGTCCCCATCGCTTCCGCTCACGCGCTCGACATTCTCATACTGCCGAACGTCCAGCTTGTAATGCTCGGCCACCTTGCGGTAGTACTCCAGCGCCTCATTGCGATTGGGCTTCTGGTTCGGGCTCGAAAACGGCATATCGCCGATCTCCAGCAGCTCCGGCGTCGTAAAGAACGTCATGTGCGCGGGATAGTGGAACAGCGAGTTGCACAGGCAGCCCTTGTCCACCAGCACAGCCGAAAACCCCGCTCGCTGCGCCTCGATCGCGCATGCCAGGCCCGTAGGCCCCGCGCCGATCACAAGCAAATCAACTGTCTCTGAAGGTGCCATCCTTCGATACTACCGAAGCTGTCCTGCCGGACGGGCCCGCTACGCTTCGTCACCCCACAAACGAAGACCTGTTTGCGGGGACCCGATGCGGCGCGGGCACTTCGTGCCATGTATACCGCTTCGCTTGGGCCTCCCATTGGTCGGCAATGAGATTTTATCGCGACCAACGGAAGCGCCACCGAAGGGGTATACCCCCCACGAAGTGGGCGCCGCCCGCGCAGGGCGCCCGTCCGGCAGGACATCAGCTCTCGAGCATCACCAGCTTATGCGCAATCGCAAACAGCGCCAGCTCCAGCCGCGTCGAGACCCCCGTCTTATCGAAAATATTCGACAGATGCCGCTTCACCGTCTCCTCGCTGATCGTGAACTGCTTGGCCACATCCTTGTTGCTGCAGCCTTCCACAATGCAGGTCACCACTTCAATCTCCCGCGGAGTCAACCCATACGTCTTCCGCTCCGGCACCGCGGCCGCCTGTTTCATCAGGTCGTTCAACGCCCTCACTAGGTTCGCCACACGCTCGCCGCCGATCCAATAATCGCCCGACAACACCGCGCGCATCGAACGCGAAAGATCGCCGACCGCCGTGTCCTTCAGCACGATCCCGCGCGCGCCAATCTGCAGCGCCTCGATGATCTGTTGCGTCGAGATGGTGCTCGTCAGCATGATGATCTTCACCCGCGGCGACTTGTTCATAATCGCCCGCAGCGCCTCCAGCCCCGGCAGCCGCGGCATCTGCAAATCCAGCAGCAGAATGTCCGGCTCCAATTCGAGCGTCTGCGTGATCGCCGTATCGCCGTCCTCAGCCTCGCCCACTACTTCGAATCCATGCTCACTCTCGAGCATGTTCTTCACGCCAAAACGCACCACCGGATGGTCGTCCGCAACCACAATCCGGATCGAACCGTTCCCCATGCCTAACTCGTCGGATCTCTTTCCAGCTTCCTTCATTGCGCGTCGTCTCCTGGCACTTTCATGGCCCGCTCCACTCCATTTTGGTGTGCGACAAGCATACGCCGCAGCCTCTCGCAGCTCAGCATGAATTCCTGATGTGAAGCTACATGATCATCACGCAGCCCCCGTTGCTCTGCGCATGTTGCAAGCTTTTGCAGCTCCGTGGCCCCAACCATTCCGGCGCTGCCCCGAATCGCATGTGCGCTTCTGCGATAATCCTCGTCCGCGCCAGCCTCCCCTGCAACGCGCATCGTAGACACACGCCTCTCCGTATCCGCAAGGCACAACGCATACAATTCATCCAGCTTCGCCGCAGGCATCCTCGCCGCCAGCTTCGCATACACCGTCTCATCCAGAACACGCACTCCATCCGGACGCCGTTCCGCCCCTGCCACGCCACCCGCAATCGCCGCCGCCAAGGCCTCCATCGAAAAAGGCTTCAGCAGAAATCCATCGAACTCCCCGCCCACCTCATCCGCCGGCGCGCTTCCGCTCATCGCCAGCAGCACAGTCCCCGCACCGCAAGCCTCCCGTAACTGCCGCGCCAGCGCATCCCCCGAAAGACCCGGCATCTGCATGTCCGCGAGCACCACCTCCGGCAGAGGACGCACCGCACGCACATACATCTCTGCCGCATCTCCCGACTCCACCGCCTCCACCCGATACCCCGCATCGTCCAGCAGCGCCGCCAGCACCTCCCGGCTCACCTCATCGTCATCGACCACCAGCACCCGCACGCCCATTCCCGTCGCCCCTCAGCGCAAAGACTAACAACACAGCCCCATAACTTCCACTGCCGCGCACACTCAGAGCGACCCGCTGATGCCCGAAGCGATTAGCGTAAAGTAATTGCCATGGCCGCGGACGAGCACCAGCCTCCCAGAACTTCACTCGACCCCGAAGCCGCCCTCGCCGCTCTCACCGCCCGCGTCTACACACTCGAACGCGAAGTCGCCGAACTCCGCGGCACGGCCCCGCCATCCACCACAGCCCCGCCGCCAAAGCCCGCAGCAATTCACCCCCCGACAGCCCCTACCTCCGCCACCCACCCAACCAAACCTAAAGCCTCCCTCGAAGATCGCATAGGCTCCCAGCTCTTCAGCCGCATCGGCATCGTCGCCCTCCTCATCGCCACCGCTCTCTTTCTCAAGTGGGCCATCGACAACCAGTGGATCGGCCCCCTCGGTCGCGTGCTCGCCGGCCTCCTCGCCGGGGCCGCCGTCATCCTGTGGTCCGAGCGTTTCCGCCGCACCGGCTTCCCCGCTTTTTCGTACTCGCTCAAAGCCATCGGCAGCGGAGCGCTCTATCTTTCCCTCTGGGCCGCCTTCCAGCTCTACCATCTTCTCCCAGCCGCCGCCGCCCTCGCAGCCATGGTCTTCGTCACCGTGTGGAACGCCTACATGGCATGGTCCCAGAATAGCGAAATCCTCGCCGCCTACGCCCTCACCGGAGCCTTCGTCACCCCGCTCCTGCTCTCCACCGGTGCTAATCAGGAAGTCTTCCTCTTCACCTACCTCCTCTCCATCGACCTCGCAACCATCGCGCTTGTACACCTCAAAAGTTGGCCACGCCTGCTCCTCGGAGCCTTCCCGGCCACCGCCGCCTACTTCATCACCTGGTACATCAGCTGGTACGGCTTCTTCGGCCTCCATCCCTTCGGCCCGTTTGGCATCACCACCCTCTTCATCGCGCTGTTCTTCTTAGCCTTCCTTACCCCATCACTCCGAACGGCCGCACCACCCCACTCTGATGAATCAGCCGAGCCTCCCTACACCCCGATCCTCGAAGTCTTCCTCCCTCTCGCCAACGCCGCCTTCACCGCCTTCGCCCTCTACATGCTGCTCGAGGACGCGCACCATCACGATCTCCTCCCCTGGGTCGCCCTCCTGCTCGCCGCCATCTATCTCGCCCTCACCCGTCTGCCCCAGCCGCAGTACCAGACCCGCCTCACCTCTGCAATCCACCTCACTCTCGCGATCGTCTTCCTCACCATAGCCATCCCGCTCAAAGCCACAGGCCGTTGGATCACCATTGGCTGGCTCGCCGAAGCCGTAGCCCTGCTCTGGATCTCCTCCCGCCTCACCTCCCCCGCCGCAACCGCGGCATCTTTCGCGGTGAACCCCACCACCGAAGACCCCACAACCTCCACCGAACATCCCATAACCTCCACGCAAGACCCCACAACCCAGGTGCCCCATCTTCGCCGCAATCTCATCGCGGCTAAGGTGGGGCATCGCGAAAGCGATCCGCTCTCCCCTCCCCACCCACCCCATTCGTCCCCGTCCACCACCCTCCGCCGGCTCGGCATCGTCGCCCTCGCGCTCGGCGTCGCTGGCCTCCTCCTCCAGCCGCTCTGGCTCTATTCCAACGTCCCAACCGCCTTCCTCAACACCCGCTTCGCAACCGCCCTCACCGGCATCCTCGCCCTCGCCCTGGCATCTGCCATCGCCCTCCACGCCCACCGCACACAACGCGAAGAACTCTCCCCGAGCTGGCTTTCCATCGCCGCCACTTCCGTCCTCGCGCTCAACCTCACCGCCATTCTCGCCACCGTTCGCGAGCTCGCCACCATCTGGCAAAACCCCGCCGGCAACCCCGACGCCGACCTCCAGCGCTCCCTCAGCATCTCCGCTTTTCTCATGCTCTACGGAGCCGCCCTGCTCGCCGCCGGATTCTGGAAGCGCTCCGCCTTTCTCCGATGGCAGGCACTCGTCCTGCTCGTCTTCACCATCGGCAAAGTCTTCCTCTACGACCTGCGCAGCCTCAGCCAGGGATATCGCATCCTCAGCATCCTCGGTCTCGGCGCACTTCTGATGGCCATCAGCTTCGCCTACCAGAAAGACTGGCTCGCCCTCCGCGCCTCCGAACCTGAACCGGAACCTGCACCTGAACTTGGAACTAGACCCGAGTCCGGCACGAAACCCACGCGCCTCGCGAAACCCGGCAATCCTCGCCGCAACCCGGCCGCCGAAACCCCGTCTCCCCAACCCGGAGCCCCCCAGTGAAGCCCGCCCTCCTGCTCGCGCTTCTTCTCTGGCAATCCGCGCCTCCCCCAAACCAGCCCAGCCCCCGCCAGAACTTCCGTTTCGAGCGCACCCTCTCCTTCTCCGCTCCGGCCTCCGGCGCCACCCCAGGCCAGACCTGCGTCATCCTCGACCCCGCTCTCTTCCCCAACGCCGCGCCTTCGCTCAAAGACCTCCGCCTCTTCGACCAAGCCCACCAGGAGAGCCGCGAAATCCCCTACGCCATCACGCTCAGCGAACCGCAGCAACCCGATCCCGACTCCGCGCAGATCCGCAATCTCAGCCTGCGCCAGCACGCCATCGTCTTCGACCTCGAAATGCCCCACCGCCCCTACACCGAGCTCGTCCTCAACCTCGCCGGACACAACTTCCTCGCCACCGCCACCGTCTCCGGCACCCGCAACCCCGACTACACCCACCAGGCCGCGCTCGGCGCCTTCACCCTCTTCGACCTCTCCGGCCAGCACCTCTCCCGAAGCACCACCATCCCCCTCCAGGAGACCGACCTCCCCTACCTCCACATCGAACTCACCCTCTCTGCGGCCCCCGGTACCCCCGCCTTCACCCTGCAATCTCTCCTCAAGATTGTCCAGGGAGTCACCGTCCCACCCAGCCGCGAAGCCCAGTCCCTCTACACCACTGCGGCCGTCACTTCCTCGATCACACAACGCAATCGCAAAAGCATCGCCGCCTTCACCCTCGCCGAACGCATCCCCATCGATCGCGTCTCCTTCGACCTCGACCCCTCCTATAAATCCAACTTCAGCCGCGACATCCACATCACCGACCGCCCTCTCGCTCCTGAGGGGGACGCCAGCCCTGAGCTCCCCGGCGACAATCTCCCGGCAAATTCCAGCGACGATCGCAACGAGCATCCCACCTCCATCCGCAGCGGCAACCCGGCCGACAATCCAAGCGAAACCCTCGCCGGCACCATCTTCCGCGTCTACCTCACCCAGGCCGGCCATGAGATTCGGCAGCAGCAGCTCTCCGTCCCCGCCACCCTCGGCTCCAACATGCAAAGCCCCGCCAGCGTCGAAGTCGCCATCGATAACGGCGACGACCTGCCGCTCCCCGTCACCTCCGTTCGCCTCGAAACCCGCCAGCGTAAACTCTGCTTCGACGCACTCTCCTCCTCGCCCCTCACCCTCTTCTACGGCGACCCCGCCCTCAACGCCCCTCAATACGACTACACGCGCCTTTGGACCCCCTCACCCAAGTCTCAAACCGCGAACCTCGGTCCCGAGCAGCTCAACCCGGCCTACCGCACCCCGGCCGACACACGCACCTTCACTGAGCGCCACCCCCACCTCCTTTGGTTTGCCCTCCTCGTTGTCCTCTGCATCCTCGGCTTCACCGCCTTCCGCTCCTCCCGCACCCTGCGCCACTAGAAAAGATGTGGCCTGCCGGCCGGGCTCCCTGCGCGGGAAGCGCCCACTTCGTGGGGTGTATACCGGCTTCGCCCCGGGCCTCCCGATGGTCGGCAACGAAGATCGCTCGCGACCAACGGGAGCGCCCACCGAAGGGGTATACAAGTCACGAAGTGACCGCCCTCCGCGTAGGAGGCCCGCGCGGCAGCGCATTATTTTCCAAACTCCCCCCACCCTCCAACGTCTAATACCTCATGCGTCATCTCTGCCTCGCCGCCGTCCTCTGCCTGGCCACCTCCGCTCTCTATGCTCAGGAAGCCCCCTCTCCCGAAGGCCCACCCCCCGCCAGCAGCGCCGCAGCCCAGCCCATCCAGCAGGACGACGTCCAGACCCTCAAAGTCAACGTCAATCTCGTCAACGTCTTCTTCTCCGTCCGCGACAAAAACGGCTACATCACCAGCCTCAAGAAAGACGACTGCAGCATCTACGAAGACAAGCTCTTGCAGAAGACCAAAAATTTCACCCAGGAAAAAAATCTCCCTCTCACCATCGGCATCCTCCTCGACACCAGCGGCAGTCAGCAGAACGTTCTCCCCCTCGAGCAGCAGTCCGGCGCCGAGTTTCTCAAAGACGTCCTCACCCCCAAGGACGAAGCCTTCCTCATCTCCTTCGACATCAACGTCAATCTGCTCGCCGACTACACCAACAGCCCGCGTGAGATCAAACGTTCCATCGACACCGCCCAGATCAACACAGGCGCAGGCACCGGCTCGGTCACAGGCAACGGGGACGCCCGTGGCACCTTGCTCTACGACGCCGTCTACCTCGCCGCCCACGACAAGCTCCGCCAGGAAGCCGGCCGCAAGATCCTCGTCCTGCTCACCGACGGCGAAGATCAGGGCTCGCAGGAGACCCTCAAATCCTCCATCGAAGCCGCCCAAAAGGCCAACGCCATCATCTACGTCATCCTCATCGCCGACCGCGGATTCTACGGCGGCTTCACCATGGGCTACAGCGGCGATAGCGCCATGCAGCGCCTCGCCTCCGAGACCGGAGGCCGCGTCATCAACGTAGGCAACAACGGCAAAAAACTCGAAGACGCCTTCAACCAGATTCAGGACGAGCTCCGCACCCAATACCTCGCCAGCTACACCCCCACCAACCCCAAAATCGACGGCACCTACCGCAACCTCAACATCACCTGCGGCAAAGACGAAAAAATCCAGGCCCGCAAAGGCTACTACGCCACCCCCGACACCCTCGGCGCCAGCGACTAAGGAGCGGCGGCCCAACCACGCCGCGAATGGGTATCACTTCGAAGTCAACGGCCCACAAACCAAGACTGTCGTAAATCGGAACCGAAGCAGCGATATCCCCGAATTTGGGTCTCCACCCTTTCGCAGTTTCCACGCGAAGGGAGGAGTATTCGCGTCAGTAAGCGCGTCCTTTCGCCAACCGCCCGCCCAGGATCCCGCAGAGGTATTCCCCAGGAATTTACTTAATTCCCAGCACCGGATGCGGTACATAGGGCTCTTCGAGCAAACCTATCTCCTCCGGTGTCAACTTCACCGCCAGAGCCGCCTCAGCATCTTGCAAGTGCCCAAGCTTGGTAGCTCCAACGATCGGAGAAGTCACCACCGGCTTGGTTAACATCCACGCCAGCGCCAGCGTAGCCCGCGAAATACCACGTCGCTCCGCCACCTCCCCCAGCCGATCCACCACCGCCTTATCAGCCTCTTCGGTCCTCGCATACATCCCATTGCCGAACTGGTCAGTCTCCAGCCTCACCGTCGTCTCAGAACCCCACGCCCGCGCCAGCCGTCCTCGCGCCAGAGGACTCCAAGGCAGCACCCCGATTCCCTCAGACGCGCACAACCCCATCATCTCCCGCTCCTCCTCGCGATAGAGCAGATTGTAGTGGTTCTGCATCGAAACAAACCGCGTCCACCCATGCTGGTCCGCCAGAAATAGAGCCTTGGCAAACTGCCACGCATACATTGAAGAAGCGCCAAGATACCGTACCTTTCCCATCTTGACGACATCGTGCAGCGCCTCCAACGTCTCCTCGATTGGAACCTCATCGTCCCACCGATGAATCTGGTACAAGTCCACATAATCGGTGCCCAGCCGTTTCAGGCTTTGGTCAAGCTCGTAGAAGATCTCCTTGCGTGAAAGGCCGCCTCCATTGGGCCCCTTGCGCATCGCCCCATGCACCTTGGTCGCGATCACCACATCCTCGCGCCGCGTATTTTTTGCGAGAAAGCGCCCCAGCACCTCTTCGCTCTTTCCACTCGAATATACGTTCGCCGTATCGAAGAAGTTGATCCCGGCCTCAAGCGCCTGCTTGAAGAACGGCTGGCTCTCCGACTCATTCAATGCCCACATTTGGCGTCCGCCTCCACCCGGCGTCGGCTCGCCATAGCTCATGCAACCAAGACAAATCCGCGAAACCTTCAACCCGGTCCTGCCAAGATTCACATATTCCATCGCCATCTCCTCGTTGGCCTGCGATCCGCAGCAGAGCCTACTCTCCTCAGATGTCGAAATAACGCCGAAGCTGCACGAAATCAGGCTTCCATCGCCCCCGAGTACACCGCCATCCCCGCCACTGCATCCACGCCCATCGCATCCAACGCGTCCACCTCGGCCCGCTCCTTGATCCCGCCCGCCACGATCAACTGCTTCGCCGTACAAGCCCGCAGCACCGCCGCCACATCCAGCGGAAACCCCTGCATCGTCCCTTCCGTATCCACATGCGTATACAGAAACGCCGCGCAGCTATCCTCGAGCCAAGTCACGGCCTCCTCAGGCGTCAGGTCCACCGAATCCTTCCACCCCTTCACCGCCACCTTGCCCCCCTTCGTATCCACGCTGAACACCAGCACCTCCTCCCCCACCACACGCTTCAGCTCCTCCGCAAACTCCAGCCGAATCACCTTGTGCCGTCGCGCCTCATCCTCTTCCGACGCACCAAACAAACTCGACCCATAGATCACCCGCCTCGCCCCGGCCTCCAGCAGCATCCTGCCATCCTCCGCCGTCCGCAACCCCCCACCCACCTGGCAAGGCAGCCGCTTGCAGATCATCTCAATCAACCCACGGTTCTCCCCCTGCCGCATCGCCGCATCTAAATCAATCAGCTGCACCATCGGGTACTTCGAAAACCGCTCAATCCAGTACTCAAAATCATCGAACGCCAGCTTCAGCTTCTCGCCCTGCACCAACTGCACAATCCGCCCACCCATCAAATCAATCGAAGGGATCAACATCGTTCTTCTCTCCTCACGTTCTCGTCAAAAAAAGGTAAAGTCTGATTCTGAGACAACGTTCACTTTTAGGTTATGTGTCGGCCAACGTTACAAATTATCTTCTTGAGCGCCAGGCGAGGCACAACTCCAAGCACCCGCACTTACTTACCACTGCTGAAAGTCAAATCAGCGTAACCCGTTCAACACGGCAACCGCACACTCACGCCCACACGCTGCAGCTCCGCCTTCAACTCCCGCGAGTCCGTCACACCAAAGTGGAAGATACTCGCCGCCAGCGCAGCATCCGCTCTCCCCCGTCCGAACACCTCCGCAAAGTGCGCCGCGCTTCCCGCCCCACCCGAAGCAATCACCGGAATCTGCACCGCCGCACTCACCATCGCCGTCAACTCGCAGTCGAATCCCTTCCGCATTCCATCGGTATCCATCGACGTCAGCAAAATCTCGCCCGCCCCACGCTCCTCCGCCTCACGCGCCCAATCCACAACACGCCGTCCGGTCGCCTTCCGCCCGCCACTGACAAACACCTCAGCATCCTCGACTCCCACCGCGCCGCGCCGCGCATCAATCGCCACAATCACCGCCTGCGCCCCAAAGCTCCCGCCAATCTCTCCAATCAGCTCCGGCCGCGCAATCGCACTCGAGTTGATGCTCACCTTATCCGCACCCGCATCGAACACCGCAGCCGCATCCTCCGCCGACCGAATCCCACCGCCCACCGTAAACGGCACAAACAGCGCCGCAGCCGTCCGCTTCACCGTCTCCAGCAGCGTCCCGCGCCCCTCGTGTGTGGCGGTAATATCCAGCAGCACAATCTCATCCGCACCCGCCGCCGCATGCCGATGCGCCAGTTCCGCCGGATCGCCCGCATCCACAATATCCACAAACTGCACACCCTTCACCACGCGCCCGCCACGCACATCAAGACAAGCGATGATTCTCTTCGTCAGCATCGCTACCCCAACCTCATCGGCACAGCCTCGGCCACATCAGCCTGCTCCCCCTCACACACCACGCGCGCCACCGCATCCCCTCGCTCAATCACCGCACCATGCTCGACCGTCCACTCCACCAGCAAACCCTGCTTCGGTGCAGGCACATGAAACTCCCTCTCGCCATCGGTCAGCGTAGCCACAGCCTGTCCGGTGCCCACCAGCGTTCCCCTGGCCACCAACTGCTGAACAAACGTGTACGCCGGTTCCTCCCCGCGCACCTTCAACTCATACACAAATGGCATAGCTATAGCTCCACAAAATTCTGCAACACTCGCAAACCCAC